>BJFU01000122.1 GCA_014190035.1 Actinomycetes bacterium | reverse complement strand
GGAAATGTGAGTGCTTATCTATTAGTCATTCCATTGTTTATATTCCACTGGAGACTTGCTAACAAGAAAACTACTTCAAGAAAAAGATAGAAAATCTAGGGCCAAATGCAAAACGGGTGTTTGCAAAATACGCAAACACCCGCTTTACTTACTTTTATTTGATTAAAACTTTTCTGGTTTGCCACCGAAACGGTTATTGCCTGTGTCTCCAGGTGTTGCTAGAAGATAAATATTAAATAACGGAATTAATACATACCAACCAGCTTTGTTTCGATCATGCATTCTTCTTACAGCTGCTGATAGGTAGGGAAGAAGTAAACCAAGAGTGATTAAAGATCCCACAAAGTCAGCTATTAGATTTCCTAAAAGATTAGCGGCATAAAAGAAGATGAAGAAATACCAGAATTCACTGCGGGATGCTCGGCCTTGAAAAACAGCATAGTTTTGTAAACACTTTTGCACAGCTTTAGTTGCTGGGGTGATGAAGTTATTCAATTTATTTATTCTCCTTGTTTTGCTTCTATTTTAGGCCATAAGACAGACTTGTTTGCTTAAGGGAGAGGTTAATTAGTAGAAAAATAGCAGTTAAATGTGCAAAACGGCTCTAGTTGAAGTTGGAACAATAATTATTACGAAATCAAATTACGTAGAGCATTAAGAGCTGCTTGTGGATCCTTTTCGTAATAGACACTAGATCCAACAACAAAAAAATCTGCTCCTACTTCTAAAGTAGTTTCAAGAGTTTTTAAGCCAATTCCACCATCAACTTGCAACCAAATATCTAAATTAGTTTTATCAATTTCTTTACGAACTTCTCTTATTTTTTCTACTTGATTAGCAAGAAAACCTTGGCCACTAAACCCTGGATCAACTGTCATAACCAGAACCATGTCAATTTTATTTAGATAGTGCTTGATTTCATTAAAAGGAGTGTTTGGTTTGATGGCAATTCCAACTCGTTTGTTACTTGATTTAATAATGTCAATACACTCATCAATTTTATTTGTTGCCTCAGCGTGAAAAGTTAAAGAATCAGCCCCTGCTTCAATGAAAGTTTTCAGAGAATTCTCTGGGTTTTCTATCATTAAGTGCGCATCAATTGGAGCTTGTTTCAAGTCTGCAACAGACTTTAAGGCTGCTGCACTAAACCCCATATTGGGAGCAAAGTGATTATCCATAACATCAACGTGAAACCAATCAGCATTAGGTACACGTCTTACTTCAGCTGCAATATTTCCTTGGTCAGCAGCCAAAATACTTGGCGCAAATTTGTATTTTTTGTTCAGAACTGTATTCAGGACTAGAGTCCTTCAGCAACAGATTTATTTAAGATAATTTCGCTCTTATTAAGATCGTTATTAGAATTAGCATTCAGTGAAGATTTACCAAAAGCTTCATAACTTCATTTAATTAATTAGTCTTACCTATTCCGTAATAATTAAATTAATAGTCTTGAGTTCCACCGTTAGTTAAGGTGTTGGCTATACCAAGTTGCATTAACTTTGGACCAGGATTTTGGGCG
>BJFU01000121.1 GCA_014190035.1 Actinomycetes bacterium | reverse complement strand
CCAAAAAAGAGTTTGGGATCATGTCACCAATGCTGATCACTCTCAAGTGACTTTAACTTTTAATGATGGAGTCCAAGCTGTATTTACTAATTCTGATTTAGCAGCAGCTAGAAAACCTAAATATTTTGTTTTAGGAACAAAAGGATCAATTGTGGGTGAATGGGATCACAGCAGTAAAACTGTGACAGATCTTCCTGCCATTATTTATCTTTTCCACCCAGATGGAAAAAAACAAGCTGTGGAAAACATAAAACCAACACCGTTTAGTTTCCATCAAAGCCTGGTTAATTATTTGTTAAACAAAACCCCAATGAGTGTGAATGCTCAACAATCTCGTGATGTGGTGGCCGTTATGCAGGCAGCTGAAGATTCAGCTTCATCCTTGGGTGCTTTAAAAGAACCTGTCTTGTTAAGAAAATAGAGACTTTTCGGTCTATCTCCACATATATATAGTCACTTGTTACCTAAATGTTACAAATGAACAGAAAGTAACACCTTCTTATTGCTTTTCAACCACCTAAGCAGTAATTTGCATATATGTCCTCAGATCTACGTCGTCGAGCAATCCTCACCAAACTAAAGAATTCGGGCGAGGTGATTATTGGTGATTTAGTCCAAGAGTTCGGAACCTCTTCAATGACTATTAGAAGAGATCTTGAGTTTCTGGAAATGGAAGGACTAGCAAGACGCGTAAGAGGCGGTGCGATTTCATCACTTGGACGTTCATTTGAACCTCCTATCGCTTTAAGAGCTGGGACGGCAAACAGAGTTAAAGAAAATATTGGCCGAGCTGCAGCGGATTTAATTCACGAAAATGAAACAGTAATTATCGATGTGGGTACTACAACACTTGAATTAGCTAAGGCCCTTACTCGTAATTTAAAATTCACAGCAATTACAAGTTCGCTTCAAATCGCATCAGAGCTCTCTACAAAACCTGAGATAAGAACAATTGTTACTGGTGGAGTCCTTAGGACCGGTGAAATGAGCATGATTGGAAATACTGCTGAGAATACATTGTCGAGTTTCAACTGTGACACTGTTTTTCTTGGTGTAGGTGGAATTTCAGCCGAAAACGGATTAACTGAATTTAACCTTGAAGATGCACAAGTTAAGCAAGCAGCAATAAAGGCATCCAGGAGATGCGTTGTTTTAGCAGACGCAAGCAAGTTAGGCCAAGTTGCGTTTGCTTCTGTTGCATCAGCTGATCAGATAGATGTATTGATCACAGATGCTGAACCAAATAATCCAGTAGTTAGAGAGTTAGAAAAACTGGGTGTAGATGTAATCCACGTAGAACAAAATAAAAAATCAGAGGAGAAATAATGTCAGATAAATTCAAAAAGATATTTCCAAAAGCAAAAAAACCATTAATTGCAATGGCTCACGTTCCGCCACTGCCTGGAACTCCTCTTTATGACGAAAAACTTGGAGTACAAGGATTAGTTGACCATGTAAAAAGAGATACAGAACATTTATTAAATGCTGGTTTTGATGCCATCATGTTTTGCAATGAAGGAGACC
>BJFU01000120.1 GCA_014190035.1 Actinomycetes bacterium | reverse complement strand
TTGTGGATAAATAAAACCAAAAGGATTACTTTTCTTTAAATCATTTGTAATTAATTAAAATTTGTGTTAACTTAATATTCCTTCGGCACAGGGGGAAATCTCTTTCCGTAATTGAGTAACTATCTCGTAAAAATACCTCGCTTCATTGCGGGGTATTTTTATTTAAACCAAAAGGATTACAAATCGTACAAAAACTTGGCTAACTCTTCAAATCATGTTATGTTTATATTCCTTAGTCATGGGAGCAATATCCGTAATTGAGTAACCTTCTCGTAGAAATACCCCGCTTAATCGCGGGGTATTTTTATTTATCTCCCAGATTTGTCATAGTTTCCGAATACAATAGAAATATGAAATTGAAAGAAAATAAAATAGTCAAGATAATTACTAAACGAAAAATCTGGATCAGACAAATATTAGTTGCAGCTATTGCCTCTGCTTTCGCTTGGTTTTTGGGTGATGCTTTAGTTGAAAATGGCGGATTAGTTGCTGCAATTATTTGTAGTTTAAGTATTCGTATTTCTTTATATAAATCTGTTCGTGAAGGCTTTGGCCAAATCATTGGAACTGTAATTGGTGCTGGAGTTGCCCTTGGCACTGTGTTTTTATTTAATTTTGGGATTATTGCAATTGGTACCACAGTTTTATTTTGCGCCATTGTGGCAAGAGCTTTAAGACTTGGTGAAGTAGCTTCAGTAAATGTGCCAGTAACTGCCCTGATTGTTATTGGACCTGGTTTAAATGAAAACACAGCAGTTCACAGATTGTGGTCTACTTTAATTGGTGCTGGAGTTGCTATTGCATTTTCATATTTTTCTCACGCAAAAACTCCGGCAGGAAGAACCCTTGATCAAATCATCAGTATAGGTAAAAAGATTTCTGCCTTGTTTTCTTCCATGTCGCAAGGTTTAGATCAAGGCTTAAATCAAACAAATGCCAGTATTTGGTTAACTGAAGCTAGATTACTTGTGGAAGAATTACCAAAGATTAAATCTCAAGCACTAGAAGCAAAAGCATATGCCAGATGGTCACCCTTAGAAGAAGTTGATGAAGCAGAATCTTTGTATTTAAAAGCAGTAGCTTTTGAACACATTGTGGTGCAGGCAAGAACAATTGCTCGAACTATCTTTGATTTAAGTGTGGATAGGAATTTACCAAAACTAGCTCAGCATGAATTATCTTCTGGTTTATTTGCTGCCGCAAAATCTGTACGCAGAAAAGTTGATGTGATCAAATCAGATGATATTTTTTCAGCCACAGATGAAATTGCAGAAGACTTAAGAAATGCAGGTCATGTCTTAGCACAAGAACTTATCAAGCAAAGAAATGAATTGGCTCAAGAAGTATTAGTTAGGACTTTATCAATAGTTTCTAATATGCAAATCATTGCTGATTCATTGGATGAATCCTCGCCTGCTTTGCATGATGTAATGACTCCTGATGAATCCCCCGAAAGAAAAGTTCTGCAAGTTCCTGTCAAAGTTCAATCCAAAACTTTATTGAGAAGAATTTGGCGCTTGGTGAGAGTTTTC
>BJFU01000119.1 GCA_014190035.1 Actinomycetes bacterium | reverse complement strand
ATGATGGTGTTAAAAAGAAATTACAAACAAATTCTGGTGCCTCAATTGATAAAGCATTACTTTCAACTGGCTTTGGTTATGATGCCGAAAGAAGAAAAAAACAAGGTGCGCTAATGGCCGAAATTGTTGTAATCGCTCGAGATGTTAGACGAGCAGGAGCTGCTTCTCTTGATTTTTGTTACGTTGCCGCTGGAAGACTTGATGCTTATTACGAATTTGGACTTTACCCTTGGGATTTTGCAGCAGGATCACTCATTCTCACCGAAGCTGGCGGAAGAGTAGGTGGATTGGCAGGAAATAAATTAGGGGGAGATTGGTCACTTGGAGCAAACGCTGATCTATTCGACGAAGTAGATCAATTAGTAACTAAATTATCGAAGAAATATTTTTAATCTATTCTTTTCAAAGTTCGTTTGTATAAATCGCATAGATGTAAGTAGTGCTCAACCCCATCTTCAAAGATATTTTCAGCAACTGAATTTTCTCGTATTTTGACAGGTACCCCCATGGCAAGAGCTCTTTCTGGAACAAGTTTTCCTGGTGGAACCAAAGACTGCGCGGCAACTAGTGCTCCTGATTTAATTAGGGCTTCCTCTAAAACAGTTGAGCCCGAACCAATTAAACATTTGTCTTCCACAACGCAACCTTCTAAATGAGTGTTATGTCCAATTACGCAACGAGATCCAATAATTGTGGGATTGTTTGTTTGGCAATGAATAATTGTTCCATCTTGAATTGAAGTTTCATCACCAATAGATATGTAACTGGAATCTCCACGCAAAACTGCGGTGGGCCAAACACTGGTTCTTTTACCAATTCGGACGTCACCAATTAAGACAGCTTCGGGATGAATAAATGCACTGGCATCAATAGTTGGGATGCGGCCGTCTAGTTCGTAAATAGGCATGTATTAGATTGTCCTCCCTAAGTCCCAGTAATTTTCCTGCAGACACAGTTTATGAGTGTGAGGAGTGTGGCACGACTCACCAGGTTTGAGAGTCGCGTAACAGGGCAGTTATAGGGCATTATCCACGCGGTAGAGAAAAAAGTTAAATACAAATAGTAGAGGTGAAGAAAAGAAAGTGGCAACAGATTACGACGCCCCCCGTAAAACGGATGAAGAATTAGCCGAGGACTCTCTCGAAGAGTTAAAAGCGCAGCGAGCTGAAGCAACCAATCCTCAAGTAGAAGTTGATGAGAATGATGTTTCAGACTCAGTGGAATTACCTGGTGCTGACCTTTCTGATGAGTCATTGACTGTCAGAGTTTTGCCAAAACAAGCTGATGAATTTACTTGTATTAAGTGTTTCTTAGTGATGCATCGATCAAGAATTGCGAAAGAAACAAAAGGCAAAGCCGTTTGTACTGAGTGTGCTTAGTTCTTAGTTTTACCTAAGTATTTTTGAACTAAACCCTCAACTGCAGCCAATGCAATTGTGCTAAGGGCCGTCCAAGTTAAAACGCGACCTAAGGGTTGCTCGCCATCATTGGAACTTGGTGGTTTTTGTCCCATACTTTTTGCGTCGCTTGTGGTAAGTATTTTTCG
>BJFU01000118.1 GCA_014190035.1 Actinomycetes bacterium | reverse complement strand
TACAGCCGGTCTTGTTAAAACAATTCTGTTAACTTGTTTTGCTTGTAAAGCTTGAACTGCTTTGGCAACTGCAAGATATGTCTTTCCAGATCCTGCGGGGCCTATGCCAAAAACAACAGTATGTTTGTCGATTGCGTCAACGTAGGCTTTTTGGTTTACAGTTTTTGGTCTAATTGATTTACCACGAGAGGTAAGAATATCTGCTGTCAAAAGTGAACTAGGTCTAATTTCACTTTCACTTCTAAGCATTCCCACAGATCTTTCCACTGTTTCAACGCTCAAACTTTGACCAGTTCTTAACACCGTAATAAGTTCAGAAAAAAGTTGATTAGCTAATTTAACTTCGTCAGCTGGTCCAAGTAAATTAATTTCATTTCCTCGAACATGCAATTCCACTCTAGGAAAACTATTTTCAATAGTTCTTAAATACTCATCACTACTGCCGACAAGTGCTGACATTGATAAAGATGGAGGCACAACAATTCGAGACTGGAAGTCACTACTAATACTTGTCATTGTCTATTAATCGTATTCAGTTATGTAAATTTGTCTAATTAGCCTGGTGGCCAGGTGAGGCTACGGCCACCCAAGACATGGGCATGAACATGTTGTACTGATTGTCCGCCTTCTTGGCCGGTATTAAGCACAATTCTAAATCCTTTTTCTAGCTTTTCGATCTCTGCAACTTCGGTTGCAAATTTCATTAAACCAGCTGTCAAAACGTTGTCACCTTTTGAAAGTTCAACAATATCTTCGAAATGTTTTTTAGGAATCACTAAAACATGAACAGGTGCTTTGGGATCGATGTCTCTAAAGGCTAAGAAATCAGTATTTTCTAATACTTTGGCACTAGGAATTTCTTCGGCAACAATTTTGCAAAATAAACAATTTGTCATTTACTTAGTTTATCCATCTAGTTTTTGAAAGTAAAATAGCTGCTGAAATTCCACCAGCTGTGGAGGTTCGAAGAATGGTTTCTCCTAAAGATGCAGTTAGCGCACCATTTTCAGAAAATAGTTGCATTTCATTTTCCTCTATGCCACCTTCAGGTCCAATAATTAATAAAACATCTTCTGTTATTTGTTCAACTAATTTAGAAAATAACACAGTTGAATCAGGATCAAGAACGATAATTTTTGAATAATCCTTAAAAATTCCAACTAACTTCTTCGAATCTAAACAATTTGTGATTTCTGGAAAAAACGCTCTCCTAGATTGCTTAGATGATTCTCTTGAGATTTGTTTCCATTTTTCAACACCTTTTTCAGACTTATCATCCCATTTCACAATGCAACGATTTGCCTGCCAAGGAATTATTTCGTCAACACCAACTTCTGTTAAGGATTCAATAGCTAAATCTGATCTTTCCCCTTTTGCTAATGCTTGAGCAACGGAAACTTTAGGTTTCTTCTTTTCTTTAGTTTTTTTGCCAATGACTTTTACCGTTACTTGATCTCCAGGACCAATAGCCAATACTTCAACATCTGCAACTAATCCATATCCATCAGTGACGACAAGTTTTTCTTTTTCCCTTACTCGTCTGACTCTTAATGCATGATGAGCTTCTGTTC
>BJFU01000117.1 GCA_014190035.1 Actinomycetes bacterium | reverse complement strand
GTGAAGATAAAAGAAATTTCATTGCTGGAATTATAAATATAAATATCCAAAACTAATTAATTTAATTTGAATTTAGGAAGCTTTTGAACAGCTACCCGTTTCAATTTCTTGTATCAAGGATGAAGTTTCACTTACCATCTTCGCAACTTCACTTGGAGCTAATGCATAGCCTGTGTTTTTGTTTTCTGCATCAGCCGCAAATACAACGCCTAACACTTGCCCCTGTTCATTAAGTAATGGACCACCGGAATTTCCTGGTCTAACATCTCCTCCAAAAACAATTACATCTCTTTTAGTCTCACCATTGCCGTCAATATCTGTTCCGATGGATTCGAATTCTGATGAAACAGAGACTGCGCTGGTTCTTAAATTTCCTCCATTGGGGTATCCGACCACGAAACCAATTTCATTGGGTGTTGCAGGGCCGATAAAAGTTAACTTCTCTCCGTTCAGCCCTGGAACATATATAACAGCTACATCTTTTTTTCTATCCATTGCTATTACTTTTCCAGCTAATTGAAGTTTTGTATTTGAAATGGTGATAACAGGATCCTTTACTCCCGCAACAACGTGAGCATTTGTTATAACTCTTTCATTCGAGATGATGAATCCTGTTCCCACCATCGCTGCAGAACAGCTCTCGGCGATGCCGTCGATTCGCACAGTTGAGGCAACAGACTTGTTCACGATTTCTGGGACATTTACTTCCTCAGCTAATTGTGATGGCGCAATTTTTGACTCCACCAAACTTCTAAAAACTTCAGGCAATGGCGAATCAGTGATTACGTTTTGAATCTTTTGGGCTGCGTTTTTGAACCGATCTGGTAGATATTGATCTATTTGGGAGATAAATTGAGATTCTGAAAATAGATTATTTACAGTCTTATTAGGAATTACTTGAGCCGCACTCGAAAGTGTAGAACTGATTGAAGCAACTGCCACAATTGCTAATACAAATCCAATTAATGAATCAATTGTTTTCATAAAGGGAAAAGGTAATAAAACCACTCTTAGAAAGCTTCCCAAAATTCCAAATAAAAACATTCCAAGTGAAGCACCGAGAATTATTGTGGTTAATCCAATAGTGGGTTTAAAGCCAAAAGTGCTACTTGAAATAAGTGATTGAATTGAGGGAGTTGCAATTGCTCCAGCTGCTCCACCAATAACTAAACCAATAATGCTTAAAACAGTTCTTAGAATTCCTCTTCTAAAGCCAATCCAGCCAAACACAAGAAAAGCTGCTGCAATAAAGATGTCCAAAAAGTTCATTATGCTTATATGAACTTATAGAAAAACTTTAGAATCGACTTGATATATCTCTGAATTCTTAATTTAACTAAAACTGTATTTATAGGACCTGAGACAAAGATTAAAAAAGCAAATACCCCATTAATTTCAAGTAAGTTTCTTATTTTATTTTGCAAGGCTCGTTTTTTAAAATTTGATTCAGCCTGCTTTATTGTAGCCAAAGTATTTACGTAATTATTTTTAAATTCAATATTTCTTTTATTTGACTTCTTAGCAATTAAATTCATGCCTGGTTCAAAATACACAACTTCAAAACCATACTTGTTTAATAGGTTTGTAATACTCAATTTATCAAACTTAATTGTATGTGCGTTTTGCATTAATGTTAACCAAT
>BJFU01000116.1 GCA_014190035.1 Actinomycetes bacterium | reverse complement strand
AAGACTTGATCAAAGAGCACTTTGCTCTAAGGATTATTCCTATTCATTCTGTTCTGATGTAGTTAGTTCAATTAAGCCGCGATAAATGATAAATCTGACTAAACTAAACCTGTGGAGAAAATAAATTGAACGACAAAAGAAAACTTGCTAATAGATACGAATTAGGCGATCTAATTGGTCGCGGTGGCATGGCAGAAGTATTCGAAGCCGTTGATACCAGACTAAATAGAACAGTAGCTATCAAGATTCTTCGCGATGATTTAGCAAGAGATCCTGCTTTTATTGCAAGATTTAGAAGAGAAGCCCAAGCTGCTGCTGCTCTAAATCACCCCACAATTGTTGCTGTTTATGACACGGGTGAAGAAATTGAAGGCGAAGGAAGAAGTGCCACAAATGTTCCATACATTGTTATGGAGTACGTGAATGGAACAACTTTAAGAGACATTGTTAAAAGTGGTAGAAAATTACAAACAGAACGTGCTTTAAAAATTTCAATTGGTGTATTAGACGCACTTGGTTATTCACATGCTCACGGAATTATTCACAGAGACATTAAGCCTGCAAACGTGATGATTACTAAAAATGGTGATGTAAAAGTTATGGATTTTGGAATCGCTAGAGCATTAGCTGACACCAAAGCAACAATGACTGGTGGCAGCACTGTTTTAGGAACTGCACACTATTTATCTCCTGAACAAGCAAGGGGAGAAAGTGTTGATGCAAGAAGTGATCTTTATTCAGCAGGAGTTTTACTTTATGAATTATTAACAGGAGAGCCTCCCTTTAGTGGAGACTCCCCAGTTTCTGTTGCTTACCAACATGTTTCTGAGTACGCAGCACCACCTTCAAGTCTGGATTCCCAAATTCCAAATGAGATAGATACAGTTGTCTTACATGCACTTGCCAAATCACCTGATGATCGTTACCAAACCGCAGAGGATTTTCAATCAGATGTTGAAAGAGTTTTGCAAGGAATACCAACTGAAGCAAGTGTTGCCCCGAAACCTAAAAAAATGAGTCCAAACACAAAGTTCACTAGAACTAAACCTCGTGGCAATTCTGTTTTAGTTATGTTGGCAATTGCTGGATTATTTGTTGGTGGATTAACAGTTTGGTTAGCTACCCAAATATTTGGTTTAAGTTCTGGGGATCGAATAACAGTTCCATCACTTGATGGATTAACCATTGAAAAAGCTACTGTTTTACTTGTTGAAGAAGGTTTAGTTCTAGGTGAAGTTTCGCCAGAAAATTCTGAAAGACCAATTGACACAATTATTAGTCAAACACCACAAGCTGGAACTTCGATAACTTCAGGCAAAGGTGTGGACGTAGTAATTAGTGCTGGTAAATCAAAAGTTGTGGTACCTAAATTAATTGGTGTGCAAACAGTTGAAGATGCTCGAAGAATCTTAAGTGATAAAGGCTTAAAGCTAGGTCCAATAATTGAAGTTGAAAGTGATAGCGACAAGGGAGTAGTAATTAGTTCAGATCCTGCAGCAGGAACTGCAGTAAGTGCTGGAACTGAAGTTTCCCTATCAATTTCTAGTGGATTAAAGATTGTTCCTCAAGTGGTTGGCTTAAGTGAAGCGCAAGCTAGAACTGATCTTGCAAATCTTGGTTTCCAAGTTCAAATCTTGCAACAAGTTGTTAATGAACAAATTGGAAGTGTCTTAGCGCAAGCTCCAAAACCTGGAACT
>BJFU01000115.1 GCA_014190035.1 Actinomycetes bacterium | reverse complement strand
TTTTTTAACCATGTCTCGAATACGGGTGTATTCAGGTCCAGTTTTAAGTTTGGTTTTAATCCATTCAGGTTTTTTCTCAATTGGCACTTCAGCATTACGAGCTTCAATGCGAAGAAGTTTTTTACCTTCCGGATTTAACCCGGTCACAATTTCAGTAGTCATTAGACTTCTACTTTAGAACGTTTTGAGACATTGCGCTTGAGCGCACCGTTTCTTAGTTCTGCCTCGATCAGGGGAGTAACTTCTGCCACGCTCACATCTCTGCCTAATTCCAGAGAAATAGTGGTGACATCGGCATCTCCGATTCCGCAAGGAACTATGTTTCGAAAGGCGACAAGTGAGTTATTGCAGTTCAAAGCAAAGCCGTGCATGGTTGCTTTCTTGGCAACTCTGATTCCAATTGCTGCAATTTTTTTATCAGGTAAACCATTGCCTTTTACCCACACACCACTTCGGCCTTCAATTTGAGTTGTTTCTAATCCAAGTTTGGAACAAACATTCATTATTAATAATTCAAGTCTTCTAACATGAGCTACCACATCAACTGGGTCATCTAATTTCATAATTGGATAACAAACAATTTGTCCTGGACCATGCCAAGTAATTCGACCACCGCGATCGATATCAAAAACGGGGGACGAATCAGTTGGTCTATCTTCTGGTTTTGTTGATCTGCCAGCGGTATAAACATTTTGGTGTTCTAGTAATACTGCAACATCGGGATGATTTTCAGTAACAATTTTGTGATGCAGTTCTCTTTGTCGATCCCAAGCACTTTGATATTCGACGTCTGAGCCCCAGTTTTGGATAATTAACTCAGAATTTGACATGTCTTAATCGTATAAGTGAATGTCAAAAGATGCTAAATCGGTTGTCTTGAATACACTGTTTAATAGAGCAAATCGGCGTCACCTAAATGGTGCACCTTGATTAAAAGCTAAAAATACACATAGGAGTGAATTACGTGAGCCCTGCTGCAAAACCAAAGCACAGCAAAAAAGCAGTTGCAAAAAAGACCACTGTAAAGAAACCTAAAGTTAAAAAAACAAAAGCACCTAAGAAATTTACATTCTTGGCAGTAGCCGTAGTTGTGATTTGGATGGGTATCTCAGGAGTAGCTGGCCCACTTTTTGGAAAACTTTCTGAAGTACAAGAAAACGATAACGCCGCATTCTTACCAACAACCGCTGAATCTTCCAAAGTTAGCGATGTTGCAACACAATTTACTTCCTCAGACTCACTTCCTGCATTAGTAGTTGTGACAGGTGATTTATCTAAAGAAAATCTTGCTAAAGCAAATGAATTCGCAACTGAAATTGGTTCATTAAAGATCGAAGAAGGTGACGGAAAGTTAATTAGCGACTACCTCGTAAATGGAGCAAAATCTTTCCCAATTCCATCTGAAGATGGTGAAGCACTACTGATAAGTGTTGATATTTCTAATACGAAAATCATTACTCCTTTGCCAAATGGAGAACCTGCTCTTCCGGCAATAATTAAAACTATTAGAGATGCAGCAAGTGAAGTTGAAGGACTAAAAATCAACGTCACAGGCGCTGGTGGAATTCTTGCCGACTTGTTTGGTGCATTTGGATCAATTGATTCAACATTATTGTCAGCAACTCTTATTGTTGTTGCTTTGATTTTGATTGTTGTTTATAGAAGTCCATTGCTGTGGATATTCCCATTACTATCCGCT
>BJFU01000114.1 GCA_014190035.1 Actinomycetes bacterium | reverse complement strand
AGGATTTATTAATCCTCGCGTTGTACCTTATGCACCTCTTTCAATAGATCCAGCTAACATGACATTGCATTACGGTCAATCCATATTTGAAGGACTAAAAGCTTACAAACACAAAGATGGATCAATAAAGACTTTCAGACCAAAATCAAATGCTGCAAGATTTGCAAAATCTGCCAAAAGAATGGCAATGCCAGAAATTCCTGAAGAATTATTTGTAGAAGCAATAAAGCAATTGATTGCAGTGGATAAGAGTTGGGTGCCAGAAGATAGAGAAAAATCTCTCTACTTAAGACCATTTATGTTTGCTACCGAAGTTGGTTTAGGTGTTAGACCTGCCAGCAAATATCTATTTTTAATAATTGCTTCTCCTGCCGGAAACTATTTTCCAGCTGGAGTAAAACCAGTTTCAGTTTGGCTAAGTAAGGAGTATGTTCGTGCAGCGCCTGGTGGAACTGGTGAAGCCAAATTTGCGGGAAACTACGCAGCTTCATTAATTGCTCAAGCCCAAGCCGCTAAAGAAGGTTGCGATCAAGTTGTGTGGCTTGATGCAATCGAACGCCGTTTTATTGAAGAAATGGGCGGAATGAATCTTTATTTTGTTTATGGCAAAAAGAATGAAATTGTTACTCCATCTTTAACTGGATCTCTACTTGCAGGAATTACTCGTGATTCCATTTTGCAACTAGCAAAAGATTTAGGAATGACTTCAGTTGAAAAGAAGATAAGCATTGAAGACTGGAAAAAAGGTTGCGAACAAGGCGATATCACTGAAGTGTTTGCTTGTGGAACAGCTGCAGTTGTCACCCCTGTTGGCTTAGTTAAATCAAGTGATGATGAATTCATTGTTGGCCAAGGAGAAACTGGAGCAGTAACAGCCAAAATCCGTGCTGCTTTGTTGGATATTCAAACTGGGGTAGCAAAAGATGAACACAATTGGACTGTTTCGGTCGGTTAAATTACCCCTGTCTTAATACTGCTGTTACAGATGAGGCAAACTAAAGGCAATGAAGAACCAGGAAATTATTAGTTAAGCGCACTTTTGGGTGATGAAACCCAAACCAAGTGTGCTGATGCCCTTCGCGAGAGCGAGGGGTTTTTTGTTTACTGGAACCAGAAAGAATAAGGAGAAAAGAAAATGACAAACAGTTCTTCTCTAGATGCTTCTGCGTTTCATATTTATGACACCACTTTAAGAGATGGTGCTCAACAAGAAGGTTTAAACCTTTCGGTGCAAGACAAATTAAATATTGCTAAACATCTTGATTCATTAGGTGTGGGTTATATCGAAGGTGGATGGCCTGGAGCAAACCCTAAAGACACAGAATTTTTTGCTAAAGCTCACACTGATTTAAAACTAAAGTATGCAACCCTAGCCGCATTTGGAAGTACTAGAAGACCAAATGTAAAAGCGCAAGACGATCCTCAAGTAAGAGCTCTACTTGATTCAAAAGCTCAAGTAATTACTTTGGTTGCTAAGTCTTTTGATCGTCACGTTGAATTAGCTTTGAAAACTTCATTGGAAGAAAACATTGCCATGATTAAAGACACTGTGGCATTTTTAACTTCTGAAGGTAGACGAGTTTTTCTTGATGCAGAACATTTCTTTGATGGCTATCGTAGTAATAAAAACTTTGCCCTTGAAGTTGTAAATGCAGCTACCCAAAGTGGAGCAGAAATTGTTGCCCTGTGTGACACAAATGGGGGAATGCTTCCAAACGAATTGGGTGAAGTTGTTCATGAAGTTTTAAGTGCCACAAAAGCAAG
>BJFU01000113.1 GCA_014190035.1 Actinomycetes bacterium | reverse complement strand
TAGTAGCCCAAGCCAATCGCCAAAGGATGAAAACGCCATTGCTTGCCATAGTTTCCTAAACGCAGGAATAGCAAGCACGCTTCTTGATTCAGATTGCGCGGGTGCTGCTGGATATGGCAAAGACATGATGGAAGTCTACTTGTGACTAACGACCGCTATTTTGGTGCATTTCCAACACCAGTTGCAGCCTTTTTGGCTTTCTTTTTCGCTCCCGCACCTTTCACAGTTTTTTCAGTAAGTGTCGGTGCACTTTTCTTCACTCTCTTGCCTTTCTTTTTTGATCCACCTGGGTTTTCAATCTCCCAAGCTCGTCTTCCGGCAAGTAATTCAAGTGCGCGTTCTAATGTAAGTAACTCAACCGCGTCACCGCGTCTTAATGTTGCATTTGTTTCACCATCTGTTACATAAACACCAAATCTGCCATCCTTAACAATTACTTCACGCTCTGTTTGTGGATCCTTGCCTAATTCTTTAAGTGGTGGCTTTGCAACACCACGTCTTCTAACCTTAGGTTGTTTATATATTTCAATTGCTTCTTCTAGTCCGATAGAAAACAATTGATCCTCACTTGTGAGAGTACGTGAATCTGCACCATGTTTCATATATGGGCCATACCTACCATTTTGCACGGTAATAATTTCATCTTGATATGAACCTAAAGATCTTGGTAGAGATAGCAAACGAAGCGCGTCAGATAAATCAACTGTGTCTAGTGACATTGTTGAAAGTAATGATGCTGTCTTTGGTTTTGGTGCATCTTTTTTCTTTCGTTTTTTCTTAGCGCCCTCTTCAACTATCTCTTCTGGAAAAACCTCAGTTATATAAGCACCAAAGCGCCCAGATTTAGCAATAACCTCTAATCCAGTTTCCGGATCAACTCCTAATTTTCGCTCACCCGATGGTTTGGCTAATAATTCAATTGCAACCGGAAGTGTTAACTCATCCGGTGCCATCTGCTCTGGGATATTGGCAAACTTACGATCATCTCCTTGACCTTGTTGTAGGTAAGCACCAAATCTTCCAACTCTGATTTCAATATCTTCACCCATCTTCATGGTGTTAATTGCTTGCGCATCAATTGCGCCTAGATCAGCGGATAAATCAGCTAATCCTGGATTATTTTCTGTGCCGTAGAAAAACTTAGTTAGCCAAGCAACTCTTTCCTCTTCACCATTTGCAATGCGATCTAAATCTTCCTCCATAGAGGCGGTAAATTCGTAATCAATTAACTTTGTGAAGTGCTGCTCTAATAATCCTGTAACTGAAAAAGCTAAGAAAGTAGGAACTAATGCCCGGCCACGTTTTGCAACATATCCACGATCTTGAATAGTTTGCATAATTGAAGCAAAGGTTGATGGCCGGCCAATTCCAAGCTCCTCTAGTTTTTTAACTAATGTTGGCTCGGTATACCTTGCTGGTGGTTTTGTCTCATGCCCCTCACAGCTGTATTCATTTACCTTTATCTTTTCACCAACACTCATTGCTGGCAATCTGCGATCAGTATCTTCAACATCTGCCTTATCTTCAACAATATCTTCATACGCTGCTAAGAAACCAGCAAATGTAATTACCGATCCATTTGCACGAAATATTGCATCGGAGCCAGTTTTAGTCTTAACATCAAAATCAACTCTCATTTGCTGCTTCTTTGCATCAGACATTTGGGAAGCAATGGTGCGCTTCCAAATTAAGTCATAGAGTGCAAACTCATCTCGCGATAATTCAGGTGCTAATTCACCTGGTGTTCTAAATGATTCACCTGCTGGTCTAATTGCCTCATGTGCTTCTTGGGCGTTTTTTGTTT
>BJFU01000112.1 GCA_014190035.1 Actinomycetes bacterium | reverse complement strand
CATAGGAGATGTAGCTAAATTATCTAAATCTTTAAGAGATGATCCAAACGTAGCCATTTTACAGGACTATGTTGATTTGTTCGGGCTTGTTTATGAAGTGCAAAGAGCCGCCTTAATTGAACTGCCACCATATGAAGGCTCTCTATTGTTAGACAACGTTCAAGTTAAAAGAAATATTTCATGACCAAAATACTTGTAGTTGATAATTATGATTCTTTTGTTTTCAATCTAGTTCAATATTTACAACAACTAGGTGCTGAAGTTGTTGTGAAAAGAAATGACGAAGTTAATGCTGAATCAATAAATGGTTTTGATGGAGTTTTACTTTCTCCTGGTCCTGGAACACCGGAAGATGCTGGAGCTTGCATCGAAATAGTAAATGCTGCAATTGAAAAACAAAAACCACTTTTAGGAGTTTGTTTAGGACACCAAGCAATAGGTGCAGCACTTGGTGGAAAAGTTTCACGCGCTCCAGAATTACTGCACGGAAAAACTAGTCAAGTGCAACATAAAAATGAAGGAGTCTTTAAAGATTTAAAATCTCCATTTAGAGCAACTCGATATCACTCACTTGCAATTGAAACACCTTCTGTTCCAGAAGAATTATTAGTTACAGCTACAACCGATACAGGTGTAATTATGGGAGTTAAACATAAATCAGCACCGATCGAAGGAGTCCAATTTCATCCTGAAAGTGTTTTAACTGAAGGTGGACATCGTCTATTAGCTAACTGGTTAGAAACCTGTGGCGATAAAGACGCAATTTCGGTTTCTCTATCGTTGCCAAGTGTTAACTAGTTAGGCGAATTTTCCTCAACAAGTAGGCTCTTGGACTATGAAGGCTTTAGTGCTCTCAGGTGGAGCAGGGACTCGTTTAAGACCCATTACTCACACCTCAGCCAAACAACTAGTACCTGTAGCTAATAAACCTGTTTTATTTTACGGCTTGGAATCAATTAGAGATGCTGGCATTACAGACGTTGGAATCATCGTTGGAGAAACTGCTGAAGAAGTAAAAGCTGCAGTTGGTGATGGTTCTGCATTAGGAATCACAGCAACTTATATTCCGCAAGATGCTCCTAAAGGTTTAGCTCACGCAGTTTTAATTGCTAAAGATTTTCTTGGAAATGATCCTTTTGTAATGTATTTAGGAGATAACTTCTTACTTGGTGGAATCACAGATTTAGTAAATGATTTTTCAAAAAGTGAAGCTGAAGCACAAATTCTTTTAACAAAGGTTCCAAACCCTAAACAATTTGGAATTGCAGTTTTAGATGACAAAGGAAACGTAAAGACTTTAGTTGAAAAACCAAAAGATCCACCAAGTGATTTAGCACTAGTTGGCGTTTATATGTTCAGACCAAAAATTCATGATGCTGTTAGAGCAATTAAACCTTCAGGTCGTGGTGAATTAGAGATAACTGATGCAATTCAATGGTTAGTTGACCAAGGACACACGGTTAAACCTCACCTTGTAACTGGCTACTGGAAAGACACCGGAAGATTAGAAGACATGTTGGAATGCAACAGAGCTGTATTAGAAACACTTGATGCATCAAATGAAGGAACTATAGATTCAGAATCAAAACTAATAGGTCGAGTTGTAATTGAAAAAGGTGCTGAAATTATTCGATCAACTGTTTCAGGTCCTGCAATTATTGGTAAAAATACAAAATTAATTGATACCTACGTTGGTCCATACACTTCAATTTATAATGATTGTTTATTAGAAAAAAACGAAATTGAGAATTCAATTATTTTAGAAAATACTTCTATTAGAAATGTGGGAAGAATCGAAGGAAGCTTAGTTGGTAAAGAAGTTGAA
>BJFU01000111.1 GCA_014190035.1 Actinomycetes bacterium | reverse complement strand
AAGGACAAATTATTGGATATTTACAACAAAATGGTTCTCATTGTTTTCCTGAAAGCTGTTTACACTTTGGACTAAAAGAAGGAAAGACTTATTTAAATCCCATTATTAATAGTTTTAGGACTTATCCTCGACTTTTGCCACTGTTTTCTTAAGCTCTTGGATGAGCTTTAGCAAAAACTTCTCTTAATCTTTCAATAGTGACATGCGTATATTTTTGAGTGGTGGCAAGTGAGGAATGACCTAAGAGTTCTTGCACAATTCTTAAATCTGCACCTCCTTCCAACATATGAGTTGCTGCACTATGCCTTAAATCATGTGGTGAGATTTCTGGTGCTCCTTCAACCCGCAAAATTGCACTTGTGACAATTCTTCTAACTTGTCTGGTATCTAAACGTTTACCTCTAGAACCAATAAATAAAGCATTACCTGATTTGTCATTCATAAATTCAGATCTTGATTCATCGATATAGGTTCTAAGTGCATCTTTGGCAGGTTGTCCAAATGGAACAACTCTTTCTTTATTTCCTTTTCCAATTACTCTCATAGTGCAGCGCGAAAAATCTAAATCTTTGATATCAAGTCCAGTTAATTCACCAACTCTTATGCCTGATGAATAAAGTACTTCCAAAATTGCGTGATCACGCATCCTTATTGCAACTGAATTTTCTTCATCTTCCATATTGGAAGCTGTTTGCATCAAAGTATTTGCTTGCTTTTGGCCCAATACATTTGGCAGAGTTTTATTTACTTTAGGAGAAATTAACCTAATAGCAGGATCTGTTTTAATAAGTCCTTTTTGAAAAGCCCAGGTACTGAAAACTCGTGCAGTGCTACTTCTTCTAGAAATAGTGGAATCAGATGATCCTTTATCTTTTTGATCAGCCAACCAGAGTCTGAAAGTATTCAAGTCAAGATCTGATAATTGTTTAATTCCTTGATTTGTGGCAAATTGCAAGAATAGTTCTAAATCAGTTTTATAAGTTCTAACTGTATTTAAACTTCGATTCTTTTCAATTGAGAGATATTTGACAAAGTCCTCAACAATCGATGCGAACCAATCGTTTGAATTTGTCATGTTTCAATATTCTCACATCTTTATTGATTTACCTTCCTAAACTTACCTTCGTGGGGACTTGTCCTAGGGGCAAAATCAATTCCAGAACTTGTTGCAAATTAGTCACTGACTCTGCTTCCCTATTTCTGATTAACTCATTAGTGCCTGCACTTGATTTGGAGTGAATAGAACCTGGAACTGCTAAAACCAAGCGCTGCATTCTTAACGCATGTCTGACAGTAGAAAGTGCGCCAGAAATATCTGCAGCTTCAACCACCATCGTTGACTTAGATAGAGCTGCAATTATTCGATTTCTATTAAGAAAAGAGTTTTTTGTTGGGTTTCTACCAGGTGGATATTCGCTAATCATCAATCCATTTTTAATTATTTTTTCAAATAGAATTTCATTTTTTGATGGATAAAGTTTATGTAATCCATTTGCTTGCACACAAATTGTTTTACCTTGTGCATTTAATGCTCCATGGTGACTTGCAGTATCAATTCCAATGGCCCCTCCCGAAACAACATTGAATCCTATAGAAGCCAAATCAAAAGCAAATTCACCAGCGATGCTGTTTCCATAATTTGATGATTTCCTTGTCCCAACAATGGAGATATTTTCCTGATCTAACAAATCAAGATTGCCTTTAAAAAACAATCCCAAAGGCTTATTGAAACCCAGATCATTTAAAGATTTTGGCCAAATAGCGTCTATGGCTGATATGTAATTAATAAAATTTCTCCTTAAAACATATTTCAAATCCTGAATCTCACCTAAATTACTTAGCCTATTTTTTCGTCTCTTCTCAACTGTATTTCTAGGAGAAGACTGGCT
>BJFU01000110.1 GCA_014190035.1 Actinomycetes bacterium | reverse complement strand
CCTGAATTCCCCTCCTTTATGCTTACCTTATGGCTCAAGTAATTCACTTCGTAAGGCATGGTGAGGTTGATAATCCTGAAAAGATTCTTTATGGACTTCAACCTGGATGGAAATTAAGTGAACGCGGTAATCAAATGGCGCAGGTTATTGCGCAGTGGTCAAAGGATCTAAATCTTGGGGCAATTCATGCATCGCCATTGCAGCGAGCTCAAGAAACAGTTGCACCAATAATTAAGGCACATAATTTACAACTAACCACAGATAAAAATTTAATTGAAGCTGGCAATATTTTTGAAGGTAAGAAGTTTGAATTAGGCAGTGGCGTTTTAAAGCATCCTAAATCTTGGCGTTATTTATATAACCCTTGGCGCCCATCTTGGGGTGAACCGTATGATCAAATAATAAATAGAATGCTAAAAGCTTTGTTTGCTGCACGTGATTCGGCAGGAGGTAAAGATGCAATCTGCGTTTCTCATCAGTTACCAATCTGGATATTGAGAAGCGCTGTCGAAGGCAGAAGGCTTCTTCACGATCCAAGAAAACGTGAGTGCACGTTGGCCTCAGTAACATCATTTGAATTAGATAATGAAGGAATGGTTAGTGGTGTTTCTTACTCAGAACCAGCAAGACATTTACTTCCTCAAAAATAATGAAGATCATTTCAATATTTATCTCAATGCTCCTGTTAACTAGCTGCTCTGGCGGTGGGTTATCTGCTGAGAATGAGAATTCATTTATATCTGGCAGTGGAATTGCAACTTATGTTGATAAAAGTGAACGAAAATCTGCACCAACTTTATCTGGTCAAACTTTAACTTCTGGTGAGATATCACTTGAGCCAAAGAAGGTAACGGTTGTAAATGTCTGGGCATCTTGGTGTGCACCATGTAGAGCTGAAGCACCAGTGCTTCAAGAATTTTCTATTAACTATCCAGAGGTTCAATTTGCTGGCATATTAACGAGAGACAATATTTCATCTGCCAAAGCTTTTTATGAGAATTTTAAACTTACCTATCCCACTTTTACAGATGATTCATTGCTACTTGGTTTTGGTGGTTCATTGATACCAAATGCGATTCCAACAACATTGATTATTGATAAAGATGGAAAAGTTGCTGTTCGTATTAGTGGTGAGGTTACTGTCGCTGGTTTAAAGAAAATGTTAGATAAGGTCTTGGCAAATGATTGAGTTTTTAATTGATCAAATTTTTGAGGCTAACCTTCTAGTAGCTATGTGCGTAGCTGCTATAGCTGGTTTAGTTTCATTCTTTTCTCCTTGTGTTATTCCGTTAGTACCGGGATATCTCTCTTACGCCTCAGGAATGAGTGATGTTAAGAGCAGGAGCCGGGTATTCCTTGGATCGGTTTTATTTGTTTCCGGATTTACTTTTTTATTTGTTTCATATGGAGTTCTCTTTGGTGGATTAGGATCAAAAATTGCTGAGAACTCAAGACCCATATCAATCGCGCTGGGGTTGCTTACTATTTTACTTGGAGTTATTTTCCTATTTAATGAAAGATTTTATCGAAGCTTTAAACCGACCTGGAAGATG
Organism: Actinomycetes bacterium; assembly: GCA_014190035.1. Taxonomy (GTDB): domain Bacteria; phylum Actinomycetota; class Actinomycetes; order S36-B12; family UBA5976; genus ATZT02. The sequence goes on along the minus strand of BJFU01000110.1, from coordinate 346 downwards.
CGCAGTGGATTAGTTTTTGCACCATTTCTAGGATTCGCTTTTGGAATTGGTTGGACTCCTTGCATAGGTCCAACTCTTGGCGCAGTGCAAGTACTTGCGATTCAAAGTGCAACAGCACAACGCGGAGCAATACTTTCTGCTGCTTATTGTGTTGGACTTGGTTTGCCATTTATTTTGATGGGATTATTCCTGGATAAAGCCGAACCATTAAGAAAATTCATTGCAAGTAAAGGAAATATAATTACCAAAATTGGTGGTCTTTTGCTGATACTAATTGGAATACTTCAGGTAAGTAATTTCTGGGATCAGTTAATGAATAGTTTAAGAGATTTAATTAGCGGATTTA
>BJFU01000109.1 GCA_014190035.1 Actinomycetes bacterium | reverse complement strand
TGACATAGAATCAATTGCAATTGCTGATTCATAGGCAAGAGATTCCAAAACTGCACGCGCCATGTTTGCTCTACTATGGCTCCACTCAAGTCCTAACCAAGAACCTCTCATGTTAGTTCTTATTGGACCATTTTGTCCGCCTAAGTGTGGAACGAAAACCAAACCATCAGATCCTATTGAAACCGAATCAACTAAAGAATCAAAATCTTTCTTCAATGAATCAGAGTTGAAAACTAATAAATTCTCAGCCCAATTCCTAGTATGTCCGCCACCGATTATTACGGCTTGTTGTGGCCAATTATTTGCAAACACAGACGGTACAACATCAAATCGTCCTGCAGAATTTGGTTCAAATTTATCTGTGTGATGACTTAACACTAGATATGTTCCAGCACTTTCACCAAAGTCACCTGAAGTAGATAAACCTGCTCCTAGAAAACCTGCTGCTTGATCTCCCATTCCAGCAACTATTGGAGTTCCAGATAGTAGACCTGTTTTTTTGGCTACCACAGGACTTAATCCACCCACAATTTTTGTGCTCGGAATTATTGCAGGTAAATAACTTTCGGGTACTTTAAGTTTTTCAAGGAGTTCTTTACTCCATTTACTATCTTTCGTGTCACTTAACCCAAATGCCCACAGAACTGTGGGATCAACAAATGCATCTTCTGCTTTTAGTTCTGCTAAATGCCCGCCAACTAATCCTCCAGCTGTAACAAATTTACTTGTTACACTCTGTGAATTAGAAGCATTTTCTAGATGCCACAGAATTTTTGCAGCAATAACTGGAGATCCGCTTCCAACTAATTCTCGTATCCTTGGTTCATAAGATTTAATCATCTGGTCCATGTGGCTTGAAAATCTTGTATCCAAAGTTGTTGTATAAGGAGTTGTCGGAAATCCTTCATCGTTAATTCCAACTGTTCCGCTAATCATTGCGTCTACAGTTATTGCAATTATATTTTCTGGTGGAATAGCTGATTTAGTAAAAGAAATTTTTAAAGATTCGTCTACTGCATCAAGTATTTCTGTAGCGTTATATTCAGCAACGCCTTTTCTAGGTTCTACTGGTTGATAATTTGCTTTTCCTTCGCCTACAACTTTGCCTTTTAAGGTGTAAATTGCGGATTTCGTAGAGCTGCCACCAACATCGATTCCAATCGTATATTTTTGAGTCATTTGGCTGCAACTGTCTTACTTTGTGGCTGTAAGTAATCAAGATCTACTAATTCTTGCAGGAATTCTTTATATCTGACTTCTCTTTTTTCGATCATACTTTCTTTTGGTACCACAGTTGGATGATACTTAACAACTTTTTTTGCAGTAGCTGAAATTAATTTTGAATCTCCCGCTAATGCAATAATTCCCGCCCCAAATGCGGAACTGGTTTCTACAGGTTTTACGGTTGGGCGACCAAGTGTTTCTGCTCTAATTTCAAGCCAAAATGAATTTGATGCACCACCACCCATTGAAATTTGAGGTCCACTCACATCGGCAAGATTAGAAATGGTTTCCATCGCAAGTCTTTCAATAAATGCGATGCCTTCCAAATATCCAAGAAACAACTCATATGAATTATTTGAATCACCTTTTTCAAAACCAATCGCTTTAGGATGAGTGAAAGGGAAATATTCTCCTGTTGTTGCTAATGGTAAGACTAAATAACTACTAAATTGAATCTCTTTTGCACTAGAACTATAATTTTCAAAATTTATATTGGGAAATTTCTTGTGCAGTGAATCACCACCGCAATGCGAAGTAGCCGATACCGACCAATTTCCATTCCAGGATCGATGGCTATATAAGCCTGAATCTATTCCTGAAATTTTTTCTATGGTATTTCCTTTGATACTTAGGCCTGTACCAATTGTTGTTACCCACTGACCTTCGTCTACTGCTCCTGATGCAATTTGAGCTCCCATCGCATCG
>BJFU01000108.1 GCA_014190035.1 Actinomycetes bacterium | reverse complement strand
TACGCCTAATAAAGTGTGAAAAAAGTTGCAATCAAAGCAACAGTCAAAGAAGTTCTTGCACCATAAATTAATCGGGCCAAAATATCTCGACCAGTGCCAGGTTCAACGCCTAAAGGATGTGCCCTGCTCATGCCACCAAATGGTGAATTGGGAATACCAACTGAATCAAGTGTGGAGTTATCTAATGAATAAGGATCAATATTTAATAGTGCACAAACCCAAGGTGCAAACAGAGCCAAAGTTACGATGATTGTGGAAAAAACTAAAGCAACAATGGCAACTTTGTCTTTTTTAAAACGAAGCCAAGCAAGTTGTGCTGGGGATTTTCCTTCGATGGCCAAGGGTGTATCAAGGGACAATTGATTTTCTCCCTTCAAACAAAAGTCAGTGGTCAAAATCTAGACCTAGGTCCAGATTTTGATTAAGAGGCTTTGACTATTTGTTCTTCCCACGAGCACGATTTCGCTCGCCAGCATTCAAAATGACCTTTCGAATGCGCACAGTTCCAGGGGTTACTTCAGCACATTCATCTTCTCTTAAGAATTCCAGTGCTTGTTCCAGGGACAGATTTCGAGCAGGAACTAAATGAACTGTGTCATCAGAACCTGAAGCTCTCATGTTGGTTAATTTCTTTTCCTTAGTGATGTTGACATCCATGTCATCAGCACGAGAGTTTTCACCAATAATCATGCCTTCATAAACTTCAACACCGGGACCAATAAATAGTGCACCGCGTTCTTGAACAGAAAATGCTGCGTATGCAGTTGCAGCTCCTGCTCTATCTGCAACCAATGATCCGTTTGCTCTAGTTTTAACTTCACCATGCCATGGTTCGTAACGATCAAAGACGTGATGCATTAACCCGGTACCACGAGTTTCAGTTAAGAATTCTGTTCTAAAACCAATTAGTCCTCGTGCTGGAACTAAATATTCCATGCGTACCCATCCACTGCCGTGGTTTGTCATTTGTTCCATGCGACCTTTTCTTAAACCTAACAATTGTGTTACTACACCTACATAATCTTCAGGAACGTCAATTGTTAATCTTTCAACTGGTTCAGAAAGTTTGCCATCAATAGTTCTAGTAACAACTTGTGGTTTTCCAACTGTTAATTCAAAACCTTCACGGCGCATAATTTCAACCAAAATTGCAAGTTGCAATTCACCTCGACCTTGCACTTCCCAAGTATCGGGGCGATCTGTGTCAAAAACTCTTAAGGAAACGTTACCGATTAGTTCTGCATCAAGTCTGTTTTTTAACAAACGAGCAGTCATCTTGGTTCCTGATTTTCCAGCTAAGGGAGAAGTGTTTGTACCAATAAACATAGAAATACTTGGCTCATCAACTGTGATCACTGGCAAAGCAACAGGATTATCTGGATCTGCCAATGTTTCACCAATGGTGATTTCTTCAATTCCTGCTACTGCAATTAAATCTCCAGGTCCTGCTTGATCAACTGGAACTCGTTCTAGAGCTTGAGTAATTAGTAATTCACTAATTTTTACCTTTACAACTTCGCCATTGGTTTTCATCCAGGCAGCTGTTTGACCTTTTTTGATGTAACCATTTCTTACTCGGCAAAGTGCTAAGCGACCAAGATAAGCAGATGCATCAAGGTTTGTAACGTGAGCTTGTAATGGGGCTCCTTCTGTATAAGTAGGTGCTGGAACTGTTTTAAGAATTGTTTCAAATAGAGGGCGCAAATTCTCAGAATCTGGAACTGTGCCATCTTCTGGTTTTGTCAAACTTGCTTTACCAGCTCTAGCTGATGCATAAATAATTGGAAAATCTAAAACATGTGCCATGGAATCATCAGCTAAATCAATGAAGAGATCATAGGTTTCATTAACTACTGCTTCAATTCTTGAATCTGAACGATCTGTTTTATTAATTACTAAAATTACTGGCAATCTTTTTTGAAAAGCTTTTCTTAACACAAATCTGGTCT
>BJFU01000107.1 GCA_014190035.1 Actinomycetes bacterium | reverse complement strand
TTCCAGCAAATGTTCATTCAGTTGCTTTAACCAGAGAAGCCGATAGCAAAATTACTAAATTAGTAAAAGAAGTGTTACTTCTTCCAATTAAAGCTGAAACAGGTGGAGTTAGTACCTGGTCATATAGAGCAACCCTTATTGCATTATTTCAATTACTAGAAAAACTAGGAATTGCTCCAAGTGTGAAAGAAACTTGTTTGAGTGCTCAAAAACAATTACAAAAATTATTAGATTCTAAAAATCAGTGGCTTGAATCTTTCATGAACTTAACCACAAGCAATAGTGGAATTTGGTTAATGTCACCTGCGGAAAGAAGTGGCAGTGCTTTACAAGGGGCTCTAATGTTTCGAGAAGGCAAGAGTTCAAGCTGATGGTTGCGAAACAGGAGACTGGTCACACGTTGATGTTTACTTAACAAAATCACTTGATTACAAAGCATTGATGTTTACGGGAAGTGTTTGGGATCAACAAGCAATTGAGTGGCTCGTTAATCGAAATTCATCCTTTGGATCAATTGGATCTTATTCAAAAGGAAACATTGCCTCTATCAATATTGAAGATGGCGACACCTTATTTAAACTTCTTACCGAACTTTTAATTCCAGAATTAATGTCTGCCAATCTTTGGAATAAACAATAATTATGAAAGCAACCTTTGCAGTAATAAATATTTCGCTAGTAGCTATTTATGCTATTGGATCTGGATTATGGGTAAATTCTGGAGATGGTTTTTACAGATCTCTAAAGAGACCATTTTGGCAACCACCTGATTTTCTCTTTGGAATAGCCTGGCCATATAACTTCCTTGTGCTGATTATCGCAGGAGTAATCATTGCAAATAATGCAAGTAACTTATTTAGATTAAGTTACACAATTGCTTTTGCCTTTAGTGTGATAACAGCTTTGGTATGGGCTCATAGTTTTTATATTCAACACAATTTAATTCTGGCTGCTGTTTCGCTAGCTGTAACTGCACTATTAACTGTGCCGATGGTGGCAATAGCTTTCCAAACGGATTGGAAAATTGGCTTGGCATTGATTCCCTATCAACTCTGGCTAATCACCGCCACCTCTTTATCGATTGGTTACAAGGTCCTCAACTAGCAATGAAGCCCTTTGCCAAATCGTTGCCAAATCGTGCCCTAAATGTGGTTGACCCAGGCTTCTTCCTCATGAGAACCTCGAGGTGGCGGTTAAATCCTGCCAGGAGTATTTTTAGCAAGCCGGCAGTTTTAAAAGGAGACTAAATGTTTAAGAACATTCAAGGACCAGAATTGATGATCATTTTGTTCATCATTCTTTTGTTATTTGGTGCAAAGCGTATGCCAGATATGGCACGTTCTCTAGGTCGATCAGTTCGTATTTTGAAAGCTGAAACCAAAAACGACACTACAAAGACTGAAGAACCAACAAAAAATCCTGAGGCGTAAATCCGCTTAAATTTTATTTAGGTGGAGGTGTAATTAGTTTTGCCTGCAACAAAAGTGCAGCGATTTAAAGAAATGTCGCTGATAGAACATTTACGCGAACTCAGAAATCGTTTATTTAAAGCATCCCTTGCCATTGTTATTGGCACAGTGATTGCTTGGGGTTTTTATCCTCAAATATTTGAGATTCTTAGTCAGCCCGTAAATGTAATTGTTGAAAAAGCCCAAGAAAACGGACGCGATGTTCGATTAGTTTTGGGTGGAGTTGCAGATGCATTCGTATTACAAATAAAAGTCTCAGTGGTGACTTCTATGCTGGTAACTTCACCAATTTGGATTTATCAACTGTGGAGATTTATTACTCCAGGTTTATATCGAAAAGAAAAATTAAGAGCATATCTTTTCGTAAGTGTTGCAGTTCCTCTCTTTGTTAGTGGAGCAGTACTTGCATATATTTTCCTACCAATTGGTTTAAATTTACTTTTTGGTTTCACACCCCTTGGTGTTGGAAACTATGTTCCAGTTGA
>BJFU01000106.1 GCA_014190035.1 Actinomycetes bacterium | reverse complement strand
CAGGAAAATGTAAGAGTAGAAAATGTAATAGTTTCCAGACCAGAGCTACTCAAGGTTGTGTTACAGGCTGTTTCATGAGTTTAGCTTCAGTATTTAATGAAATAACAAAAGTTGAGCCTTGGCTCAAAATTGCTCAAGCAATAAAAAGTGAATCTGTTTATAAAATTGCCAGTCCTAATTCATTATTTCCAGTAATCGCCAATCACATTGCAAATAATTCTGATGGGGTTTTATTAGCAGTTACCGCAAATGCCCGGGAAGCAGAAGACTTAGAGCACGCTTTAAAGCTATGGAATAAAGATTTAGCTGTGGCGCAATTTCCTGCTTGGGAAACTTTGCCACATGAAAAAATTGCTCCCACTTCAGACATTGTGGGTAGAAGACTGGGCGTAATTAGACGCCTTGTGCATCCTGATAATAAATTTAAAGATGCCCAAAAATTAGATGTAGTTGTTGCTCCAATTAGATCTTTAATGCAACCACTCCTTGCATCGTTAGCAGATTTAGAACCACTTGCATTAAATGTTGGTGACTCAATTGATTTAACAGCTGCTGTTACCAAACTTGTAGAAATTGGTTATGAACGAGTTGAAATGGTGGAAAGACGCGGCCACATTGCTGTGCGCGGTGGAATATTAGATGTATTTGTTCCAGGCCATGAGCATCCTTTAAGAATTGAATTCTTTGGTGATGATGTTGAAGAAATTAGAAACTTCTCAGTTGCAGATCAGAGAAGTTTAGATGTTGCGCCAAATGGATTATGGGCTCCTGCTTGTTATGAACCATTTTTGAATGAGGAATTTGAACCAGTTGGCAAACTTCAAATGTTTACTGATTTGTTTCCTAAAAATAGCGTGGTCCTAATTAGTGATGCTGAAAAAGTTAAATCAAGAGCAGCAGAAGTTTTAAAGACTTCAGAAGAATTTCTTAATGCTGCCTGGATGAGTGCATCCCTTGGTGGAAACATTCCACAAGAAGTAGCTCTTGGCGGTTTTAAGGAATTAGCAGAAGTTGAAAAGAATGCTTTAAAAAATGATCTGAAATGGTGGCAAGTAAGTCCCTTTATAGGTCACGTTGATGATGAACAAAACTTTGATGTTGTTGATTTAAAAGCACGAGTACTTGATGGCTTTCGAGGAGATTTCACAGCAGTAATTACAGAATTAAGAAATAAATTAAGTTTGAAATGGAAAGTTGTTATAGCATCTGCTGGTGCTGGTTCTGCGCAAAGGTATTTAGAACAACTCTCTGGTGTTGATTTAGCAGCCAAAATTACAGAAAATGAACTAGCAAACAATTTAGTCAATATTTATATATCTGATATTTCTCACGGTTTTTCTCTACCTGAACAACAACTATTAGTAATTTCTGACACCGACATTGTCGGCATGAGATCAAGTATGAAAGATGTTTCAAAACTTCCAAGTAAGAGAAAAAACAGCATTGATGTTTTAACTCTTGTTCCAGGAGATTACATAGTTCACGAACAACATGGTGTTGGTAAATACATTGAAATGACCAGTAGAACTGTAGGCAATGCCACCAGAGAATATTTAGTAATTGAATATGCCGCTTCCAAAAGAGGACAACCTGCAGATCGCTTATTTGTTCCAACAGATCAACTAGATCAAATCACCAAATTTATTGGTGGAGAAATTCCATCGCTAAATAGATTAGGTGGAATTGATTGGGAGAAAACAAAAGGCAGAGCTAGAAAAGCTGTTAAACAAATTGCAGCTGAATTAATCAGACTTTATGCCGCTAGACAAGCATCTAAAGGTTTTGCATTTTCTCCAGATACTCCTTGGCAAAGCGAACTTGAAGATGCATTTGCTTATGTAGAAACTCCAGATCAACTTTCTTGCATTAATGAAGTTAAGAAAGACATGGAAAAAAGTGTGCCTATGGATCGAGTTATTGCAGGGGATGTTGGTTATGGCAAAACAGAAATTGCAGTAAGAGCAGCATTTAAAGCAACTCAAGATG
>BJFU01000105.1 GCA_014190035.1 Actinomycetes bacterium | reverse complement strand
ATTCCAATCATTTTTTAAAGCATCAGTTGAAGCTGGTTATCAATTAACAGATGATGTAAATGGTTATCGCCAAGAAGGTTTTGGTCCCTTTGATCGAAATGTTAGAAGAGGTAGAAGACTTTCCTCTGCTCGTGCATATTTGCATCCTGTGAAAAAGAGAAAGAATTTAACTATTAAGACTCGTGCCATGGTGGAAAAAGTTGTTTTTGAAGGAAAAACTGCCGTTGGTGTTGAAGTTACATTTAGAACACTTTTCGGTAAGAAAAAAGAATTTATTCGCGGCAAAGAAATAATTCTTTGCGGTGGAGCAATAAATACACCGCAAATTCTGCAACTTTCAGGAATTGGTGAATCAAAACATTTAAGTTCTCTGGGAATTCCTGTAGTTAAAGATCTTCCCGGAGTTGGTGCAAACTTGCAGGATCACTTAGAAGTTTATGTTCAATATTCATGCAAGAAACCAGTTTCCCTACAACCTAATTTGCAACTTTGGAGAAGACCATTTATTGGAGCTGCTTGGTTATTCTTTAGAAAAGGCCCAGGGGCTTCAAATCATTTTGAAGGTGGCGGTTTTGCCCGCAGTAATGATGATGTTAAATATCCAAACTTAATGTTTCATTTCCTACCTATTTCTGTGAGATATGACGGAACAGTGACTGCAAAAGGACATGGTTATCAAATACATATTGGACCTATGTATTCAGATGCAAGAGGTCATGTAAAAATTAAAGATGCAAATCCTTATACAAAACCAGCGATTTTGTTCAACTATTTATCAACCGCCCAAGATAAAAGAGAATGGGTAGAAGCCATTCGAGTAGCTCGAAATATTTTGACTCAAAAAGCAATGGATGAATTTAATGGTGGGGAGATTTCTCCAGGAGTTTCAGTTAGTTCAGATGAAGAGATTTTAAAGTGGGTTGCTGAAGATAGCGAAACTGCTTATCACCCATCATGTACCGCAAAAATGGGTACAGATGAAATGTCAGTTGTAGATCCAGACACTATGAAAGTTCATGGCGTTGAAGGCTTAAGAGTTGTAGATGCCTCAGTATTTCCATATGTAACAAACGCAAATATTTATGCGCCAGTAATGATGGTTGCTGAGAGAGCTGCAGATTTGATCCAAGGAAAGAAGCCATTAGATCCAATCTATGTTGATTGGTATAAACACAAAGCTTAATTAGTTAATAAAGTTTGTCCTGCTTTAAATTCTTCTCGACCTTCATGAGTTAGTACCCAAACAGACTGTTCTCCTTTAACTATCCAACTATTTACTCCACCAATAAGAGCAGTATTTTCGTCAATCCCAACAAGGGTTACTCCTGGTGGTGTATTTATTAAATATCTTGTGATGATGTCTGGAATCCAACCAAGCATTCGATCAAAATGTGGAATCACTCTGATGTTTGGCAATAATCCCAATCCTTTTACATCTTCATTATTTTTGCCAATTTTTATTCTCATTTTTGGTACCCAAGTTGTTAATGCCATTGCTCCGGCACTGCAACCTGCTAAAGCGGCACCATTTTGCCATTCTTCGACAATTGCATTCCAAACAAGTGAATCTCTTAAAGTATCAGCTAAATAAGTTGGATCTCCCCCACTTAAATAAATTAATCCTGCACCTTTTATCTTCTCAACAAATTCAGGGTTGTTGGCAGAATCTTTATCAAAAACTGGTAGCCATCTTGATTCAACATTTAATGATTTTGCTTGAGTTTGAGCTAAATTTTTCCAGTGCTCGAGTCTTGCAAGACTTTCTTGACCAGCGGCTGTGGAAAGTTGCACATAAACAGGATTTTGATTATTTAGTAATTCTCTTTCAACATCCAACATCACAGGCAACCATTCACCTGAACCAACTAAGGCGATAGTGCCACTCATTTTTATTACTTTCGTTTTAATGAAGCTCCCGCACCTGGACTCGAACCAGGAACCACTCGATTAACAGTCGAGTGCTCTGCCAATTGAGCTATGCGGGAATGACTTTTAACGCGAATGCAAACTTACCAAGAACACAGAATTTTGC
>BJFU01000104.1 GCA_014190035.1 Actinomycetes bacterium | reverse complement strand
ATCTTTTTCATGCTCTGTGCCACGAGTTTCCATTGTGATATTCACTGCTACTTCATCTAAAGCAAGCATTGGATCGGTTCTTAAGTGGAAAACATCCAGGATATTTGCACCAATTCCACCAATTTCGGTAAGCAATTGGGCAAGAGATCCTGGTTTATCTTTGATTCGAATTCGAACTGTTAAATATCTTCCTGCTGAAGCAAGTCCTGTTTGCATGATTCTTTCTAATAACAATGGATCCATATTTCCACCAGATAACACAATTGCAACTGGTCCTTCAAATGCTTTTGGATTTGCAATAAAGGCAGCAGCTGCTGCAGCCCCGCCTGGTTCTACTAATAATTTTCCACGTTCTAAAGTTTGCAATATTGCAATAGATAATTGATTCTCTGTAACAGTAATTACATCATCAACATAATCTTGAATGATTCCAAAAGGAACATCACCTGGTTTTCCAACAGCAATACCATCTGCAATTGTGTTCATCGATTCTAAAGCAATTGGCTTTCCTTCTTTTAATGAATTTGGGTAGGCTGCAGCATTTGCCGCTTGGACTCCAATTACCTTTACTTTTGGATTCTGTTCTTTGATGGCCATGGCGGTTCCAGCAAGTAATCCACCACCACCTGTACAAACTAAAACAGTTTTTACTTCCGGCATTTGTTCTAATATTTCTAATCCAACAGTTCCTTGTCCGGCCACAATATAAGGATGATCAAAAGGTGAAATGAAAATAGATCCGTTTTGTTCACTTGCTTCTTTAGCCGCAGCAATTGCTACGTCTAAACGATCCCCTATGAATTTAACGTCTGCGCCATAACCTTTTGTTGCCATTACTTTTGTAATTGATGCACCAACTGGCATATAAACAGTTGATTTAATTCCTAAAAGTTGTGCAGCTAAGGCAACACCTTGTGCATGGTTTCCTGCACTGGCAGCAATCACACCTTTTTTTCTATCTGCATCTGAAAGTTGACTCATTAAGTTATAAGCACCACGAATTTTGAATGAACCTGCGCGTTGTAAGTTCTCAGGTTTTAAAGAAACTGGACTCCCAATTTGTCTTTCTAGCCATCCGGCATTGAGCATGACTGTGGGTCTAATAATTCCCTTAAGTCTTTTAGCCGCTTCTTGAATATCGTTTAGAGAAATCGGATGTTTATTTGACATCAAGATTCTCCATTTCTTTCTTCGATTCTGGCTATCTGAATAAGTTTAAACTACTAACACCCCTTAGGCTAGAACTTATTGTGACGTTATTGCAAACTCTGGGTCGAAGAATTCGACATAATCCTTGGTTACGAGGGCTTCCTAACGAAGTTGCTGTCATTTCCTTAATTGCATTTTTTGTGGCCATCGGATTTGGAATCGTAGCTCCTGCAATTCCGGTATTTGCAAGATCATTTGGTGTCAGTGCTTTAGCAGCAAGTTCTGTCGTTTCTGTTTTTGCTTTCATGAGATTTGCTTCAGCACCAATTGCTGGATTATGGGTTAATCGCTTTGGTGAAAGAATTATTTTAACTGTTGGCTTACTTATTGTTTCTTTATCAAGTTTTTTTGCAGGATTAGCACAAGACTTTAATTATTTAATTGTCCTTAGAGGTATTGGTGGCTTAGGAAGCACCATGTTTACTGTTTCTGCTTTTTCATTGTTATTGCGAATTGTTGCACCAGATCAAAGAGGAAGAGCAGCTGCAGCATTTCAAGGTGGGTTTTTAGTTGGTGGACTTGCTGGTCCTGCAGTTGGTGGAGTTGTTATAGCTATTTCTTTACGTGCTCCATTTTTTGTTTACTCTTTCACTCTTTTGTTAGCAGCAGGTGCTTCAGCATTTTTCCTAAAGGCACACGACAAAGAAAACGTGGAAATTAAAGAAAAATCAAAAGTTTCCCAATCCTTAAGATTATTTACCACTGCTTTAATGAATCGTGCTTATTCAGCAGCGTTGTCGGTTAACTTGGCAACAGGATTTGTTTCTTTTGGAATTAGATCTTCAATTATTCCTCTATTTGTGGTGGAGGAACTTAAATCAAG
>BJFU01000103.1 GCA_014190035.1 Actinomycetes bacterium | reverse complement strand
TTATTTATATCTTGCCAAATTTAATTCAATTTCCAAAATATCGTGATGATCAAAACCATTTTAATGTTGTTGCAAATGACCTGATAGCAAATTCAATAGGTAAAACCATACTTTTTGATTATTTCCCAGTTTACTCCAATTTGTTAGGCATTCCTATCATTCCATTGTTAAAATTTTCGCCAACTCATCCGATTCAAATAACGGTTTACTACCTCGTTATATTACAAGCCTTAATAATTCTTCTTGCTTTTCTCTTAATTAAATCAACAGTTCCCAAAAGATTAATTTCACTTTCGTTTGTGGTTTTCATCCTACCTATTTTTGCAACTGGGGATATTGGTCGGAGTCCAAGTTCTTATTTCCCTATTTTCCCATTAAGAATAATCGTCCCTTTGATCTGTATTTATTTGACAATGAAAATTTTGTTTTATAAAAATTACAGTTGGCTCAAGTTGATCACGCTGGGAATAATTCTAGGAGTAAATGTTTTAAATAATTTAGAATTTGGTTTAACGTCAAGTTTATCAATTTTAATTGCTTCAGTGATTTTATTGCGTAAAATATATTCGTTTCGTAAGTTTCTTATTGGTGTGATGAGTGGATTGCTTTTGACTTTATTTCTAATTTATGTATTCTTTTCAATAATTAATAGACCTTTAAAAATCGAAGAATTATTCTTGTTTATAAAGCTAACTCTGTCTGGTTATTATGCAGTCCCTATGGATGCAATGGGTATTCATTTAATTATTGTTTCATTTTTTATAACTTCCTGCATCATAAGTTCCTACAACTTGCTACGCAATCCATTTAGTAACTCAAAAATATTGAGACGAAATTTTTTACTTTTTGTTTTGAGTATTTGGTCTGTTATGACTTTACCTTACTTTGCAGGAAGATCTTTTCCCTCTACAATAATTGCGGGTTTTGCTTTTCATTACGCTTTGATTTTTGCTTTACTACTTCCAACTATCTTTTGCGTTTTTAAGTTAAATAAGTCAAAATTCTCCTATTTATTTATAAATTCAATTTTTGGCTTTTTGGGCTTATCCGTAATACTTTCATTACTTTTCACAATCAATAATCCAACGTTGAAATTGAATCAATTGCGCGAATTCAAATCCGAAAGTAGTGATTACACGAATCTGAAATTGCAACTAAACTACTTTCTTGAAGAAAGTAAAGATAAATCCTTATCCGAGCTACTTAGAAGTAACTCAATTTCGCAAATTCTACTTTTATCAGGATTGCTTGAAAGTCAGTTAGGTTTCCCTAGTGAATTAGTAACAAATGATCCTTGGCATCTAGAAGTGACGCCACTTTATACAAGTTTGCAATGTGAGTATTCTAAAAATTCTAAGTTTAAATACGTGCTGACTTATCCTCGAATAGTGGATTCACTTGCATTAAACCCCGAGTGTGCCGATGTCTTTGACTTTAAAAATGTAAAGGCACTGACTGAAATAGAAACCAATTTAGTAATTCTTGGCAAAAAATAGTTTGGCGGAGGATAAGGGATTCGAACCCTTGAGAGATTGCTCCCAACTGACTTTCCAAGCCAGCGCCATAGGCCACTAGGCGAATCCTCCGTATTGAAGCGTACTTACTTACTAATTAACTAATTACAAGTCATAGTCTTGTTAGTGACTCTTCGTGCGGTAGCGCGACTTGTAATTAACCCCAGGGTTGAAAAACAGCAAGGTGTTACTTGTTTGCTGCTAGGTGTGCGAAGAGTCGCTTCTTTCATTAGCTCGGTGCCTTAACTCAGTAAGAGCTGCAACTATTACCAAAACAAATGTCACAACAATTAATGATGAAACAACCGTGATAATCGTGTCTGTTGTAATTAACCAAACGCTGATCGTGGCAATAATTGATCCAGCCCATAGAAGTATTGAAACTTTTGTGTCTTCTCGTGCAATTCGTCCGTAAAGTAACACTTGTAAGACAGCAAACAATGAACCTTCAATAGCAAAAAACCAAACTTCTGAATAAAGCTCTGCGTAACCCGCTCCGCCAATTGCATTAACTATAAACTCTGA
>BJFU01000102.1 GCA_014190035.1 Actinomycetes bacterium | reverse complement strand
AGGGTGAAATTGTTGCTGCAGGTTGGAAAGGTTCTTTGGTCAAATTAGATGATGAATGGCGAAGTGTAGAAGACAAAGGCGAAGGCGAAGTAGACATTTTATTAGGTTATTTATTTGCCATAAAGACAAAGATTGCGCAGGAAATTCCTGCAAATTCCAAAGCTAAATTTTATCGAAATGCAGATCTTGAATGGTCTCTTGAATTAAGAAGTAAAGGACATAAATTAGTAGCCCTGGGAAATACTTTGCCGGTAGAGCAAAAAAGACATCATGGTTATCACGATTCTGATATTGAATATAGAGAAAAAGAGTCTAAGAAAACATATGACCGCATCTTGCAAAACTATCGAGGCAAAACTCAAATATTGAGTCCTAGAAGATAGTTCTTGAATTAACATAATCAACATGAGACAACTCAAAGGATTTAAACTTTCTGATCACACAACTCTTCGAGTTGGTGGATTAGCAACAACAGTTTGTGAAATTCAGAGTCCTTCAGATATTCAAGATTTTGTACATGAGTATGGCAATCAAGACTTCTTTGTTCTTGGTGGTGGAAGCAACATTGTTGCTCCAGATCACGAAATTAAAACACCAATTGCCTATATGCAATTGGTTAATTCTTCTGCAAAAACCGATGGAGATTTTGTTGAAATAACTGCAGGATCTGGAATGTTGTGGGATGACTTTGTGGCTGATGCTGTTGATCAAGGTTTAAGTGGCGTGGAAACGCTTTCAGGAATTCCTGGAACAGTGGGAGCTTCGCCAATTCAAAACATAGGCGCTTATGGAACTGAAGTTAATTCATCAATTAAATCTGTCCAACTAGTGGATGGAACAACTGGTAAATCAAGAATTTTAACAAATGAAGAACTTAAATTTAGTTACAGATTTTCTATTCTTAAGAATCTAACTTCAAGATTTATTATTGAAAATGTCACTTTTAGATTAAAAAGAGATAAGAATTCAAAGATAACTAACTACCCACAAGTTGCAGAATCATTAGGTATCAACCCGGGAGAAAGTGTCTCAATTAAAGAACTTCGCAATACAATTCTTGCGATTAGAAAATCTAAAGGAATGATTCTTGATTCAAAGGATCATGACACCTTCAGTGTCGGTTCATTTTTTATTAATCCAATTATGGAAAAAGATAAAGTTCCAACTAATGCTCCAATGTATGAAAATGAATCTGGCAAAGTAAAAACAAGTGCTGCCTGGTTAATTGAGCAAGCTGGATTTGAAAAAGGTTTTAGACTTGGTGGTGCCATGATCTCCAGCAAGCACACATTGGCAATTGCGAATTCAGGAAATGCCACAGCAGAAGATGTTATTGAATTATCTAACTTGATAACTTCAGGAGTTAAGCAAAAATTTGGAATTGAATTAACAATTGAGCCAAGAATTTTGAATATTTAAGATAGCAATTTTTGTAATCTAGAAACGCCTTCAACAAGATCTTTATCGCTCAAGGCATAACTCATTCGCACATAACCAGGTGTTCCAAAAGCTTCACCAGGAACTAAAGCAACATCTACTTCTTCTAAAGCAATATTTGCCAAATCAAGAGATGAATTAATAGTTTTACCGTTTATGGTTTTTCCAATTAATCCTTTTACCGATGGATAAACATAGAAAGCACCACCTGGTTCAGGGCAAACCACACCTTTAATTTCATTCAACATCTTCACAATTGTTTCACGACGTTTCGAGAAAGCTTCCAACATTGGTTTTAGTACATCTTGAGAACCATTTAGGGCAGCAATAGTTGCTTGCTGAGCAATGTTGTTTACGTTACTTGTCATATGTGATTGCAAATTAATTGAAGCTTTAGTGAATTCTTTTGGACCAATCGTCCAACCCACTCGCCAACCTGTCATGGCATAAGTTTTTGCCACTCCATTAACGATCACACATTTGTCTCTTAATTCAGGAACTAAACCTGGCATTGATGAAAATTGAGATCCAGAATAAATCAGATGCAAATAGATTTCATCAGTCATTACCCAGATATTTTTTGACACAGCCCATTCACCGATTGCCTTTACTTCTTCAGGGGTATAAACAGTTCCTGTTGGGTTTGATGGTGAAGAAAAAATAAGCAGTTTA
>BJFU01000101.1 GCA_014190035.1 Actinomycetes bacterium | reverse complement strand
TTTTCGTTCATGTTGGCTAGAAACATAATTTGAAGCCAGTGCTTGATCATTAATTAAGCCGACTTCTTCAAATCTATCTAAGGCAACATTTGCCACCTCATCAGAAATGTCTTTATCTTTTAAATCCTTGGCTAATTCTTTTCTAGTTCTAGGTGCATGAGAAAGTCTTCTTAACAAAACTTGTTTGGCAGCATCTGCTGCTTCTATTTCTTTATTTTTTTCTTCCACTACCGGTAATTGGGTAATGGTGGCATCAATTAGATTTAATTTAAGTTCACTTTTTGTGCGGCGCCGTTTTGAGGCGGCGCCGTCTTGGTCTAGCTGTACTACTTCTCCCATTTAATTATTCGGCTGCTGCAATTGGCACAACATCAGCTTCTGGCTTCTCAACTGTTTTGTCGAGAGCAAAAACTTCTTTGATGCGGCGTTCAATTTCGTTTGCCAAATCAGGGTTATCTCTTAAGAAGGTGCGAGCATTTTCTTTACCTTGACCTAATTGATCGCCTTCGTAGGTAAACCAAGATCCGCTCTTCTTAACGATGTCATGTTCAACACCCATATCGATAAGGCTTCCCTCACGAGAAATTCCTTCACCGAAAATGATGTCGAATTCTGCTTGTTTGAACGGTGGAGCCATTTTGTTTTTCACAACTTTGACTCGGGTTCTATTTCCAACAGCGTCTGTACCATCTTTCAGTGTTTCAATACGACGCACATCTAAACGAACTGAAGAATAAAACTTCAATGCTTTTCCACCAGTTGTTGTTTCTGGAGATCCAAACATCACACCAATTTTTTCTCTTAATTGGTTGATAAAAATTGCAGTGGTGTTTGAGTTAGCTAATGCACCAGTCATTTTTCTTAGAGCCTGGCTCATCAAACGAGCTTGTAGACCCATGTGACTGTCGCCCATTTCGCCTTCAATTTCAGCTCTTGGCACAAGTGCTGCAACTGAATCGATAACAACAATGGAAAGTGCACCGGAGCGAACTAACATGTCAGCAATTTCTAAAGCTTGTTCACCTGTATCTGGTTGGCTTACTAGCAATGCGTCAATATCAACGCCAAGTTTTTGGGCATAATCTGGATCGAGTGCATGTTCTGCATCTATGAATGCTGCAATGCCGCCAGCTCTTTGAGCACTAGCAATTGCGTGCAATGCAACTGTGGTTTTTCCACTTGATTCTGGTCCGTAAATTTCTACGACGCGACCTCTTGGTAATCCACCAATACCTAAAGCGATATCCAGTGCGATTGAACCAGTAGGAATTACTTCTGCTGGTGGGCGATCTTCTTGACCCATACGCATAACTGATCCGCGTCCGAATTGACGATCGATTTGGGACAGGGCTGCTTCTAACGCCTTGTCGCGGTCATTTGCCGCTGTTGCCATTTGTGACCCTTTCTTTTGGTCCTAGCTGTCTTTTGCTTGCTTACTCAAGGTAAGTGTTAGCACTGACATTTGTCCGGGACCTGGTTAGAGGTTGGGGACATCTCTTACCTGTGGACATTACTCGAACAGGTGTTCGAAGAGTATCAGACACGCCGTTCACCTCGCCGAAGGGCCTAAACCTTGGTTATCAACCACGGCTTTCCACACAGTTTGAGCATCAAAGCCCAGTTTCAGGGCATCATCCACGCTTACTCCCCCAAGTTCAGGCAAGACAAAATCCTTGGCCCAGGAAGCGGCGTACTCTTCCCCGAAGTGTTCTTTGAGCCGGCGTCTTAATTCAGTAATCCACATAACACTGCCTAATTTAGACGAATCTTGCTACTGAAAGACTTACATTCATCATGGATTTCTACGGTTTCACATTATTACTGCGCTGGATTTTGGGCTGGTTCATTCAACCAAAATTGCGCACCCTTCCCAATCAAAGTGAAAGGGCAGAAATTGCGGTAATTATTCCTGCTCGCAATGAAGAACAGACAATTTCACAATTGCTAAACGCTTTAAAACAATCAGAAATTGCTCCAACTGAGCTTGTAGTGGTTGATGATCATTCAACAGATAAAACCGCAGAGATTGCACAGTCACTGGGTGCAAAAGTAATAAAGAGCAAAGAACTACCCCTTGGCTGGACTGGGAAACCTTATGCACTATTCCAAGGAGGACAAGCCACCAAATCAGAAGTAA
>BJFU01000100.1 GCA_014190035.1 Actinomycetes bacterium | reverse complement strand
CAAATAAACGTCACAGGTGCTGGTGGAATTTTTGCAGACTTGTTTGGTGCATTTGGATCAATTGATTCAACATTATTGTCAGCAACTCTTATTGTTGTTGCTTTGATTTTGATTGTTGTTTATAGAAGTCCATTGCTGTGGATATTCCCATTACTATCCGCTGTAATTGCACTTACCCTTGCTGGTTCAGTCGTGTACTTGTTAGCAAAAGAAGAAATCATTACATTAAATGGTCAATCGCAAGGTATTTTGTCTGTGCTTGTAATTGGTGCTGCTACAGATTACGGCTTGTTGTTAATTGCGCGATATCGAGAAGAACTTCATTTAGTCGAATCTCGATTTACCGCAATGAGAAAAGCGATCCGTGGAGTCTTTGAACCAATCGTTGCATCCGGTGCAACAGTTTCTGTTGGTTTGCTAGTTCTACTTCTTTCAGAACTTGACGCTAATAGATCACTTGGTCCAGTTGGAGCAATTGGTGTAACTGTTGCAGTACTGACAATGTTGACTTTGCTTCCAGCTTTATTGATGATTTTTGGAAGATGGATTTTCTGGCCAAGAATTCCACATTTTGATTCTAAAGATGAAAAACTTTCTGGCATCTGGTCAAAAGTTGCAACATATGTTGATAAGAAAACAAGAAGAGCAGGATTAATAACCGGTATTTTACTTTTGGCTCTTGCTGGTTATTCCACTCAACTTGATGCAACTGGTTTATCTCAAACAGAAACTTTCGTAGGCAAACCAGATTCAGTTGTTGGCCAAGAAGTGTTAGGAAAACATTTCCCAGCAGGAGAAGGTAACCCTTCCTACATTGTTGGACCGGCTGCAAAAACTCAAGAAATGTTAAAAGTAATTACTGATACACCAGGAGTAGGAGAAGCTTTCCCAATTCCAGATGGACCAGTAGTTCCAGGTCAACCACTACCTAAACCAAAAATTGTTAATAATCAAGTCTTGATTAGCGCAACTTTGGAAAATGCAGCTGATTCAGCAGAAGCAAAAGAAACAGTTATTGAATTGAGAAAAAATCTTGATGCAGTAAGCAAAGATGCATTCGTTGGTGGATTTACAGCCGTTAACGAAGACATTGCCGAAGCAAATGCTCGAGATAATAGATTAATCATTCCAACAGTATTGGTGATTATTTTCTTCATTCTCGTAATTTTGTTAAGAAGCATTCTGGCGCCATTCATGCTTATTTCAACAGTGGTGTTGTCATTTGCTGCAACACTTGGGGCATGTCAACTGGTCTTTGAAAATATTTTCAATTTCCCAGGCTCTGACACCTCGTTTCCACTCTTTGCATTCGTATTCTTAGTAGCACTTGGAATCGATTACAACATCTTCTTGATGACAAGAGTGAGAGAAGAATCAAAGAAATTAGGTACAAGAGCAGGAACTCTAAAAGCGCTAACAGTTACAGGTGGAGTAATTACTTCAGCTGGAGTTGTATTAGCTGCAACATTTGCCGTCCTTGGAGTTTTGCCACTGGTCTTCTTGGCTCAACTTGGATTTGCTGTTGCATTTGGAGTATTGCTTGACACCATTTTGGTTAGATCAGTACTAGTACCAGCATTAACTCTTGGTATTGGAAAGAAAATCTGGTGGCCAAGCAAGCTTGCTAAAGGTAAAAATTAAGAAATAGTTCCAACGGCGAGGCGCATTTCTTGCACCTCGCCGTTTATTTTTTCTAATTTGTAAGCAGCAGCTCCAGTTTTTGGATCTGTTTCAATATCACTTAATACTTCAACTGGCTCAATTCCTTTAAAGACAATTCCGGTGTGATCATCTGTGGCAAAAGCAGTTTCAAAAGTTCCATTACTAATAAGGGATTGTAAAAGTGGTCTTCTTTGAGCTTCTGAGTCATAATGCACTCCATTGGCATAAGGAAGAAGTGCTAATCCGTTACTGACTGGTTTTAATTCAGGACCAAATGAATCAGTTGTGCCACCAATAAACCAACAGATAGATCCAGCACTAACTCCAGATAAAATTGTGCCATTTTCCCAGGCAGTTTTTAAAACCTCATCTACTCTGTGAAGTTTCCATACCGCTAAGAGATTTGCAACTGAACCTCCACCAACCCAAACTAAATCTGCGTCTAATAATCGTTTTTCTACATCTTCATTTGGTTGGGGAAATAAAGACAGATGTGTTACATCAA
>BJFU01000099.1 GCA_014190035.1 Actinomycetes bacterium | reverse complement strand
AGAAATCATTAATAAAGTTAAGACTCGCGTTGGTGATGCTCCGGTTTATATTTCTATTGATATCGATGTGCTTGATCCAGGTTTTGCACCAGGAACAGGAACTCCTGAAATGGGAGGTTTAACTTCCCGCGAGCTACTCGCACTGATTCGAGGATTGAAAGATACAAATCTGGTGGGAGCAGATGTTGTAGAAGTTGCTCCGGCTTATGACCATGCTGAAATCACAGGGATTGCTGCATCACATCTAATTTACGAAATGCTTTCAATAGTTTCTAATAAATAAAGATGACTGATTTAACTCAAGGTTATGAACTAATTAGTTCGCTAGATTTGACTTTTGATTCACCTGCTAGAAAGAAACCCCCAATAAAAGACACCTTTAGATTAGCTATTGTGCAAGATGCTTGGCACGGATCAATTGAGAATCAAAAAGGTGCTTTGTTTGAATGTGTTGAAATATTAAACCCATTGAAACCAGACTTAGTTGTTTTTCAAGAACTAACTCTAAATCCATATGCGTGCACGATTCCTCGAACTGAAAACACAACTTGGGAACCAGAAGATTTAATAAATGGTGAAACATTTAATTTTGGCAAAGACATAGCTAAAAACTTAAGAACAAATGTTGTTATGTCTCTGTATGAAAAACCCG
The DNA here is from genome assembly GCA_014190035.1 of Actinomycetes bacterium. Taxonomy (GTDB): domain Bacteria; phylum Actinomycetota; class Actinomycetes; order S36-B12; family UBA5976; genus ATZT02. The sequence continues at coordinate 1,531 of BJFU01000099.1, read as the reverse complement.
ATGAATTAGATCCGCAAGATGCTATTGGATTTAACACAGCTATTACAATTTCTAGTTCTGGTGATTTATTGATGCGTACCAGAAAAACTCATCTTCCAGTTACTGCTGGTTATTACGAAGATACTTACTTTTCACATGGTGAAGATGGAACTCCTATAACTAAAATTAAGGATTTAAATTTAGGAACACCAACTTGTTGGGATCAATGGTTTCCTGAACTTGCTCGAAGTTATGCCTTAAGCGGAGCAGACTTGTTAACTTATCCAACTGCTATAGGTTCAGAACCAGATCATCCTAATTTTGATACCAAAGATATTTGGCAGACTTCAATGCGTGCCCATGGTATTGCAAATGGTTTATTTGTGGCAGCCCCAAATCGAATAGGGGTTGAAAACGGAATCAAGTTTTATGGCTCCTCTTTTATTTCTGATCCATACGGAAGAGTACTTGTCCAAGCAGACTCTGAGGCAAGAAGTATTTTAATTTCAGATTTAGATTTGGATCAAAGACGCGACTGGCTAGAATTATTTCCCTTTTTTGAAACCAGAAGACCAGAATCTTATAATGTTTTAACTAATGAATTAAGGAATATCCAAAACTAGTTTTGCTGCTTCGCTAATTTCTTGTTCCTGGACAAGGTTAACTTCATGACTTGGGTAGGTGTCAACAATGCCAGCAAACGGATCATCAAGCACATATTTGCCAGACATTTCTTGGAGAACAGCTTGACCACAAAAAGGTGAATAAATGGCGCTATACCCGCCTTCATGAGTCATCAAAATTTTGCCATCACAAATTTCATCAGCAACTTCCATTAATTTCTTGGTTAATTTGGCATAACCATTTGCGGTTAACAACATTCTTCCCAAAGGATCATAAACACAAGAATCAAAACCAGAAGCTACAAAAATCATCTCAGGTTTGAATTTGCGTATAGCTGGAAGTACTACATCATCAAACACTTTTTCATAACCCTTATTTCCTACGCCAGCTTGCAAGGGAATGTTTAGTGAGGTGCCAAAGCCCGCCTTCTCTCCTTGTTCACTTCTCATACCTGATTTCAGCGGATAGAGACCATCCTGATGAATTGAAATTGTTAAAACTGAAGGATCTGAATAAAAAATATCCTGAGTTCCATTTCCATGATGAACATCCCAGTCAACTACAGCAACTTTTTCCACCCCGTGCACTTCTTGAGCATGTTTAATGCCTAAAGCTCCATTGGCAAATAAGCAATAACCCATTCCAAAATCAGCCAAAGCATGATGCCCTGGTGGTCTCACTAAGGCATAACCGTTTCTTATTTCATTGGTGCAAATTGCATCAACCATCTTCAAAATTCCACCAATACCTAAGGTGGCAATTTCATAACCACCTTTACCAAATGGAGTTGTTAAATCTCCAGCATCTCCACCTAAACGCGAATCTGATTGAGTTTTTATAAAATCAATATGTCTTTGTGTGTGAACTCTATGTAATTCTTTTTCTGTAGCTTGTTTAGGTTCAATCCTTACTAAATGATTAATTAGGC
>BJFU01000098.1 GCA_014190035.1 Actinomycetes bacterium | reverse complement strand
TAGTAACTGACCACCAAAAACTAATAGAAAGTTCCACCAGAATCCTGGTCCTGCTGTTGAGTAAGCAAGTCCAAAAATTCCGTAAATTGCCACGATTGGACTAATGAATGCAAAAGCAAATGCAAACGCAGACCAAAGTGTGAATTCACGCTTTAAAGTTCCTGACATTAAAACCCTCCCTAGGTTTTCTTAACTGGAGTAAGCATTACCCATGGGCAAGAGTTTTTCAAGTAAATCGGACAGTTAATTGGTCTTTATATATGTACTTTTTTTGTAAAGCTCCTCATAAAGGGTGGTGATGTTTTTGCCATCTGGCGTGAAGGGTTCAAATATTGAATCTTGGGGTCCAGCTATTGCTAAGACATATCCATCTTTTCGGGAAACTTCTGTGCCAAACATTGGTGGCTCATTGGGATTTGCCGCAGCATCAAATTTATCTTCAGGCATGTAATAAATACCGGCAAAGCCATATTGGGTTCCATCTTCTGCCTGGTATTTCATCATTAAGGCAGCAGTAACGCCTGCTTGAGCAATTTGTTTAACCCAATCACCTGTCATTGGTTCCAAAGTTAATTTGCCAGCAATTTCTTTAGGTACTTTCATTTCATACGGGATCGGTTCAAAAGAAACTTTTGCAGTATTGAAAATACAAGCAGTTAGGAGAATTGCTAAGGAAATAATTGATAATGTAAATAGTTTTTTCATTCTGCTTTAACAATAGCAGGACAAATTATATTTTTTGCAGGAACTGTTCCGTCAACTAAATAGTTTTCGATTTCTTTATCAATACATTCTGATCCACGCATATAAGCTGTGTGGCCATCTCCTTCATAAGTTAAAAGAACACTTGAAGATAATTGAGAACTTAAACCCAGCGCCCATTTATATGGAGTTGCAGGATCGTATTTTGTTCCCACCACCACAATTGGTGCAGCACCCAATGCTTCAAATTTATTTATTGGGTTGGGATCTTTTACTGGCCAAATAGTACAGGCGAGATTTCCCCAAGCAAGATAATCGCCAAATACTGGTGCCTCTTTAATCCAGGTTTTGGCAAATTCGCGAACCTTTTCTTCGGTGGCATCTGATGGTTCATCAAAACAATTAATTGCATATATTGCTTCTGTGGCATTGGTTGCAAAAGTTCCATCGTCTTTTCTTTCATTAAACAAATCAACTATTGATAACAAATCTGTGCCATCACCATCAAATGCTGTAGCTAAAGATTGGCGCATGTAAGACCACCATTCATCACTGTATAAAAATCCAGCGACTGCATAAACTCCCATGGCTTGGGTAAGAATTCTTTCTGGATCTTCAGTCTTTAAAGGTTTTGCATCGAGTGAATCAAGAAAATCTCTTATTTCTTTAATTCCGCCCGATCCTGTTTGAGTTAATGGGCAATCATCATGTTTGGGACAATCTTCCACAAATCTTCTTAAAGCTGTATCTAATCCAACTGCTTGATCAAATGATTGTTCTTCTCCACTCAAACTTGGATCAACTGCTCCATCAAGAACTAAACGTCCAACTTTTTCAGGAAAAAGTTCTGCATACATTCCACCTAAATAAGTTCCATAAGAAGCGCCTAAGAAATTTAGTTTTTCATCGCCCACTAATTCTCTAATTATGTCCATATCTCTTGCTGCTTCTTGGGTACCAACGTGGGCGATTAAATTATTTTCGATAGCTTCGCAACCCTTAGCTAAATTAATAGATAGTTGTAAAGATTCTTTTAACTCTTGATCCGTATCGGGAGTCCCATCAAATGCAATAAATTCATCAACTTCTTTATCTGTTAGACAATCAAGTGGGGTTGATAAGGCAACTCCACGTGGATCAAAACCAATGATGTCGAAAGAATCCATTAAGCGTTTACCAAACGCATCTTCTGCATAAGTTACATAATCTGTGCCAGAACCACCAGGGCCTCCTGGATTAATTAACAACGAACCAACTTTGTTTGAAGTTTGTTTTGCAGGAAGTTTCTTTAAAGCAAGTGTTAAAGATGCATCTCCTGGATTTTGATAATCAACTGGCACTTGAATTTCTGCACATTTAAATTTCTTATCATCTTTGCAATCTGACCAAACTAATTCTTGGGAATAATAGGAATCAAGAGATGTAAGATTTTGCGGAATCGTTTCTTCTATTGCTGAATTATCTGAACTTGCGCAGCTAGTGAGAAATAATGTCCAAATTGCAACAATTGGAATAATCTTTTTCATCTTATTTTTAAGTGTATCTAAAGAGTTAAAACTAAGCGCGAGCTAGTTGCACAG
>BJFU01000097.1 GCA_014190035.1 Actinomycetes bacterium | reverse complement strand
GCTAAAAGTTCTTAGCGAGTTTCTTTATGTTCTGTGTGCTTGTTACAACGTGGACAAAACTTCTTAACTTCCAAACGATCTGGATCGTTACGACGGTTTTTCTTTGTTATGTAATTGCGTTCTTTGCAATCAGCACAAGCCATTGTTATTTTTGGACGTACATCACTTTTTGCCATTTCCCTATCCTCTCCTAATACTTTTTTCTCCGTGTAGCGGAGGCGGGAGTCGAACCCGCGACACAACGATTATGAGTCGTTTGCTCTGCCACCTGAGCTACTCCGCTTTGCTCTTGGATCATTCAACCCGAGCCCCAATGCGGAATTGAACCGCAGACCTTCTCCTTACCATGGAGATGCTCTACCGACTGAGCTATTGGGGCTGAGCGACTGTCAAGATAGATTTCAAGCCGCGAAATACGAGAATACCTGAGGAGTGAGTTTCAACTAATGAGTGGACCAAAAGCTCCTTCACTAATTGATATGAAATCAAAACGAGTAATCATTACTGGAGCCAATTCTGGTCTGGGAAAAGAAAGTGCAATTGCGTTAGCCAAACTTGGTGCTGAAATTGTGTTAGCCGTTCGAGATATCAAGAAAGGTCAAAGTGTTAAAAATCAAATTCTTAACCAGACTCCATCAGCAGTTATTGAAGTAGCAACACTAGATTTGATGGATTTGGATTCAATAAGAAAATTCGCTGCTAATCAATCAACAAAACCAATTGATGTACTTCTTAATAACGCTGGAATCATGGCAGTTCCTTTTGAGAAAACCAAAGATGGTTTTGAGTCCCAAATGGGCACAAATCACCTTGGCCATTTTCTCTTAACAGAGCTTTTATTAGATGCCATAAGTAGAGGAACTAATCCTCGAATCGTAAATGTTTCCTCTTCTGCTCACCGCTTAGGAAAACTTAAGACTGGGGATAGAAGTGAGATAAATATGAGTAAAGAAAACTACTCCCCATGGACTGTTTATGGAAATTCCAAACTAGCTAATCTTCTTTTTACCAACGAATTGGTTCGAAGACTAAAAATTGCTAATTCAAATATCACGGTGGCTGTTGCTCACCCGGGTTACGCCAATACCAATCTGCAACTTGTTGCAGCAACCAAGAGATCTGGATTAAGAAAGAGTATTGAACTGGCGGTTACAAAAGTAATGAACATCATTTTGGGACAAAGTGCGGCAAATGGTGCTCTTCCCCAGGTTGCAGCTTGTACTTGGGTCGATATTCAAAGTGGGGATTACTTAGGACCTCGAGGGTTATTTGAATCCAGAGGAAAGCCCAAGAAAGTAAAAATGAATAAGTATGCACAAGATATCGAATTAGCCAAGCGAGTATGGCGCACAAGTGAAGAACTACTTGGTGTAACTTTTTTACATGGCTGATAACTCATTCGACATCGTAAGTAAAATCGATCGCCAAGAAGCAGACAATGCTCTAAACCAAGCGAGCAAAGAACTTTCCCAACGCTTTGATTTTAAGAACACTGAAACCGAAATCAAATGGCTTAACGATTTAAGCGTGGAAATTGAATCAAGCACTGAAGAGCGAGCAAAGGCTGCTTTGGATGTGTTTAAAGAAAAATTGATCAAAAGAAGTATCTCTTTGAAATCTTTTAAAGCAGATGATCCAAGAGCTTCTGGAAAAATCTACAAAATCACAGGCAATTTCAATTCAGGTATTTCACAAGAAAATGCCAAGAAACTTGCCAAGATAATTCGTGATGAAGGTCCTAAAACCATCAAGACTCAAATCATGGGTGAAACACTAAGAGTCACAAGTAAGTCACGAGATGATCTTCAAATTGTTATGCGCTTAGTTGAAAAATCTGAACTTGATTTTGCAACACAATTTACCAATTTTAGATAAACACAAAATAAAATAAGCCCTAACTTTTGTTAGGGCTTATTTTATTTAAGCGTGGTAGCTAGTGGATTTGAACCACTGTAGGCGTGAACCGGCAGATTTACAGTCTGCTCCCTTTGGCCACTCGGGCAAGCTACCTTGATTTTAGTACTTTCGCAATCATACGGTGCTTAAGGTTTTATGAAGACTGCCCCATCTGTTGTGCCATAATTTCTAATCTTTTTACACGTTCTTGAGTTGGAGGATGTGTTGAAAATAATTTCGCCATTCCGCTTCCTCTAAATGGATGAGCAATCATCATTGATGATGCTGTTTCCATATCTGAGGTTGGCCTCATTGGCGCATTAGAAATTCCTGCATCAATTTTCTGTAAAGCACTTGCTAGAGCCATTGGATCTTTTGTCAAAATGGCACCATCTTCATCAGCAGCGAATTCTCTAGATCTTCCAATTGCTAATTGCAACATAGTTGC
>BJFU01000096.1 GCA_014190035.1 Actinomycetes bacterium | reverse complement strand
TAGAAATTCCTGCATCAATTTTCTGTAAAGCACTTGCTAGAGCCATTGGATCTTTTGTCAAAATGGCACCATCTTCATCAGCAGCGAATTCTCTAGATCTTCCAATTGCTAATTGCAACATAGTTGCAGCCATTGGACCTACGATCATTAAGAAAATTGCGCCAATGGGATTTGATCTTTGAGAATCTCTGCCACCAAATAACCAAAAGAATTGAACCATGCTCATCATCACACTTGCCATTGTTGCGGCAACTGAGGCAGTTAAAATATCTCTGTTGTAAACATGTGAAAGTTCATGACCAATTACTCCTCTCAATTCTCTTTCAGTTAGTAGATTCATGATTCCTTCAGTGGCACATACTGCTGAATTTTGTGGATTTCTTCCTGTCGCAAATGCGTTGGGTGATGCGGTGGGAGATAAATAAACACGTGGCATTGGTTGCTTTGCTTGTGTTGCTAGATCACTAACTATTTTGTATAAAACTGGTGCAGTTTGAGGTGTTACTTGATAAGCACGCATTGCTTTAAGTGCTAAACGATCAGAATAGAAATATGCAAAACCATTCATGCCAATTGCAAAAATAAGTCCAAACCAAAGTCCAGATGATCCCCCAAACCAGCTGGCAAGAACCATTACGAACAGGCCAAGAAAGCCCAACAAAAATATTGTTTTCAAAGTGTTGGTGGAGCTACGCATAATCTCGAAGTTTTCCTTTTCTAAGAAAAATGTCTCTAATTATTTGTATCGGATAACTGCATTTTTCGCCACTGCACACCCCTAAGTTGGCCTAAGGCGAGCAATACCTGGAAGTTGCCTAGACTTAACGCAACGAGAATTCCGCTTCCCATCCAGAAAATGTGGCAATTTGAATACTGCTGAACAAAGATCTAGATATAACTCTGGGCTTTTGGCCGGAGTGGGCGCATATCTAATTTGGGGAGTCGTACCTCTTTATTGGCAGTTATTAAAACCTGCTTCAGCTCCAGAAATCCTCGCGCACCGAGTTGTTTGGTCACTTGGATTACTTTTAGTAATTGTTTACTTTCGAAATTTAATGAATGAAGTAAAAGCAGCGTTTTTCAACAAACAGAAAATGATTCTACTTTTCTTCGCATCTATTTTGATCACTATTAACTGGGGGGTTTTTATATGGGCAGTTAATAACGGTCATGTAATTGAAACTTCCCTTGGTTACTTTATTAATCCTTTAGTGTCTGTAGCACTAGGAGTAATAGTTTTGAAAGAAAGACTTAGAACTTTACAAAAAGTTGCAGTTGCATTAACTTTTGTTGCAGTTACTTTCTTAACTATAACTTTAGGTCACCCCCCATATATCGCTCTGAGTTTAGCTTTTTCATTCGGTTTTTATGGTTTAGTAAAGAAAATGGCGAACGTGGACGCAATCCCGAGTTTAACAATAGAGACTTTGATGTTAACTCCATTTTTTTCAGCATTCCTGTTTTATTTGAATAGTAAAAATGATTTAAGTTTTGTAAACCACGGACCAACACATTCCTTTTGGTTGGCGACTGCAGGTGTAGTAACTGTGATTCCTTTGTTGCTTTTTGGAACAGCGGTAGTAAGAATTCCATTAGTTGTAATTGGTTTACTTCAAGCTCTTGGTCCAATTTTACAATTCTTAATTGGATATTTTGCATTTAATGAACCCATGGTCACTGCACGCTGGATAGGTTTCTTAATTGTGTGGCTTGCTGTTTCGGTATTTAGTTATGATGCTGTTAGAACTTATAGAATTAATAAATACTAGCTATTTCTTTTCGTTAACCATTCTGCAAACTGCACTAAAGCATCACGTGCACTTCCTTTAGGAACTGAATCTAATGAAGTCATTGCTTGATCAATCAGGCTTTCTAAGTGAAGTGTTGCAACGTCAAATCCACCCAAGTTCGTTACTTTGTCAATGATGGTTTGAATTAAATCAGGATTTTTTCGCACATCGACTAGTAATTGTTTTAACGTTTCTTCTTTGTCTAATGAAAGTGCTGAAAGCACAGGCAAAGTATGAATTCCTTCTAGTAAATCTTTACCAATCATTTTTCCTGATTTGGCAGAGTCTCCTTTTAGATCAAGAATGTCATCAGAAATTTGAAAAGCCAGACCAATGTTTTGTGCATAATTACTTAAAGCTGCTGTGACAACATCGTCTGCTCCAGATAAATATGCGCCAAGTGCAGCTGAAGTTTCAATAAGTGAACCTGTTTTTTGTTTCAATACTTCCAAGTAATGCTTGATTGGATCACTATCTCCAGCACCCATTGCTTCACGAATTTGACCTTCACAAAGTACTGACAAAGTGTCTGCCAAAGTTGTTACAACGTGAGGACC
>BJFU01000095.1 GCA_014190035.1 Actinomycetes bacterium | reverse complement strand
TAGAGAAAATATTGAAAGCACTATTCACTATGAACCAGTTGGTGTTGTTGGATTAATTACCCCGTGGAATTATCCCCTGTTACAAGCTTCTTGGAAAATAGCTCCAGCACTTGCTGCTGGTTGTACTTTTGTTATCAAACCGAGTGAATTAACTCCCTCCACAACTTCTCTGTTAATGGATACATTGACCGAAGCTGGAGTGCCAGATGGAGTGCACAATTTAGTTTTGGGATCTGGCGCTGTTGCTGGTTCTCCTTTAAGTTCTCATCCAGATATAGACATGGTTTCTTTCACAGGTGGACTAATCACCGGTAAAAAAATTATGGCAGCAGCAAGTGAAACAGTTAAAAAAGTAGCACTTGAACTTGGTGGCAAAAATCCAAATATAGTTTTTGCTGATGCAGATATGGATGCTGCGATTGATAATGCTCTTACAGCAGTTTTCTTACACTCTGGCCAAGTTTGTTCTGCTGGAGCAAGATTATTAGTTGAAAAATCTATTCACGATAAATTTGTCAAAGAAGTAGCAAGACGAGCTGAACTAATTAGATTAGGCTCCCCCGAAGATTCGTTTGCCGAAACTGGTGCACTAATTAGTGCTGCACATCGAGACAAAGTTGAAAAATACATAGCAAATGCAATCTCAGAGGGTGCAAAACTAATTGCAGGTGGCAAAAGACCAACTGAATCTCATCTGCAAAGTGGTTTCTATTACCGACCAACAGTGCTTGATAATTGCAATTCTAAAATGCAATGTGTGCAAGATGAATCATTTGGCCCAGTTTTAACTGTTGAAACCTTTGAAACTGAAGCTGAAGTTATTGCTTTAGCCAATGACACGATTTATGGATTAGCAGGTGCTGTGTGGACAAAAGATGTAGAGAAGGCTCAAAGAGTTGCCAACCAATTAAGACATGGAACCATCTGGATTAACGATTATCACCCTTATGTGCCTCAAGCCGAGTGGGGCGGATTCAAACAGTCTGGTTTTGGCCGAGAATTAGGGCCAATGGGATTGGCGGAGTATCAAGAAGCCAAGCATGTTTGGCAAAATCTCAAACCAGGTCCATCAAATTGGTTTGACGGAAAGGAGCAGTAAGTGAATTTACACAACACAACTTCTGCTATTTCTGTACGCGGATTATGGAAAGTTTTTGGAGATAATCCAGAAAAGATTGTGAATTCTCCAGATGCCAATCTTTCACGGTCAGAGTTAAGAGCTAAAACTGGAAACACAGCTGCAGTAAAAGATGTTTCATTTGATGTAGCTCCTGGTGAAGTGTTTGTGGTGATGGGTTTATCTGGTTCTGGTAAGTCAACTTTGGTTCGTTGTTTAACTCGTTTAATTGAGCCAACTGCTGGTTCAGTTTTATTTAATGGTGAAGATGTTTTAAAGGCGAATCCTGCACGTTTAAGAGAATTAAGAAGATCTGCTTTTTCAATGGTGTTTCAACACTTCGGCTTATTGCCCCATCGCAAAGTAATTGACAATATTGCATATTCATTAGAAATAAATGGTGTTAAAAAAATTGAACGGCATAAAAGAGCTCAAGAAGTAATTGAATTAGTTGGTTTAGAAGGTTATTCAGAAGCCTATCCTGAACAGCTATCAGGTGGAATGCAACAAAGAGTTGGTTTAGCAAGAGCTTTAGCAGTAGATCCGCAAGTTATGTTTTTAGATGAACCATTTTCTGCCCTTGATCCATTGATTAGAAGAGATATGCAAACCGAAGTTATTAGATTGCATAAAGAAGTTGGTAAAACCATGATTTTCATTACTCATGATTTATCTGAAGCGATGAAACTCGGTGATCGAATTACCATCATGCGAGATGGTGCGGTGGTTCAGATGGGAACTGCTGAAGATTTAATCGGTAAACCAGCCGACAGTTACGTTGCAGATTTTATGCGCGATATTTCAAAATCTCATGTTTTAACTCTTCGCTACCTTGCAAGACCTGCCAGACCAGGTGAAGCAACTGATGGGCCTGAACTTGATTCTTCAACCATTATTAGAGATGCTTCACAAATAATTTCTCAACATATGAAACCAGTAAGAGTGAGTGAAAACGGAAAAGCATTAGGAATAGTTTCAAGTGAAGATATTTTGAAATTAATTTCTGGTGATGCTCGTTGATTTCTGCCATAAAAGAGATTAAAACTCGCTATTTAATTCTTATAATTCTTGGTATTTGGGCAGTTTTAGCAATAATTTTTAAAGGTGTAGCAACTCTTGAACTTGCTACTTATCAAAATACGCTTGTAACACAAACTGCAAATGATGCTGCTGCATCAATTAGAGGTAATAGAACTCAAAGCACAGCATTTATTTATTTCTTCAATCCAATTCGAACTGTTATAAGTGGATTTGTTGAATTAATAAGAATGTTAATTGCTATTCCTGCTCCTAATTCAATAATTCCAGTTTTAGGTTGGTTGGGTGTAATTGGTGTTGTGGCATTTTTTGTTTTT
>BJFU01000094.1 GCA_014190035.1 Actinomycetes bacterium | reverse complement strand
CCAATTAACCAGCATGAATACCGCACTTCTTTTACTACTTTTAGTTGCACTTGCTGCAATTCCTGGTTCGATACTTCCGCAAAGAACTGCTTCAATACTTAAAGTAAATAACTGGAAAAGCGATAATCCAGTAGTTGCAGATATTTTTGATTCTTTAGGCCTGTTTGACGTTTATGGTTCTTTTTGGTTTTCTGCTATTTATATCTTGTTAATGATTTCGTTAATTGGATGTGTTATTCCAAGGCTTAAGGTCTATTGGCAATCATTCAATGAACAACCTCCTAATCCTCCAATAGAAATCAAGAAATTTGCAGGATATCGAAAGATTAGTATTCCAAAAACAAACATGGACAAAATCGAAACGATCTTAAAAGAAACGGGTTGGCGAGTAAATAAAAAAGGAAGTGGTTTAACTGCCGAGAAAGGTTACACCAGAGAAGCAGGAAATTTGGTTTTTCATGCAAGTTTGATTCTGTTAACGATTGCTCTAGCTTTTGGTGCCTTATTTAGTTATCGAGGAACTGTGATTGTTAAAGAAGGAAATGGTTTTGCAAATACTTTAACGCAATATGACGATTTTCGAGCAGGAAAGTTATTCAGTATAAAAACTATGCCAAACTTTTATTTTACTTTAAATGATTTTACTGTTGATTTTGAAAGAAGTGTTGTTCAAATGGGTTCGCCTAGAAAATTTGAAGCAGATATAACTATTGATGATAAAAATGATTTAAAAATATTAGTGAATAAACCTTTTAATGTTGATGGCACAAAAGTGTTTTTAACTGGACACGGTTATGCCCCCAGAATTGAAGTTTTGAATCCTTTGAAAGAAATCATTTTTTCTGATTCAGTAGTTTTTCTGCCACAAGATGGAAACTTTTCGTCAACTGGTGTAATTAAAATTGCTGATGAATCTCCTCAACTAGGAATCAATGCAAGATTTCTGCCCACTGCAAATGTAGATCCAACAAATGGTCCAACATCTACTTTCCCGGCACTTGATAATCCACAAATATTTATGTCATTGTGGCAAGGAGATCTGGGAGTCAATGATGGAAAATCTCAGAGTATTTACAAATTAGATACTTCAAAGATGACTGAGCTTGGGTTAGAGGAATTAAAGCCTGGAGAAAGTTGGACCACAGATCAAGGCTATGAAGTTAAGTTTCAAGCAATTGAGCAGTTTGCAACATTTCAGGTTGCTTATGAGCCGGGCAGATTCTTAGCTTTAATCGGCGCAATCTTTGCGATGCTGGGAATGTTTTTTGGGCTAGGTATCCAACGAAGAAGAATTTGGGTGCTGATGCCAAGAGTGCAAAAAGGACCTAGTGTTATAGAGGTAGCAGGACTTGCGAAAAGCACTAATCACGATGTCAATAAAGATTTAGAAAAGTTGTTGGAAGTCCTGGGAGTTAAAGGATTACGTAAGAAGGGGGATAGATCGATATGAGTACTAATTCATTAAGCAATTTATTTGTTTATTTTGGAATATTTCTTGCCGCCTTCAATTTAGTTCTATTCTCGATAGCTTTGACTCAAAATAAAATGAAATCAAAAATTTCAAATGTAGCTCTCTCTTTAACCTGGTTAACTGGACTTTTCCTAGTAACAGCATTACTCCTTAGAGGCATTGCTGCCCAGAGAGCCCCTTGGGGAAATATGTATGAGTTTGCTCTAGCTTCTGCTGTTGCGATCATCTTTACTTTTCTGGTTATTTCAATAAAGAAAGATATTGCTTGGCTAGGTATTTTTGTTATTGTTCCCGTAATTTTACTATTGGGCCTGGCAGTTATTGTTCTTTACACTGAAAGTGGTCCACTTGTTCCTGCATTGAAATCTACTTGGCTTTTAATTCACGTAACTTCAGCCATAATTTCATATGGCGCATTTACTATCAATTTTGCTTTATCCATTATTTATTTGTTAAAAGTCAAAGGCAGATTCAAAAATCTTCCAAGTGCTAAGAAAATTGATGAGTTCTCATACAAAGTAGTTTTATTTGCATTTCCAATTTGGACTTTTGCCGTAATCTCTGGTGCTATTTGGGCAGAAAGTGCGTGGGGTAGATATTGGGGATGGGATCCAAAAGAAACTTGGGCATTTATAACTTGGATTGTTTATGCTGCTTATTTACATTCTCGAGTAACAATTGGCTGGAAAGGAACAAAATCAGCCTGGGTAAGTATTGCTGGATATGCAACTATTGTTTTTAATTTTTTTGTGATAAATATTTTGGTCACAGGTTTACACAGTTATGCAGGAATTTAGGGTATGAAAAATATATTTATTTACACATTCTTAAGAATTTTGATTTTAGCTTCCTTTTTAGGCGTTGGGTATTTAGTTGGGTTACGGGGAGTTCTATTGCTAATGGTTGGATTTTTGGCTTCAGGCATTGTGAGTCTTTTTGTACTTTCCAAAACTAGAGACCAACTATCTACTTCTATATTTTCAGGATTTCAGAGAGTGAACAAA
>BJFU01000093.1 GCA_014190035.1 Actinomycetes bacterium | reverse complement strand
GCTTCATTTGGGTGTTACAGAAGCTGGTCCTGCATTTCAAGGAACAATTAAATCTGCCACAGCTTTTGGTGCATTGTTGAGTAAAGGAATTGGCGACACAATTAGAGTTTCACTTTCTGCTCCTCCAGTTGAAGAAGTAAAAGTTGGTATTGGAATTTTAGAAGCACTTAATTTGAAAAAACGTGGATTTGAAATTGTTTCCTGTCCATCCTGTGGTCGTGCCCAAGTTGATGTTTACACATTGGCAGAACAAGTTACAGAAGCCTTACAAGGATTTAAAGTTCCAATGAGAGTTGCTGTTATGGGATGCGTTGTTAACGGACCTGGAGAAGCTCGCGAAGCAGATTTAGGTGTTGCTTCAGGAAATGGTAAAGGTCAAATTTTTGTTAAAGGTGAAGTAATAAAAACAGTTCCAGAATCTGAAATTGTGCAAGTACTAATTGAAGAGGCAACGCGAATCGCTGCGGCTATGGGCGAAGGTGCCGCCGGTGAACCTACGGTACTGGTCAAATAACAAACATGTGCGTCCAATGTTGCGCACAGATATTGATCAGGTAAGAAATCTTGCTTTAAAAGATCCCATTAGCAATTGTTTTATTCTGAGCAGATTAAATGATTTAAGCAATAATTCTTGGTCATTGCAGAATGAAATCAGTGTTTTTGAAAATAATAAAGTGATTGAATCTGTTGTTTACAACGGCGCAAACATAATTCCTTTAGAAACAAATGAAGAATCAAGAGTTGCCTTCGCACAGTATTTACTTGATTCACCCAGAAGAGCTTCATCAATCGTGGGGGATAAGACTCAAGTTTTAGATTTATGGAATTTATTGAAACCTTTTTGGAATAAACCTCGCGAGATAAGAAGTAATCAACCAGTTCTAGTAATTAATGATGCACCTTTGCTTTCCCCTGATCCTTTAGTTAGACCAGCAGTTCTGAGAGATTTAGAGCTTCTATTACCGGCTTGTGTATCGATGTTTACCGAAGAAGTTGGCGTATCCCCAGTGGTGGGAAGTAGTGAACAAATTTATCGAGCAAGAATTTCTGAAGTAATTCAACAAAGAAAAATGTTTGCCAGAATTGATCAAGCTCAAGTTACTTTTAAAGCAGAAATTGGAGTTGCCACAGATCAGGTGTGCCAAATTCAAGGAGTATGGGTTCCACCTCAATTAAGAGGTAGAGATTATGGCAAAGCCGGAATGGCCGCAGTTGTTGATTTAACGAGAAAATATTTCTCGCCAATGGTGAGCTTGTATGTTAATGATTACAACGAGCGTGCTCGTGCGGTTTATAAATCAGTGGGATTCCAAGAACACTCCACATTTGCAACGGTTCTCTTCTAAATTCTGATTAAGAAGTAGGCTGTTTCCATGTTGCTTCGAATGTCTACTTATTTTCTGCGCACCCTCAGAGATGATCCTGCAGATGCAGTTGTGCCAAGTGACAAATTATTAACTCGTGGCGGTTATGTCCGTCGAGTTGCTCCTGGAGTTTTTAGTTGGCTTCCATTGGGTTATTTAACTTATAGGAAAGTTGAAGAAATCGTTAGAGAAGAAATGAATCTTGCAGGATTTCAAGAAGTTCATTTTCCAGCACTACTTCCAACTGAGCCTTATGAAGCTACAAATAGATGGACTGAATATGGTCCAAATCTTTTCAGATTAAAAGACAGACGTGGTGTGGATTACTTACTTGGTCCAACACATGAAGAAATGTTTACTTTGATGGTAAAAGATCTTTACAGTTCATACAAAGATTTACCATTGGTAATTTATCAAATCCAAACAAAATATCGTGACGAAGCACGTCCTCGTGCTGGAATTCTTCGTGGTAGAGAATTTGTTATGAAAGATGCTTATTCATTTGATACAGATCAAAGTGGTTTAGATGTTTCATATCAAAAACACCGCGATGCTTATATTAAAACTTTCAAAAGATTAGGTTTAGATTTTGTAATTGTTTCAGCAATGTCTGGAGCAATGGGTGGATCAAAGAGTGAAGAGTTTTTAGCCCCGTGTGAATTTGGTGAAGACACATATGTGAAGTGTGAAAAATGTGAATATGCAGCAAACGTAGAAGCAGTAACAACTCCTGTTCCCAAAGATTTAGATTTTTCTAAAGTTCCAGCAGCTCACGCTGAAGATACTCCAAATACCCCAACTATTGACACTTTGGTTGAAGTCTCTAATTCAAGAAAAGATTTAAGAAGAGAAGACAGAGATTGGAATGCTGCAGACACATTGAAAAATGTTGTAGTCATGCTTACTCATCCTGATGGAAAAAATGAACCATTAGTGGTTGGAGTTCCAGGAGATCGTGAAGTTGATATGAGAAGACTAGAAGCTGTTGTGTCTCCTGCAACTGTGAGAGTGTTTGAAGAAACTGATTTTCCTAAGTATCCAGCATTGGTTCGCGGCTACATTGGACCACAAGCTTTGGGATTAAAATCTGCTAGCAAAATTAAATACTTAG
>BJFU01000092.1 GCA_014190035.1 Actinomycetes bacterium | reverse complement strand
CGCTGATGCACACAAACGTGTAATTCGTAAACATGCTGCAGCAAATGATGCAGTAAAAATTGATAGCGAATTAGATCGTTCAGTTCATCAATTAGCAACACAAGTTTGGCAAGAAGCAATCAAACTAGGTGATGTTCATGGTTATAGAAACGCACAAGCAAGTGTGTTAGCTCCAACTGGAACCATTGGTTTGATGATGGATTGTGACACCACCGGAATTGAACCAGATCTTGCATTGGTTAAATTCAAGAAAATGGTTGGTGGCGGTTCAATGCAAATTGTGAACCAAACAATTCCAAGAGCACTTCGTCGTCTTGGTTACACCGAAGAAACCGTGGAAGCAATTGTTGAATACATCGGTGAACACGGAAACATCATTGATGCTCCTGGTCTAAAACCAGAGCATTACTCAGTCTTTGATTGTGCAATGGGAATTCGTTTCATTAGCCCAATGGGACATGTGAAAATGATGGCAGCAGCACAACCATTCTTATCTGGTGCAATTTCCAAGACCGTAAACATGCCATCAACTGCCACAGTTGAAGAAGTTGAAGATGTTTACTACCAAGGTTGGAAATATGGTTTGAAAGCTTTGGCAATCTATCGCGATAATTGCAAAGTTGGACAACCTTTAAGTGATGCAAGTAGTAAAGAAGAATCTTCGTCAACACCACAAGGAATTACCTCTCTGCCAATTCGTCAACGTCTACCTAAATCACGCGCTGGAATGACAACCTCATTCTCAGTAGCAGGTGCCGAAGGTTACATGACAACTTCTGCTTATGCAGATGGTCGTTTAGGTGAAGTATTCCTAAAGATGAGCAAGCAAGGTTCAACTCTTGCCGGCATCATGGATGCATTCTCAATTGCTGTGTCAATTGGTTTGCAATACGGTGTACCTCTTGATCAATACGTTCAAAAATTCACCAACATGAGATTTGAACCTTCAGGAATGACCGATGATGAAGATGTGCGCATGGCTCAATCTGTAATGGATTACATCTTCAGAAGATTAGCTCTGGATTACTTGCCAGAAGAACACAGAAGTGCACTAGGTATCTTTACTGCTGAAGAAAGAAAGAATGCAGTAAATGAAGCTTACGGAACTCCTGCAGAAATCGAAGCAGTAGCAACAGATTTTGTGCCAACTACAACTCTTCCAGTGGTAGAAAAAACAAACAGTGCTGCTCCAGCGAGAAGTTCCATGGAAGTTTTGGAAGCTCTAACTGGTTTGAAATCTGATGCACCACTTTGTATGACTTGTGGTGTGAAAATGAGAATGGCTGGATCATGCTTCGTCTGTGAAGGATGCGGTAACACCAGCGGTTGTTCATAAAACAAAAAAGTTAAAACTACTAAAGGCTGGGCGCAAATGCGCCCAGCCTTTTACTTTCTACTAAGTTAGGAATCTATGGGTGCAATCGACGTTAATGGCATTGCATACCGACTTCCTACCGGTCGACTTTTATTTGATGATGTTTCATTTAAAGTTGGGGAAGGAATAACTGCAGCCTTAATTGGTGACAATGGGGCAGGAAAATCAACACTTTTTAAAATTATTACTGGTGTTTTAAACGCCGATGAAGGTTCAACTTCAATTTCTGGTGGTCTTGGTGTTATGCCACAGCTTCTTACCGGAGCTGCTAAAAAAGTTGAAGAAAGCAACACCGCCCTTGCATCCCTTGGTTTAAATGCCACAGTTGCAGATGCATTAAAAGTAGTTTCACCTAAAAGAGTTCAAGAAGCAATGAAACATGTTGAGGCTTGCGAATTAGCAATGATGGAAGATGAAAGTGAAGATATTCAAATGAAATACGCCCACGCGTTAGCAGAATATGCCGATGCGGGAGGTTATGACAATGAAATTTTGTGGGATGTTTGTTGCCAAGCAGCAGTTGGCATGGAATATGAAAAATGTAAATTCAGAGAACTAAAAACTCTTTCCGGTGGACAAGCAAAAAGATTAATTCTAGAAGCACTATTACGAGGTCCTGATCAAGTGTTACTTCTTGATGAACCAGATAACTATTTAGATGTGCCAGCTAAAAATTGGTTGGAAGATCAATTAAAAGAATCTTCTAAAACTATTCTTCTGATTAGCCACGATAGAACTCTTTTAACAAGAGCTGCTGATCGAATTATCACTATTGAAGGTGGTACTGCTTGGGTGCACGGTAAAGGTTTTGGAACTTATTACGAAGCAAGACAAGAACGCCATGAAAGATTAGGTGAATTATTAAAACGTTGGGAAGATGAACATCAAAGGCTAAAAGACTTAGTTCAAACTCTGCATATGCAAACTAAATCTTCTCCTGCCATGGCCCCAAAATATCGAGCAATGCAATCCAGATTGAAACGTTTTGAAGAAGCAGGAGCTCCACAAGCTCCACCGCCACCGCAAAGATTAAAGATGAAACTTAAAGGTGGTCGAACTGCTGTTAGGGCAATTGTTTGTAAAGATTTGCAATTAACTGATTT
>BJFU01000091.1 GCA_014190035.1 Actinomycetes bacterium | reverse complement strand
TGGTGGTAGGAGTTGCCGGAATTATGTTTTTACCAAAAGCTTTTTCTAATAGAAGTCCGTCAAAATCAAGGGCGGTGGTTAACAAAGATTCAAAAGGAAGAAACAAAATTACAAAGTTTGGCGATTTAGCCGAAGTTGTTTGGTATTCCTTGGCAGATAATTCATTAATTCTTTTACCTAAATCTTTTGCATGCTTATCAAGTAAGACTGCTTTTTCGGCTTGATCATTTGTACCCATTGCTTCAAAGAATGCATCCCAGGGAAACTTGGCATCAATTAATACTTCGCCACCTCCGGCAAGCAATATCGAAACATCAGGTCTAGCTACTCCATCAACACCTGCCCTGGAATCTTGTCTTAGAAAATGTGTTCCTTCAAGAAGGCCTGCATGTTTAAGTAATTGCTCTAATTGCATTTCCCCGTATTGACCACGAGTTTGACCCTTGCCCATTGCTGAAGCAATTTGTCTGGTTGCTACTTCTAAAGATTCGTTTCTTTCTCTAACTAATTCCATTTCAGTTTTCAACATTGATTCAGCCATACTGCGACGTCGATCTGCATCTTCAGATTTATTCTTTAATTCCGAAAGTGCCTCTTGCACAGGTTTGAGCATTTGATCAATGGTGGAGGTGGCCAAAGAAGCTTTTTCTAGTGCACTATTTCTTTCTTCCAAGGACTGAACTTTGCCACTTAAAAGCACAGATCTTTGACGACCGATAAACCAAGCAAAAGGTGTAGCAATGACAACACCAATCACAATTCCAAGAATTAACGACGAAGTTTGCATATATATAAGTCTGTATTAATGGGCTGACAATTTCATTTTGGCCACGCCCGTAAGATGGTGCATATGGCATTGTCAGTGGGCATCGTTGGCTTACCCAATGTTGGTAAATCAACCCTTTTCAATGCACTCACCAAAAACAATGTTTTAGCAGCTAATTACCCCTTTGCCACCATTGAGCCAAACATCGGAATTGTTGGTGTTCCTGATGAAAGATTAAAAACACTAGCCACAATATTTGGATCTAAAGAAATACTTCCAGCTTCAGTTTCTTTTGTTGATATAGCAGGAATTGTGAAAGGTGCATCTGAGGGAGCAGGTTTAGGAAATAAGTTCTTAGCAAATATTCGAGAAACAGATGCCATATGTCAAGTAATTAGAGTCTTTGTTGATCCAGATGTTGTCCACGTTGATGGAAAAGTTTCACCCCTTGATGACATTGAAACAATTAACACCGAATTAATCCTTGCCGATATCCAATCAATTGATAAAGCACTTCCTCGTTTGGAAAAAGAGGCCCGAGGAAATAAAGAAAAGACTGCCCTTTTAGAAGAAGCCAAGAAAGCTAGAACATTTCTTGATGAAGGAAAAACAGTTTTTGCGGCCAAGCTTGATATGGAACTATTAAAAGAATTATTTCTCTTAACAGCTAAACCATTCTTGTATGTTTTCAACGTTGATGAATCAGGATTAGGCAATGAAGCACTTCAGGCTCCATTGAGAAAATTGGTAGAACCTGCTGAGGCAATATTTGTAAATGCAAAATTAGAAACTGATTTAGCTGAATTATCTGAGGAAGAAGCAAAAGAATTGTTGGAATCTGTTGGGCAAAGTGAATCAGGTTTAGCAAGACTGGCTAGAGTTGCCTTTGACACACTTGGACTACAGACTTATTTAACGGCCGGGCCAAAAGAAGCAAGAGCCTGGACAATTCATAAGGGAGACTCCGCACCTATGGCTGCGGGTGTTATTCACACTGATTTCCAAAAAGGTTTCATTAAAGCAGAAATAGTTTCTTTTAAAGATCTAGTTGAAGCCGGTTCAATGGCAGAAGCAAAGTCAAAAGGAAAAGTAAGAATGGAAGGAAAAGATTACGTCATGCAAGATGGTGACGTAGTTGAATTCAGGTTCAACGTTTAAAGGGATAAATGACAAATATTAAAACAAGAGATGACATTAGAAACTTAGCTATTATTGCCCACGTTGATCATGGCAAAACAACTTTGGTTGATGCGATGTTATGGCAGTCAGGTGCTTTTCGAGCTAACCAAGACGTGAACGAACGAGTCATGGACTCAACAGATTTAGAAAGAGAAAAAGGCATCACAATTTTGGCAAAAAATACTGCCATTAATTACACAGATCCAGAACTTGCCCCAAATGGTGTAATCATCAACATCATTGACACACCAGGCCACGCTGATTTTGGTGGTGAAGTTGAACGAGGACTTGAAATGGTTGACGGTGTTGTGTTGTTGGTTGATGCAAGTGAAGGCCCACTGCCACAGACCAGATTTGTGTTAAGAAAAGCTTTTCAAAAAAGATTACCTGTAATTTTAGTAATTAATAAAACAGATCGTTCAGATTCAAGAATTGAAGCAGTAGTTAATGAAACCTATGATCTATTCATTGATCTTGCTGATGATTCCATGGCACATGTTTTAGATTTTCCAATTATTTATGCATCAGCTAGAGCTGGTAAAGCAAGTTTGACAAAACCCGCAGATGGCACAGTTCCAGATTCTGAGAATTTGCGCCCTCTATTTGAAACAATTCTAAAAACTGTTCCAGCACCAACTTAT
>BJFU01000090.1 GCA_014190035.1 Actinomycetes bacterium | reverse complement strand
TTATTAAGAACTAAATTGTTTGTATCATTTTCAATTTTTCCATCAGTTGCTAATTCCAGGGTTTCAAGTCCAACGTCAGCTCTTGTTGGATACGAGAATGAAACGTTATTGAATTCAATATCAAGAGGTCCTTGAGGTAGATTTTGAGGATTTTTTGAATCTTTGACTAACGGTTCTAGATCTAATACTTCAAAAACTCTTTCAAAAGAAACTAATGCGGTCATAATGTCGACTCGTACATTGGAAAGTGCCGTTAATGGTCCATAGAGTCGAGCTAACAAGGCGGTTAAGGCCAGCAATGTTCCTAAAGTTAAAACTCCAGAAACAACGAGGCTTCCACCAAAGCCGTAAACAATTGCAGTTGCAATCGTTGCCACGGTAGTCAATGCCACAAAGAAAATAGTGTTAGTCATAGCAATTCGAACGCCAATATCTTTTACTCGAGCCGCCTTTTTAAAGAAGCTGTTTCCCTCATTTTTTGGATCCCCAAACAGTTTTACTAGTAATGCTCCAGAGACGTTGAATCTTTCAGTCATTGTCTGACTCATCTCAGCATTTAAGTTCATTTGTTCTCTAGACAGTGCCTGAACTCTTTTGCCCATAGATTTTGCGGGAATTAGGAAAACTGGAAGAAGTATTAATGAAGTTAGTGTTATCTGCCAAGACAAAATCAGCATTGTGCTTAAAACTATTACCAAGCTAATTCCATTGGAAATGATTCCACTTAGTGTGGATGTGAATGCTTGCTGTGCTCCAATTACGTCACCGTTGACTCGTGAAATTAATGAACCTGTTTGAGTTCTAGTGAAAAATGCGATTGGTTGAGATTGAACGTGATTGAAAACTTGTGTGCGTAGGGTAAGAATTAACCCTTCACCGATTCTTGAACTATAAAGTCTGCCAATGATTGTTAGACCAGCAGAAAATATTGCTAAAACTCCCACCAATATGGAAGTTGTTATAACGACATTCCTATTTCCCGCTGAGATTCCTTCATCAATAATTCGCTTAAAAAGTAAGGGTTGAGCTACTACAAAAAATGCATCAATTACTACAACAACTATAAGAAGAGTTATATCTACTTTTAGTGGGGTTGCGTAACCTAAAACCCTATTGATTGTTCCGTTTTTGATTCCTCGTTTTTTGACACTGCCATCACGAGTAAGAGATCTATAGGTTTCCCAGATTTGCATTTGACTCATTTGATGATGAGTCTAGTCTTACTTAACTAATTGATTAAAGGTTGAATCCCAATGCCCTGAGCATTTGACGACCTTCATCTGTAATTTTGTCTGGCCCCCAAGGTGGCATCCACACCCAATTGATTTTAAATTCAGTAACAATTCCGTTTAATGCAGCTTTGGTTTGATCCTCAATAACATCAGTCAATGGACATGCTGCAGAAGTTAAAGTCATATCAATAATTGCAGAACCATCATCTTTTACTTCAACACCATAAATTAAACCTAGATCAACAACGTTAATTCCTAATTCAGGATCAACTACATCATGTAATGCTTCGAACACATTTTCAGATGATGCTTTGGTATCAGTACTCATTATTTATCTCCATTTGCTCTAATGATTGCATCTTTGGCTGCCATCCATGACAACAGGGCACACTTTATTCTTGCTGGATATTGCGCTACCCCGATCATAGAAATTCCATCACCTAAAAGATCTTCATTTGGTTCAAAATTTCCTTTGCTCTGCATCATTGCCAAAAATTCATCACTTGACTTATTAAAGTCCTCAAGAGATTTACCGTCTACTTGCTCAAACATAATGCTTGCTGATGCCTGGCTTATTGAACAACCGGTGGAATCATAAGAAATCTTCTTGATGGTCTTGCCATCGTCACTTAGTAAAACTCTTACAGTTATTTCATCACCACAAGTGGGATTAACATGATGGGCTTCTCCCCCGAATGGACTTTGTAAGCCTTTACCTCGTGGAGTTTTATAGTGATCAAGAATAACTTCTTGATACATATTAGATAATTGCATTATTTTGTTCCAAAGAATCTAAAAACTTCATCTATTCCTTCTAATAAAGCTTGGATATCTGAATCATCATTATAGATGTAAGTGCTTGCTCTTGTTGTTGATTGCACTTTTAACTTATCCATAATTGGTCTTGCGCAATGATTTCCTACTCGTACAGCTATTCCCATATCGTCTAACACTTGACCAACGTCATGTGGATGAAGACCATTTAGAGCAAAAGAAACTGTGCTTCCTCGATCTTGATCATCTGTTGGTCCATAGATGGTTACTCCTTCAATATTTTTTAATCCATCAACCATTAATTTGGTTAGATGTCTTTCATGATTGTGAACGTTTTGCATACCGATTTTTTGTAAGTATTCAACTGCAGCTCCCAGCCCTACTGCTTCTGCAGCTGGCGGGGTTCCTGCTTCAAATTTTTTGGGTGCTTTTGTGAAAGTTGATTTCTGCATTGAAACTGTTTCAATCATTGACCCACCACTTATGAAAGGTGGAATTATTTCTAACAATTCATCTGTTGCAGCTAATAAACCAATTCCTAATGGGCCCAACATTTTGTGACCTGACCAAGCAATGGCATCAGCTCCTAATTTAGAAAAATCAACAGGCATATGAGGAACAGATTGGCATGCATCGATAAAGAAAA
>BJFU01000089.1 GCA_014190035.1 Actinomycetes bacterium | reverse complement strand
CAAGATGCTGTGCATCAGCTGCACTGCCACCATTTCCACAAAGAAGTATTTTGTTTCCATTTTCAATTGCTTGACCGCAGATCTTTCCAATTTCAACCAAATTATCTACATGCTGATCAAGCACTTCTTGACGAGCGCGAATACCTTCGGATAGCGCTGCTTTAACTACTTCGTTCGAAGTGGACATTTGACGAATAGCCGCCGGTTTCTCGTGGGTAATTTGGACTGATTCCCACACGCTATACCCTTGCTGCCTAGTTTGCAGTGATAATGTGGCGACTAGAGCAGTATTCCCACCAATTAAGAGGTAAAAATGTCTAAATTGACCAAGGCTTTTATCGCCCTTGCGTTCATCGTTTCACAAGCAGTTGCAATCACCCCATCCAACGCATTGCCAAACTTAACGACCAAACAAACCAGCAATGTTAAAGCTTTATTCACAGCTTTTGCATCTAGTGATCCAGACAAAATCGCAGCTGCATCAGTGAAATACACCAAAGCAGGATCTGCTGCTCGTAATTTTGCTGAAATGGTAAAAAATAACCACGCCACAATTCGTTATTTCAAATCTATTAACGTATTTGGGATGCCTTCAGGTTTAGCAGTTACTCCTGAAGTGAAAGGTAAATCAACCTTAAGCGGAAGTTCAGTAACTCTTAACAGTGTTAACGATGCTTTCGACGGAAAATTTAGCGATTTTACTTTCGATTCTGCAGGAAAAATCTCTAATTTTAAAGTTGCTACAACCGCAGGAAAATCTTCTCAAAAAGTTTCAGACAGAGTCTTTGCAATCAAGCAATCAGTAACAACAGGTGCAATGTTTGTGACTGGTGGCTTTGTTTACAAGCAACCTGATGCAAAAACATTTGTACAACTTCAAGTGAAGAATAATTCTGCTTCTCTAAAATCATGGTCATATGCAAATGGTCGATACGCATCAGCTGAAAACAAGTATTACCCAGTTGTAATTGCACCAACCGGTTGCTTGTATCCAGGTCAAACTGCATTTATGCAATCAACTGTTTCAGATACTCCAGTTGTCGCAAAGGGAACCGGTGCAGCATTTGAAGCACCAACCTTCGAGGGTTGCGGTGACGGATCCTCCAGTGCATCAAGTGTTTTCCGCTTCATAACTGGTTGATTTCTAACTAATAAACAGAGTAATTAATTGTTAAGTATCGTGACCCCTGGACAGGGGTCACAAACTTCTGGCATGTATTCCACATGGATTACAGATACAGCCAATAAAGAATTAATTGCAAAATATTCAGAGTTAATTGATCTTGATTTATTTCATTATGGGACTTCGGCATCACAAGTAGAAATAACTGCGACAAATATCGCACAACCTCTCTTGACCGCTTTGGCATTTATGAGTTTTGGCAGATTAGAAGTGAATTCAAATACAAACATCATTTATTCAGGTCACTCAGTTGGTGAATTTAGTGCCGCTAGCCTTGCAGGTTTTTATACTGATGAAATCGCGATGAAACTTGTAAATACTCGCGGAAAAGCAATGGCTGCAGCTGCTGCGTCAAATAGTGCAACAGGTATGTCAGCAGTGCTAGGCGGAGACAAAGCTGAAGTTATTAAACACATTGAACAATTTGATTTAGTTCCTGCAAATGTAAACAGCAATGGCCAAATTGTTGCTTCTGGGCTTTTAGCTAATTTAGAGAAATTATCAGAAAATCCACCTGTCTCGACAAAGGTTAGAAAATTAGAAGTAGCCGGAGCTTTCCACTCGCAATTTATGAAATCTGCCGAATCAGAACTTGAAAAAGAATTTGCTCAAGTAGAAGTTACAAATTCAAAATCTAATTTTATCTCAAACAAAGATGGTCAAACAATTAAAGATTCATCTGATTTAAAAAACAGATTGATTACTCAAATAACATCTCCCGTTCGCTGGGATTTGTGTCAGGCAAAAATGATTGAGCTAGGGGTGACCGGAATGCTTGAACTTGCCCCAGCCGGAGTATTAACTGGTATTGCTAAGCGTGAAATGCCAGGTGTGGAACTTTTTGCCATAAAATCTCCCGAAGATATTCCTGGTGCTCAGGCTTTCATCGATAAGCATGCAAAGATAACAAGATGACAAAACAATTAAGAAACATTCCTAGACCTAAGGGTTCCAAAGTTTCTGGAATTGGTGTTTATCGTCCAAAAAGAATTGTAAGTAATGATGAAATCGCACCTCTTATTGATTCATCCGATCAGTGGATAAGAGAAAGATCTGGAATCATCGAAAGAAGATATGCCAGTGCCGAAGAAACAGTTGCGAGCATGGCCGTTAATGCATGTAATGAAGCAATTAAAGATTCTGGAATTAATCCTTTAGAAATAGATTTGGTTATCCTTGCCACTGCTACCAATCCTGCACAATTACCAAATTTAGCAATGGAAGTTGCTTCCAAAATTGGTGCCACAAATGCTGGTGCATATGACATCGGAGCTGCTTGTTCAGGATTTAGTTATGGTTTAGCAATCGCTAGCGAATCTGTTTTATCTGGGGATTGTAAAAATGCAATTATTGTTGGCTCAGAGCGAATGACCGATTTTGTAAGCAATAAAGATAGAGGAACCGCTTTTCTATTTGCTGATGGTGCTGGAGCATTCGTAGTTTCTGCTTCAGAAGAAACCGGCATTAGTTCTCCAACTTGGGGAGCAGATGGATCTCTTAATGACTGGATTTGCATGACTAAAGATTGGCC
>BJFU01000088.1 GCA_014190035.1 Actinomycetes bacterium | reverse complement strand
CGAGCAAAATAGCCATAAATCAAGTGGCCATGAAATGTGTGTACAACTGGCAAATTTTTATCAACAGACTTAGCCGCAAGTCTTCCCAAAAATCCAGCTTTTGAAGTATGTGTGTTTACAACATCAGGTTTGATTTGTTTTATTGTTTTCCGTAACAAAAAGAAGGTTTTAATGTCATCAATTGGATTTAATGAACGATGTAGTGAGTTAACTTTCAGTAACTTTGCATTGAATTTATGATTTTCTGTGTAATCTGATTCATTTGATTCACAGTACCCATAAGCGATTAAACTTTCACAGTTTAAATCACCCATGGTGTTCGTTAGATGATCTAAAAAGACAGCAGGTCCACCAGTGTTTAGGCGGGTAATTATATGTAAAACCTTCATTCTTTTTTACGCTTCCGTTCCCTTAAAATTTCAAGGGCAATAGGTACCAAACTTAAGAAAATAATTAACCCTATAATCGGCAATAAGTATTTATCTACCGAGCCTTCAATTTTTTCACCCAACAAATAGCCAAGGAGCAATATTCCATCTGTCCAAACTATTGCACCTAATATATTCCAAAGAGCGAAAACTTTATTTGGAATACCAATAATTCCAATCATTGGATTAATCAAGGTTCTAACAAAAGGAATAAATCTAGCAAGCAACAGTGCTTTGCCTATTCCATATTTTTCAAGCCATTTTTCAGTTTGTGTTACTCGCGCCTGTGTGAAGAATCTTCCATCCGGTCTATCAAAAAGTTTTCGCCCATACTTTGCTCCAAGCCATCTACCAACATAAGAACCAGTAATAGCCGCAATCGGCGCTCCTATAAAAAGTTCAACCATTGGAAGTTGACTACCATTTAATAAAGCGGCTCCAGTACCTGATGCTGCGATGCCAGCAATAAACAAAAGTGAATCTCCGGGGAAAGCAATACCAATTAACAAACCAGTTTCAGCAAAGAGAATAAGCAAAATTCCAATAAGGCCAAGATCAGTCACAATTGAGTGAGCATCAAAGAGATTCACAAACAAAGTCTATCGTTAATGAAAGCAATTTCAGTTAGCATCAATCTAGAACATATAACCAGAATCTAACCAATTACACAGGATAACAACTTAAAGTAAGTGGGATATGCGTAAATGGCTGGTGTAATATAAGCCAAATGAAAGTATTCAAATTTAAACAAACTGATTATTTTCAAATTCTTAAATTAGTAAGTCAAAGCGATCGAATAAAATTATTTCTAGTTTCACTAATTCAAATATTCTTAGCCTTCCTAGATCTAATCGGTGTGGCATTTTTTGGCTTAATTGGTTCAGTTACCGTTGCGGCAATTAGCTCAACTAAGGTTGCAGGTAGAACTGAATCGGTAATAAATTTTATTGGTCTTGAAAACTACACAAGTCAGGTGCAGGTGGCAATTCTTGGGTCATTAGCTGCAATACTAATGATTATAAAAACATTTGCTTCTCTATATTTCAATAAGAAAATTATATTTTTTCTAAGCAGGCGAAGTGCAATAATGTCAGCAAATTTGACATCAAATCTTTTTAAGAAATCCTTCACTGATATTAAACACCAAGGTAGCCAAAAGTTGATTTATTCACTGACGACCGGTGTAGACCGCATAACTGTTGGCGTACTTGCTACTTCCGTTGCATTAATTGCTGACTTTGCTCTCTTAATTGTCTTACTAGTTGGATTACTCTTTGTTAATCCATTGATGACAATAATTCTATTGGGAGCTTTAAGTTTGGTTGCAACTGCTTTGTATCTAGCTTTAAAAAATAAAAATAAAAAGTTAGCGATGCTACAGGCAAAATACTCTATAAGCTCTTCAAATAAGATATTTGAGGCAGTAGGTAGTTACCGTGAATTGCTATTAAGAGGTAAGCGTCAGTTTTTTGCAGAAGGAATTGGTGCTGCCCGTATGTCACAAGCAGATGCCAATGCTAATTCAATTTATTTAATGAATATCAATAAGTATATTTTAGAAGCTTCTGTACTTTTAATAACCCTTTTAATTGCAGGAATCCAGTTCTTATTAAGTAATGCACTTCGTTCAGTTGCAACCTTAACTTTATTTTTTGCCGCAATTAGTAGAATTGCGCCAGCAGTTTTTAGAATACAGCAAAATTTATTAACTATTAAAAGTGCTTTAGGTGGGGCAAAGCCAACCCTAGATCTAATCAATTCATTGCAATTATCAGTTGATAAATCAAGTAACGAACAGGAAGTAGGCGTAGTTCCAGTAATCCATGATGGATTTACAGGAGCTGTAGTAATTAAGGATTTATGTTTTAAATACCCTGGTAGCGCTAGTAATGCTGTTCAAAATGTTAGCGTGCAGCTTAACTCCGGGAAATATATAGCTGTAGTGGGCCAATCTGGTGCTGGTAAATCAACATTGGTAGATTTATTACTCGGCCTTCATCATCCGAGTTCTGGCAGCGTTCAAATCAGCGGCCTTGATGCCATTGATGCAATTGAGCGGTGGCCAGGAGCAATTGGATATGTACCACAGGAAATTCAATTAGTGTCCGGATCAATTGTTGACAATGTTTTATTAGGCTTTAAAGATAATTCTGAAAATAGAAAACATGTAGTAAATGCTCTAAAAAAAGCAGAGTTAAATGAGTATTTAAGCACTAATGAAATAATTTCAGATTTAAATATTGGCGATGACGGCGGAAAATTAAGTGGTGGACAGAGGCAGCGAATTGGAATTGCTAGAGCGCTGTT
>BJFU01000087.1 GCA_014190035.1 Actinomycetes bacterium | reverse complement strand
AACTCCAGATCAACTTTCTTGCATTAATGAAGTTAAGAAAGACATGGAAAAAAGTGTGCCTATGGATCGAGTTATTGCAGGGGATGTTGGTTATGGCAAAACAGAAATTGCAGTAAGAGCAGCATTCAAAGCGACTCAAGATGGCAAACAAGTTGCAATTCTTGTGCCCACAACTCTTTTAGTACAACAACATTTCAATACCTTTAGTGAGAGATATTCACCATTTCCTATAAACGTAAAACCATTATCTAGATTTCAAAGCACTAAAGAAATAAATGAAACTTTAGCTGGAATTGCTGCAGGAACTGTTGATGTTGTTATTGGAACACATCGATTACTAACTTCTGATGTGAGATTTAAAGATCTAGGACTTGTGGTAATTGATGAAGAACAAAGATTTGGCGTGGAACACAAAGAACACTTAAAAGCCTTAAAAACAAATGTTGATTTCCTAACAATGACTGCAACTCCAATTCCTCGAACCTTAGAAATGTCTTTAACTGGAATTAGAGAAATGTCTGTAATTCAAACTCCACCAGAAGATCGTTTACCAATTTTAACTTTTGTGGGCCCTTACGATAAACGACAAGTAGCCGCTGCAATTAGACGAGAACTATTAAGAGATGGACAAGTTTTCTTCGTTCATAACAGAGTTGCAAGTATTGATCGAGTTACACATGAATTACAAGAACTAGTTCCTGAAGCAAAATTTGCTGTGGCACATGGTCAGATGAATGAACATGAATTGGAGCAAGTAATTCTAGATTTCTGGGCCCAAAAATATGACGTACTTGTTTCTACAACCATTGTTGAATCTGGTTTAGATATACCTAATGCCAATACTTTAATTGTTGATAGAGCAGATGTTTTTGGTTTATCTCAACTACATCAAATTAGAGGCAGAGTTGGCCGAGCCAGAGAAAGAGCATATGCCTACTTCTTCTATCCAGAAGAAAAACCATTAACAGAAAATGCTTACGATCGCTTAGCCACAATTGCTCAACACACAGATTTAGGTTCAGGAATGGCAGTTGCACTAAAAGATTTAGAAATTCGTGGTGCAGGAAATATTTTAGGTGGGGAACAATCAGGTCATATTGCTGAAGTTGGATTTGATTTATATGTGAGATTAGTTGGTGAAGCACTAGCTGTAGCAAAAGGTGAAGCACCAAAAGTTGATACAGAAATCAAAATTGAATTATCACTTGATGCTCATATTCCACATGATTACATCAAGGAAGAAAGACTTCGTATGCAAATTTATAGAAGACTTGCCGAAGTCAAAGAAGAATCAGAAGTGGCAAATATTGCTGAGGAATTAATGGATCGATTTGGAAAGTTTGGGCCACCTGTAGAAATATTGCTGGCTATTGCCAAATTAAGAGTATTAGCGAGAAAAGTTGGCGTTAGTGAAATAGTGCAACAAGGAAAAGTCATTAGATTTGCACCTCTTGAATTACCAGATTCTCGAATCCTTAGACTTAATAGTCTGTACCCAGGAACTCAAGTTCGTGCAACAGTACGAGCGATTCAAGTACCTGCACCACTAACTTCACTTGTTAATGGTCAAGTATTAAAGAATCAAGAATTACTCAATTGGATAACAGAATTATTCAATCAAGTTTTTGAAGACGAATTGAAAGGAACACCATGAAGAAGCAATTAAAGAAAGTAGTTGGCTTACTTTTTGTTTCCAGTGTTCTTATTGCCTGTGGTCAACAAAACCCAGGAACAGCAGCTTTTGTGGGAGATACTCGAATTACTTCTGATGAATTAAGTGTTTACCTCGATGATTTAAGAGCCGTTGTGCCAATTGAAAACAATGATCAAGGAACTGCCCAAACCAGAGGTGTGCTTGCTCGATTAATTATTGGTCAAATTATTAATGAAGCTGTTATTGAATCAAATGCGATTGTTGACCAAAGTTTAGTTGCCAAAGATTATGAAGCATTAGAAAAACAAAATGGCGGACCAGAAGCATTAGCTGTATTCGCTGGTTCTAGAAATGTCCCACCGATGCTGATTAAAGAAGTATTAAGTCAAAATCGCGCGCTCGAAGCAATAGGAAAAGCCCTTCAACCAGGTGCTCCTGAATTGGTACAAAGAGCAAGAGGTGAAGGATTACTTTTAAAGATTGCAAATTCTAAAAAAATTGAAATTAACCCTCGTTATGGTTCATGGGTTTCAAATAACGGATCAATTGCGCCACCTGCAAATGAATTAAGTGAACCTGCATTTGCAAAACCGATTGATCTACTTACAAACCCTTAAGTAAATGGCAAAACATAATCCACCCAGCAAAAATGGTGTGGCAGGTCTAATTGAATTAATGAATATTTTGAGATCCAAAGATGGCTGTGCCTGGGATAACGAACAAACTCATCAAAGTTTAATTGAATATTTATTAGAAGAATCTTTTGAATTTGCTGAAGCTGTTGAATCAGGTGATCGCCAAGCAATCAGAGAAGAATTAGGTGATGTTTTATTACAAGTCGTTTTTCATTCCCGAATTGCTCAAGAAGATAAATTAGATCCATTCAATATTGATGATGTTGCAAATGTGATAACTAACAAACTTGTAAAACGCCATCCTCATATTTTTGGTGAGAGTGGAGAATTATCTAAAGAACAAGTTGAAGCTAATTGGGAACAAATCAAACAAAAAGAAAAAGGGAGAACCTCAATTACTGATGGAGTTCCTGCTGCCATGCCTGCTTTCATGCATGCAGACAAATTAATAACCCGA
>BJFU01000086.1 GCA_014190035.1 Actinomycetes bacterium | reverse complement strand
ATGTTCTGCTGGGCTTTCGAGGCGGAAAAGACATAGTTGGCCAATTTTCATGCCTGGCCAAAGCTTGATGGGAAGAGTTGCCACGTTACTTAATTCCAAAGTCACGTGTCCTGAGAAACCTGGATCTATAAAACCTGCGGTGGAGTGGGTCAAAAGTCCTAATCGACCCAAAGAAGATTTTCCTTCCAGGCGACCTGCGATGTCATCTGGCAGCGAAATAACTTCATATGTGCTTCCTAAAACAAATTCACCTGGATGAAGGATGAATGGTTCATTTCCTTCCACGCCAACTTCGCGAGTTAGTTCTGGTTGATTTTCAGCAGGATCAATGTGGGCATATTTATGGTTTTCAAAAGTTCTAAATAAGCGATCTAATCTCACATCCACACTGGATGGCTGAATCATGTTTACGTCATAAGGCTCAAGGACAACTCGTCCTTTATCAATCTCAGACTTAATGTCTCTATCGGAAAGAAGCATGGGATTGAGCCTATCGTCTCTTAGTCATTTTATTAAATACCCCAGGACTCAATGTTTCTTAAAGTTTTCGATCAGCTAATACAGGAAGTTTTTCTCTCACCTGGTTAACGTTTTGTAAATCTATTTCTACATCAATTACTTCTTCTATTGTTGTTGGTTCATTCAAGACTTTGCCCCAGGCATCAATAACCACACTGTTACCACCAAGTGTTGTGTCACCATTTGTTCCAACACCATTGCAAGCAATAAATATTGATTGGTTTTCTATAGCACGAGCTTTTGTTAAAACATTCCAGTGTTCAATTCTTGGCACAGGCCAACCTGAAGTCATCAAAATGCTTGTTGCCCCTTTTTCATTTAGTTTTCTGAATAATTCAGGAAATCTCAAGTCGTAACAAGTTGTTAAGGCAGTCATGCCTAAAGGTGTTGCAACACAAACTAATTCATCACCATTTGTTAAATGTTTTGATTCACCTTCACTAAAACCAAATAAATGTATTTTCTTATAAGTTGCAGCAATGTGGCCTTGTCCATCAACTAATAGTGAAGTATTGAACAACGAACCCTTAAAGTTTTCGACAAATGATCCTGCATGAATCCATACATCGTGAGTTGCAGCAATATCACAAATATCATCTGAAATTGGTCCAGGAAATGTTGTGGCAAGTGAAACACTTTGTTCAATATTAAAAGCACCACCATGCCAAAACTCTGGAAGCATAATTAAATCTGGTTTTTTACTATCTGTTCCTTGTGCAATTTTTGCTAATTGATCAATTACGCGTTGGTATCTATCACTTGGTGATTCTGAATCATCAGTTCTAATTTGTAGTAGCGACACAAGTGCGGTGCTCATTTGATGAAATCTAGCATCAATAGTGCGTAGGCTAAAAGGTGATGAGAAGCCGATTAGTTTTACCCCATTCCAGTGCTAGTGCTTTTTCGATTACCGCATCGCTGGGAATCATCTATTTTGTCTGGGCTTCTACATATGTGGGAATTGCATTCATGGTTGAAGAAATTCCACCTCATACCGGTTCTGGATTTAGATTCGTCACAGCTGGTTTACTTATTTCTTTAGTCATTCTTTTAACTAAAGGTCCTAAAGCTTTATTTGTAAACAAAAAACAAATAAGAAATGCGATGTTTATTGGCTTTATTTTAATTGGCCTTGCAACACCTTTAATTGCAGTTGCGGCTCAATATATTGGCAGCGGTTTAATCGCTCTTTTAGTTGCAATGACACCAGTATTTGTAGCAATTTTAAGGTTTATCTTTGGTGACAAACCAAGTCTTAAAACAATTCTTGGTGTTCTAATAGGAATAGTTGGTGTGGCTGTATTAGTAAGACCAACTGCAGATCAAAGTTGGTACACACTAATTCCGATAGCTTCAACAGTTATTTGGGCAGTTAGATCTTTTTTGGGCACAAAAAATTGAGTTACCAAAATCAGCATTAACTACAGCTGCTTGGGAAACAATGTTTGGTGGACTTTGTGCAATTGGAGTAGGAATACTAAGAGGCGAAAGAACTGCTCAATTCTTTGCTCCGCATGAAACTCAAACTTGGATTGCATTTATTTATATTTCAGTAATGGGAGCAATTGCATATAGTGCGTATGCATTTTTATTAGATAACGCTCCAATTTCCTTAGTTGCAACATATGCATTTGTTAATCCCGTTGTAGCTGTTTTACTGGGTGCTTTTCTAAGAAGTGAAATTATTACGGCAACAATTTTATTTGGTGGAAGCATCGTGGTATTTGGAATTGCTTTAGTTGTACTCGGAGAAAAAAGAGAAAAGCTAGTTAATCCCGAAACTTAAGTGCTACTTCAATTAATCGATCGTTTGCAGTTTTTTCAGCAATTGTTATGCGTACTCCATCATTAGCAAACATACGCACACTTAAACCAACTTCATCACACTTCGTTGCAAATTCTGCAGCTTTTTCTTTTAAATCCAACCAAATAAAGTTTCCATCAGCCGTTGGAATTTTCCAACCTTGTTTAGTTAATTCATTTACAACTCTGGTTCGCTCTTCCACCAAAGTATTTATTCTTGCCATTAACTCTGTTTCGTGATCAAGAGCGGCAAGGCCAGCTTCTTCAGCTAAATTAGTCACTCCAAAAGTTAAAGCAACTTTGTTTAAAGTTTCAACAACATGAGGTTGAGCAATACAAAAACCAACACGTAATCCTGCCATTCCATAAGCTTTTGAAAATGTTCTTAAAATTGCAACGTTTTTCTTTCCCCAGGCATCACGTAATCCTTCAACTGCTAATTCATCTCTAACAAATTCTGTGTAGGCCTCGTCCAAAACAACA
>BJFU01000085.1 GCA_014190035.1 Actinomycetes bacterium | reverse complement strand
GATCTGTTCAGCTAAGGAACTTGGGTTTAGCGATAATCACGATGGAATAATTGTTCTTGCTTCAGGTTTAAAAGTTGGATCAGATGCTAAAGATCTTCTAGGTCTTGGAGAAACTGTTCTAGATATTGCGGTTCTTCCTGACCGCGGTTATGCAATGAGTGTTCGCGGAATTGGCCGAGAATTAGCGCTAGCTATGAATGTTAAATACATTGACCCAATCACCCAAAAGATTCCTAAAGTTAAAAAATCAACCAAGTTGAAATCAAACATTAAGACCGACAAGGCTAGCAAATTGGCTCTGGTTTCATTGAAAGATTATGACAGCAATTCAATGACTCCGATGTTCATGCAAAAAAGGCTGGCACAGTCAGGTTTAAGGTCAATATCTCTTCCCGTGGATGTCACAAACTATTTAATGCTTGAGATTGGGCAACCACTTCATGCTTTTGATGCCGACAAAGTAAGTGGTTCGGTGCAAATAAGAAACGCCAAACAAGGCGAAGTTTTAGAGACCCTAGACCATGTGAAACGTAAATTAGATCAACAAGATTTAGTGATTGCGGATGCAAAGAAAGTACTTTCTGTTGCAGGGGTCATGGGTGGGTTAGAAAGTGAAATTACAGATAAGTCCACAAATCTAATAATTGAATCGGCTGTTTTTGATAAAGGATCAATTAGCAGAACATCACGTAACTTAAAACTTCCCAGCGAAGCAAGCAAAAGATTTGAAAGAGGAACCGATTCATCGGTTAATGAATACACCGCAATTCTTGCAGCCCATTACTTGGCTAAATACGGTAAAGCAAAAATACAGGGAATTTCTGTAGCTAAAAAGACTATTAAAGCCAAATCAATTAACTTTAGTCCTCAAGAAGTAAAGCGACTAATTGGTGTTGATATTGATGTTGCAATAATTTCTAAAATATTAAAGTCATTAGAAATAAAAGTGACTAAATCTGGCAAATCTTGGAAATTGTTGCCACCCACCTGGCGTCATGATCTTAATATGCCCGCCGACATCGTGGAAGAGATTGTTCGCATCTGGGGATATCACAAAATTCCAAGTCGCTTACCAAACACTCAAATTGGTCGCGGACTTTCAAAATCGCAAATAATCAAAAAATCAATTTCAATTAAATTGGCGGGGATGGGTGCAAACGAAGTCTTGAATTACCCATTTGTTTCCCTTAATCAAATAGAATCACTTGGAATCATAAACAAAGACCAAAGGCATAATCTCGTACGTCTTGCAAATCCTTTATCCGAGGATCTTCCATACTTAAGAACAACATTGATTCCAGGATTGTTTGAAGCGTTATCTAGAAATATTTCAAGAGGTGCAGATAATGTTTCGCTTTTTGAACAGGGAAGTGTGTATGTCAAAACTAATACAGCAAAAAAATCAATCAAGCCAAGACTTCTCAAGCGACCTTCTGCTAAAGAAATAAATGACTTAAACTCGATTTTACCTATGCAGCCAAAAATGGTATCTGCAATATTTTCAGGAGAAAAGTATCAATCTGGATGGTGGCCGAATTCTCAAAAATTTTGTTGGAATGATCCAATTGAAATGGTTGTGAAAATTTGTGCAGAGCACGGAATAAGTGTTAATTTGAAGAATGTAAAGTTAGCGCCATTTCATCCCGGCAGATGTGCCGAGATTTCAGTTGGAAATACGATCATTGGATATGCCGGTGAATTTAATCCAAGTGTTTTAGAGAAAAATGGTATCTCAGGAAAAGTTTATGGTTTTGAAATCAATGTCGATGTCATAGTCAACAACTCTCAAGATTTACAAGCCCCAATTTTCTCAGCGATGCCTGTTGTTAAAGAAGATTTTGCTTTCGTAGTTTCAAAAGATGTAACTGCACGTGAGATGACTGAAACGATTGAAAAAAGCGCTGGAGAACTTCTTGAAAGTGTGCGTTTGTTTGATGTCTATGAAGGTTCCAACATTGCAGAGGGCAAGAAATCCATGGCCTTTAGTCTTCGATTTAGAGCTCCCGATAGGACTTTGAACAGCGAGGAAATAGCAAAACTTCGCGGTCAAATTGTCTCGGCTATCGAGAAGCAACATCAGGGGTCCCTGAGAGCATAAGAATATGCGCATATGCGTATAATTGGCATATGGACACAGTTGTCATAGGAGCATCCGGTTACGCCGGTGGCCAATTACTTCGTTTGATCCATGCTCATCCCAAATTGAAATTCAAGTCAGCCATAGCTCATTCCAAAGCCAATACTCCAATAGTTGGGGAACATCCTTTTTTAGTTGGCAAGTATGACCAAAACTTTGAAGAATTTTCATCGGAAAAAATCGCAGAAACTGATTTTGTATTTATAGCCCTGCCGCATGGCGAGTCGGCAGGGCTTATTTCCAAATTAAAACCTGGCACAAAGATTGTTGATCTAGGAGCAGATTTTAGATTAAAAGACGCAACTAAATGGGATAAATACTATTCAGGTGATTACGCCGGTAACTGGACTTATGGCTTGCCTGAATTGGAAAACAATATTGAAAAGATATCCAAGTCGAGCAAGGTAGCTAATCCTGGATGTTATGCAACTGCAATTGCCCTAGCTTTCGCACCTTTAATAAAGCACGATCTAATCGATCAGACATTTATGACAGTAGTTGCCGCAAGTGGAACAACGGGCGCTGGGAAGAAGCCTTCACAGTCGTTACTGGCAAGTGAAGTGATGGGATCATTATCCAATTACAAACTCAATGGAACTCATCAACATATTCCTGAAATAGAACAGGCCTTATCAGAAATAAAAGGAAATGATTTATCAATATCTTTCAATCCAATCTTGGCACCAATGCCAAGAGGAATCTTGGCAAACTGTACCTCGATATTGAAAAAAC
>BJFU01000084.1 GCA_014190035.1 Actinomycetes bacterium | reverse complement strand
TTACTTGTTGAAGAAGGTTTAGTTCTTGGTGAGGTTTCGCCAGAAAATTCTGAAAGACCAATTGACACAATTATTAGTCAAACACCACAAGCTGGAACTTCGATAACTTCAGGCAAAGGTGTGGACGTAGTAATTAGTGCTGGTAAATCAAAAGTGGTGGTACCTAAATTAATTGGTGTGCAAACAGTTGAAGATGCTCGAAGAATCTTAAGTGATAAAGGCTTAAAACTAGGTCCAATAATTGAAGTTGAAAGTGATAGTGACAAAGGTGTAGTAATTAGTTCAGATCCCGCAGCAGGAACTGCAGTAAGTGCTGGAACTGAAGTGTCCCTATCAATTTCTAGTGGATTAAAAATTGTCCCGCAAGTAGTTGGCTTAAGTGAAGCGCAAGCTAGAACTGATCTTGCAAATCTTGGTTTCCAAGTTCAAATCTTGCAACAAGTTGTTAATGAACAAATTGGAAGTGTCTTAGCGCAAGCTCCAAAACCTGGAACTAAATCAAGTGAGGGCGCTCTAATTACGATCACTGTTGGAGTTCCACCTGGAACAACAATTGTTATTCCGCCAACTCCTACACCTACTCCAACGCCGACGGTTACTGTCACAACCTCACCTAGCCCAAGTGGTACTACAACACCTTAAAGATTAGATAAAACAGTTGGCGCTGCTTTGTTCCATGCAGCTTTCCAAGATCTAAGTGGAGTTAACCCAGCATCTTTCCATTTACAATTTGAAAGAACTGAGTACTTCGGTCTAACTGCAGGCCTTACAAAAGATTTTGTATCAGTTGGTTTAACAAGATTTGAGTCTGCATTTATTGATTTTGCTATTGCTTGCGCGAATTCAAACCAAGAACAGCTTTCTGAATTTGTTACATGATAAATTCCTGGCTCTGGTTTTTTCTCTAATACTTCAACTATTGCTGAAGCTAAATCAAAAGTCCAAGTAGGAGAACCTATTTGGTCATTTACAACATTTAACTCTTCATTATTTTTTAATTTTTTTGCAATTACTTTTGGAAAATTATTTCCGAATTCACCATAAACCCACGCTGTTCTTAATACATATGCAGAAGGATTATTCTTCATTGTTTCTTTTTCACCGAGTGCTTTTGATGAACCGTAAACTGACTGAGGATTTACCTTTTCGTTTTCTAAATATGGTGATGTTGCGGTTCCATCGAATACGTAATCTGTTGATATATGAACAAAGGGAATTTTTCCTTCGGAGGCAAATTTAGCTATTACTCCCACAGCTTGAGCGTTAATCAAATTAGCTAATTCTGGCTCTTCCTCAGCCTTATCAACCTGGGTATAAGCTCCGCAGTTAACGATGCGTGAAGGATTTAATTTTTTTAGTTTTTCTGCGATTTCAGTTGGTTTCGCAAAGTCAATTTCTTTTTGATCTGTACCAATAGCTTCAATATTTCTAGTTTTTAATAAATTCATTAATTCTTGGCCCAATTGGCCATTTGCTCCTAAAACCAGCCAGGTCATTTTATTGCTGGTGCTGATTGTTTATGTTTCTTCCACCAAGCTTCATTATTTTTGTACCAGTTAATTGTTTGTTCTAATCCTTCTTCAAAATTAACTTGTGGGGAATATCCAAGTTCCTTATTTATTTTTGAGATATCAACTGAATATCTAAGGTCATGGCCTTTTCTATCTTCAACAGGTTGAATGAATTCTTCTCCGACACCCATTGCTTTAAGAATTTTGTGGGTTAGTTCAACATTTGTTAATTCAGTTCCACCACCGATGTTGTAAACCTCGCCTGCTCTTCCCTTTGTTAAAGCAAGTGCGATACCGCGACAATGGTCATCGACATGCAACCAGTCTCTAACGTTTAATCCATTTCCATAAAGTGGAACTTTTTTGCCTTCAATGATGTTTGTTATAAATAAAGGCATGACTTTTTCAGGGAATTGATATTGCCCGTAATTATTACTACATCTTGTAATAACGGTGTCTAGTTTGTGAGTTCTGTTGTAAGCACGCACTAATAAATCAGAACCAGCTTTGCTTGCGGAATATGGGCTATTTGGCAAGAGTGGGTGATCTTCTGGCCATGAGCCTTCAGAAATACTTCCATAAACTTCATCAGTTGAAACATGAACAAACCTCTTTATATTTGAACTTTTAGCTGCGTCTAATAAAACTTGAGTTCCCATTACGTTGGTGCTGACAAATTCAGATCCACCTTCAATTGATCTATCAACATGGGATTCGGCAGCAAAGTGAACAACCTGATCAGCATCTTGCATAAGTTTTTTTGCAAGTTCTAGATCTCTAATGTCACCTTTAACAAATTTATAACGTTTATCACTTGCTACAGGTTTTAGATTTTCTTCATCACCTGCATATGTCAATAAATCTAGAACAGTTAATTGTTCAACACTAAATTCCGGGAATTTGTCTGTTAATGCCATGCGGACAAAATTAGAACCAATAAAACCGGCACCACCGGTGACTAATAACTTCATTTGCTAATTACCACTTTGCTGTGATCGCCCAGCATTAATTTGTGAGCTTTTGGTTGATCAGAAGTTCCACTGATTTCAACTTCTTTACCAACTAAACTTCCTTCAATTCTTCCTACATTTCTAATTGAAGTATTTTCTAAAATAATTGAATTCTCAATTTCGTTTTTTTCTAACAAGCAATCATTATAAATTGAAGTGTAAGGTCCAACGTAAGTATCGATTAGTTTCGTATTTTTACCAATAATTGCAGGACCTGAAACTGTTGATCTAATAATTTCGGCACCTTTTTCAATTACAACTCGACCATTTAGTTTTGATTCAGAATCTATAGTTCCCTCATTTGATGCATCCAGTGTTTCTAATACAGCTCTGTTGCATTCCAACATGTCTTCTAATCT
>BJFU01000083.1 GCA_014190035.1 Actinomycetes bacterium | reverse complement strand
GGCGATAGTGCCATTCATTTTTATTACTTTCGTTTTATGAAGCTCCCGCACCTGGACTCGAACCAGGAACCACTCGATTAACAGTCGAGTGCTCTGCCAATTGAGCTATGCGGGAATGACTTTTAACGCGAATGCAAACTTACCAAGAACACAGAATTTTGCTCTCTTGAGGTTACTCACGAAGTGCCCAGAGATTGCTCTCTCAATGCCCTTCTAAATTCTTCGATGCTCAAGAGTTGCTGGAACATGCGATCATGCTCTTGATTTTGAGTTGCAGGATCAAGTCTTTGTAATTGACTCTTCAAATCAGCAATAGTTCGACCAGCATTAATTTCAAGCACTCTGGCAAAAACAGAATCAACATATCTAGGTTCCACATTGGCTTTAAATTCTTCAACTGACAATGCTGCAATCAATGCTCTTTGATCCTCGTCTTCAGTTGCATCATGAGCTGTATTTGCAGAAATCTCATTCACTTCAGTATTTGAGATTGATTCAAAGATTTCTCTGTATTTTTGATGAGAAAAACAATCAGGGGTTAATTGAGCAAACCAAGTTTTAACTAAATCAGAGAACTGGAATGTTAGTTTCAAACATTCGCGTTCCATCGATGTTTCAACTGTATCTTGCAGCATTTCTTTTTTCTCTGGTACATTTGCTTCAATTGCAAGATTTACCCTGCTTCTAGAATTAGACGCAGCACCAACTGCTTGAACTACAGTGTTTGAATCAGCACCTAACCAACCAGCAAGCATTCGGGTGTATTCGGGTCTTAATGCCACATCTTTAATTCCAGCAACAACTGGCGCGGCTGACCTTAAAGCTGAAACTCGACCTTCGGCAGTATTTAAGTCAAAGCTTGCAATGGTGGATTTAATTACGAATTCAAACAATGGAACTCTTGATTTAACAAGGGCAACTATTGCATCGTTACCACTTTTTTGTCTTAATTCGCAAGGATCTAATCCTGTTGATTCAACTGCAACAAAAGTCTGAGCCACAAAAGATTGATCTAGATTGAACGCCTTTAGTGCTGCTTTTCTGCCAGCTTCATCACCATCAAAGGTATAAATAATTTCTCCACGCAATTGTTCTTGATCCATTAAGAAACGTCTTAAAACGCGTGCATGATCTTCGCCAAATGCAGTTCCGCAAGTTGCAACAGCAGTAGTAACTCCTGCTAAGTGGCAAGCCATTACATCTGTGTAACCCTCAACAATTACAGCTTGTTTACTGGATGCAATATCTTTTCTAGCTAAATCAATTCCATATAAGACTTGGCTTTTTTTATAAACTGGTGTTTCTGGAGTATTTAAATATTTTGGGCCTTGGTCATCGTCATAAAGTCTTCTTGCGCCAAATCCAACAACATCACCACTGGCATCTCTAATTGGCCAGGTTAATCGACCACGAAAGCGATCATAAACTCCACGTTGACCTGCAACTGATAAACCTGCCAAAGTTAATTCAGCCTCTGTGAAACCTTTTTGTTTCAAATGATTTGTTAATGAATCCCAACCTTTAAGGGCATAGCCAACACCAAATTTATGAGCTGCTGCTTTATCGAATCCACGTTCTGTTAAGAATTTTCTACCAGTTTCGGCTTCAGGTGAATTAAGATTTTGGGCAAAAAATTCCGAAGCTAGTTTATTTGCTTCAACTAATCTGGTGCGCTGTCCTGTATTGATTCCAGTTCTATTTGAAGATTCGTCATAGCGCAATTGAATGTTGTATTTGCCAGCTAATTTTTCAACTACTTCACTGAAAGATAAATGTTCAATTTTTTGCAAGAAACCAATGACATCGCCACCTTCTCCACAACCGAAGCAATACCAAAAACCTTTGGAAGGAGTTACATGAAAGGAAGGAGATTTTTCATCATGAAAAGGACACAAACCTTTAAGGCTTGCTCCCCCAGCACTTTTTAAAGAAACGTGTTCCCGAACAACTTCATCAATTCGCGCGCGCTCACGAACTAAAACTACGTCTTCGTTTCGGATTCTGCCTGCCATGAGTCTTAGCCTACAAATTCTTGGGCAAGTCTTCTTGCTGAAGAGTCTGTAAGGCTTGCAACTTGGTCAATTACTGCTCTTTTGGCTTCCTTGCTACTTCCTGCATTGTCAAATTGGTGCTTGAACTGAGGATCAAGTTTTTGTGGACTATTTTGCAATCCTTCAACAATATTTAGAATTAAATCTTGTTCCTTGGCGTAATTTTCAGCCGCCCCTTTTCGTTGCATCACAAACAAATTAACCACTGCTTTTAGTACTGCTATTTGAGCTTTTGTGTCGAGGGGAACAATTAGATTTGCGTTATATCTTGTGAAGTTTTCTGCTTTATTTCCTGCTTTTGTGGTTTGTTCTATTTCTTCGGTGAATTTACCGATTAAATGACTTGTCATATTTTTTAGTGCTGCCATATCAACTTGGGTTGCAGTAAATGACTTAACCCACCAGCTTTGTTTGATTAATGAATTAAGCGCCTTATTTAAGTTATCTTCAT
This sequence comes from Actinomycetes bacterium, assembly GCA_014190035.1. GTDB lineage: Bacteria > Actinomycetota > Actinomycetes > S36-B12 > UBA5976 > ATZT02. Next base: position 380 of record BJFU01000083.1, on the reverse strand, counting down.
TAATTTCAGGTGCATACTCTGTTGCAGCAAGTTTTATCACTTCTTTGAATTCTGGTTCAGAATCAAGTGCTAAGGGGCTAAAATGTTGACCATAAATTGCATCTTCAATATCGTGAACGCTATATGCAATGTCATCAGCAATATCCATGACTTGAGCTTCAAAGACCTTTGTTTGACTTTTTGCGTTTAATCTAACCCAATCAAATATTTCTTTATCTTCCTCGTAAAAACCAAACTTAGGATTCTTGCCATCAAAGACCCACGGCTATTTTGTAGCAGCATCCAGAGTTGCTCTAGTTAAATTCAAACCTAGTGATCTACCATCACAAATTGTTTTAGATTCCAGACGAGTTAATAATTCAAATGTTCTCGCATTGCCC
>BJFU01000082.1 GCA_014190035.1 Actinomycetes bacterium | reverse complement strand
AAAGTATGGTCGAGATTATTGGATAAACGAAGTCGGTTCTTTAATTGGTCCTTCCTTTACAATTACTAAAGTTTCTTGGTTGAAAGAAAACGAACCTGAAAACTTTAAAAAAGTTAAAAAGGTTTGTTTGCCACATGATTTCTTAACAGCAAGGTTAAGTAACAGACTTGTTACCGACAGAGCTGGTGCAACTTGTACAGGTTATTACTCAATAAAAGATAGTAAATGGATCTATGAAGTTTTAGAAGGAATTGATAAATCTAAAGATTGGACTAAAGCTCTTCCTGAAGTCTTAGGTCCTGAAACTAAAGCTTCTAATATTTCCCCAGATGTTGCAAAACAATTAGGCGTGAATAATGAAGTTATGATTGGTCCAGGAACAGGCGATCAAATGGCATCATGTATTGGCTTAGGCACCAGAGAAGGCGATTTTGTTTTTTCAATTGGAACTTCTGCAGTAATTTTCACAGTTTCCAGTCAACCTGTTTTTGATAAAACAGGAACTGTAAATGGAATGGCAGATTCAAGTGGAAATTATATGCCCGTGATGGTTAGCTTAAACGGAACAAAAGTCACCGACTGGGCTGGCAAAATTATGAACTGTTCAGTTGATGAACTGGGAGAACTAGCATTAGCTGCAGAAATCGATGAAAACTCAGCAGTTATGGCTGCCTTTTTTGATGGTGAAAGAACTCCAAATTTGCCTTATGCAACAGGAACAATCGCTGGACTTAATTCATTAACTGATCGAAATAAATTTGCAAGATGCATTTTTGATGGAGTGCTTTTGCCACTGGTTAAGAATTATAGATTTTTAACTAATTTAGTGAAGAAATCAAATGGTCGAATTATTCTGACTGGAGGTGCTTCCAAAAGTAAGGCATATCGCCAAATATTGGCTGATTTGTTACAAAAGGACGTCTACTTACTAGATGTTGAAGAATCTTCTGCCCGGGGCGCTTGTATCCAAGCCGCAGCTGTTGCTCAGAAAACAACAGTTTCTAAAGTAATAGAGCAATGGCAACCAGAGGTAGTGCAAATTGTTTCTCCTCGAAAACAACAGGACCTAAGTGGCTATTTCGAGAAATACGACGAATGTTCAAATTGGCGCGGATTAGATAGAAAAAAGGAGAAAGTATGAAAATGAAAAAAGTAAACATCCCTCAAGAGGCAGGAATATTTGCTGTCTTCTTGGTTATGGTTTTAATATTTTCGTTGCTATCTGAGAATTTCTTTACCCTAACTAACGCCAGCGTCTTATTGCTAAATGGAGCAATTATTGCTCTCATTGGTTTAGGGCAAACTTTTGTGTTGTTAACAGGTGGTATTGATCTTTCAACTGGCGCAAATGTTGCGATGAGCGGAATTATTGCAACTGTCTTAATGCGATCAGGAATGCCTTGGTGGAGCGCAGCAATAGGTGCAGCACTTTGTGGAAGTTTACTTGGAGTTATAAACGGATTAATTATTCATTACATTGAGATTCCACCATTCATCGTAACTTTTGCGGCTATGGGTGTGGCTTCTTCAATTCCAATGATCATCACTCGTGCTGAATCAATTCAAATTACTCAAGAAAAATTTGCCTGGATTGGACAAGGACATGTACTTGGATTTCCGGTCCCGGTAATTTTGGTAATGATTGCATCAATTGTTTCTTCAATTTTGTTGAAAAATACAGTGCTAGGAACACACATTTATGCACTTGGTGGAAACAAATTAGCTGCAAGACTTTCAGGAATAAATGTAATGCGTACTACTGTTTTTGTTTACGCATTTAGTGGATTTTTAGCAGGGGTTGCAGGTGTAGTGGCAACTTCTAGATTAAACGTGGGATATCCCCAAACAGGAACTGGCAATCAACTCTTTTACTCAATTGCCGCTGCTGTTGTGGGAGGCGTAAGTCTTTTTGGTGGAATTGGAACCATCAGAGGTGCTATTTCGGGTGTGCTCTTAATTTCAACTATCAGTAATGGCATGAACGTTGTAAACGTAAGTAGCTACTGGCAACCACTTGTTATTGGTTTGATCATTCTTGGTGGAGTGAGCTTCGATAGCAAAAGATCAGCAAAAAGAGATGGTGCCAAATCTAAACCTCGAGGGAAACCTCAAATATTAAGTCGAATAAAAAAATAGATCTAGCAGGAAATAAATCCTCTAGAAATGAAGGGAGTAACAAATTATGACCAAAGTAATTCCTGGTTATAAAAAAGTAGCGTTGATAATTGCTTCAAGTGCATTATTGCTTGGCGCATGTTCATCCGCTTCTGAAACAGACGCCGCAGCTGGAGATGGTGCAGCAGCAGCAAGCGTTAGAGAAGGTTTGCCTGAAAATTGCAGCACAGCAACACCAAAAATCGGTGTAGCTTTGCCTAATTTAAGCAACCCTTACTACGTAGAAATGAAAAAAGGTGTTGAAACCGCAGCAGCAGCAAATGGCTTCGAAGCAATTATTTCAATTGCTGATGACGACATTGCGCAACAACAAAGTCAAATCGACTCCTTTATTCAAGCAGGAGTTTGTGCTGTTTACCTAAATGCGATTGGTTCCGAACCAGGAACTGGTTTCGCAGTTAGCTTGTCAAAAGCTGGAATTCCAGTTTTTGCTGTAAACGTATTCGTTGACATGGCAGCTGTTGAAGCAGCCGGAGGTTCAGTAGTTCAGAACCTTGGTGCTGACCAAGCAGGCGGAGGAACACTAAGTGGCGAACAAGCATTAGCTAACTTAGGCGCAGATGCAAAAATCATTGCAGGAATTGTGGGCGTTCCAAGTAACGTAACTACAAATCTTCGCGATGCTGCATTCACCGCAGCTTTGGAAAAGAATCCAAATGCAAAAGTTGTTCAAACTGTAGATCATGAAGTAAAGCCTGACGTTGCTCAAAAAGTAACTGCAGAAATGCTTCAAGGTAATCCAGAAATGAACGTTATTTTTGCTGATACCGGACCAGGTGTAGTTGGCGCATTGCTAGCAATCAAACAATTGAAACTAGAAGACAAAGTTCAATTGTATGGTTTCTGTGCTGACAAAACCAAAATCGAGAAGCCATACATGGGTTGCGTTGGACAA
>BJFU01000081.1 GCA_014190035.1 Actinomycetes bacterium | reverse complement strand
CCTTGGTTTGTGGCGGTAAATGCAACGGATAACACAGCAGCACATGCTCACGCCTCAAATGTGGCAAGTGCAATTGCCATGAAAATGCATGGCATTGAACCGATTATGCAAGTGGTTTGTCGTGACAAAAATCGTTTAGCAATTCAAGCAGATATTGTTGGTGCAAGTTTGCATGGAATAGAAAACATTTGTGCGTTAACGGGTGATGATGTAACAGCAGGGGATGAAACAGAAGCTCGAAGAGTTTTTGATTTAGATGGTCCACAGTTAGTAAGACTTGCCACCACAATTGGTCGTGGGGAATACATGTCTGGGAGAAAAATTGAACCAGCACCACATTTATTCGTTGGAGCAGTGGAAAATCCTTCAGCACCTCCATTTGAATACCGTGTACAAAGAGTTGCAAAGAAAGTTGCTGCTGGAGCGAGATTTTTACAATTACAAATCTCTTATCATCCAGATCGATTAGAAAAATTTTGTCAAGGAGTAGTAGCTGCGGGATTAGATAGACATGTGGCGCTACTTCCAACAATTGTTTTAATAAAAGGGGTAAGACCTTTGAAGTTCATGAATGAAAAAGTTCCAGGTATTAGTGTTCCCCAAGATGTAATTGATCGAGTAGAAAAAGCAAGTGATCAGGCAGAAGAGGCTTATCAACAAACTTTAGAATTTTCTAAACATGCACTTTCACTTCCTGGAGTTAGAGGATTACATGTAACAGATTTTCGACATGATGACACTCTTGATCGATTAATGACAGACCTTGGTCGCACCCCGCGATCAGTGAACTAGAAAAAGGAATAAAAGTGCATTCAATACTTCGCTCTGCAACTAAAGAAGTAATCATCGGTCACGATGTTCCTTTTGTCATTATTGGTGAACGAATTAATCCAACTGGAAGAAAAAAGTTCCAAGAGCAACTTCGCGCAGGGGATTTGAGCCAAATTGAAATAGATGTTCAACAGCAAGTCGAAGGCGGCGCAGATGTGCTCGATGTAAACATGGGTGTTCCATTAACAGATGAACCAGATCTATTGAGTAGAGCAATCAAACTTGTTCAATCAAAAACAGATTTGCCAATTTGTATTGATTCATCCGTTATCGAGGCACTTGAAGCTGGATTAAAAGCTTATGAAGGAAAAGCCTTAGTTAATTCCATGACTGGTGAAGATGATCGAATGGAATTGATTTTGCCGCTAGTCAAAGAACATAAAGCAGTAATTATGGCTTTATCAAATGATGAAACAGGAATACCAGCAACAGCTCAAGAAAGATTAGTGATTACTGAAAAAATTGTTAGAACAGTAGAGAAATACGGAATTCCATTAGAAGACTTAGTTATCGACCCACTTGCAATGACAGTTGGAGCCGATACTGAAGCAGTTAAGATAACACTTGAAACAATTCATTTAATTAAAGAGAAATTTGGTTTGAATATGTCAATGGGTGCATCAAATGTTTCATTTGGACTTCCAAATAGACATGCAGTTAATGCTTCATTTTTGCCAATGGCCATGGCAGCTGGTTTAACAAGTGCAATTATGGATGCAAGAACAAAAGAAATTGGTACATCGGTGAGAGCTGCTGATTTGTTACTTGGAAATGATCCATGGGGTGGAAATTGGATTTCTGCTTTCAGAGCACAACAACCAAGTGCCTAATTTAAATGGCTAAAGAAAAAATTGAACCTGAATTAGTTGAGCATTCAGGACTCGGTCGAGTTAAATTAGATTTTTCACCAAGTAATCAGTCATTTAAAGTTCCACCAGGAGTAAGTGTCTTTGATGCTGCTTCTTGGAATGGAATTGCCATTGATTCAACTTGTGGCGGTCATGGAACATGCAAAAAATGTAAAGTGCAAATTACTGAAGGTATTGTTCCAATTTCAAGATTAGATATTCGTGCATTTAGTCAAGAAGAATTAAAAAATGGTTGGCGCCTTGCTTGCGTGGCTCGAGCAACTGAGAATTTAGCAATCACAGTTCCTGCTATGACCACCAGACCAAAAGCTGCAACAGTAGGAGTTGGAAGACAAGTAATTCTTAGACCAGCAGTACAAAAAAGATACCTAGAATTAACAGAACCAACTTTGCATGATCAAAGACCAGATATTCAAAGAGTGACAGATGGAATTGATGATTTGGAAGTTAGTGTTGAATTTGAGGTATTACAAAAGCTTCCAATTATTTTAAGAAAGAATAATTTCAAAGTCACAGCAGTTATTGTTGATAATCTATTAATTGACATCGAACCCGGTGATACAACTTCATCAAGATTTGCAGTTGCTTACGATTTAGGTACCACCACCGTTGTAGCCACTTTGTTGGATCTAAATTCTGGAACACCTGTTGCTGTTAAATCAATGTTGAACAAACAACAGCCTTTTGGAGCAGATGTTATTTCAAGAATTTCTGCCACCATGCTTGATGCGACTGCTCTCCAGAGATTAAGAGAAGCCGGTCAATCAACATTAAATGAACTGACTGATGAAGTTATTCAAGAAGCTGGAATTAGTAACCTTAATGTTGATGAAGTCGCAGTTGCATGAAATGCCACTATGATTCACTTAATTCTTAGTGTTGATCCAGAACCTGTTGGAGTTGCTCCATTTATTACTGCTACCCAAAGTTGGCCAGTTCTAAATGCTAAAGAATTTGGGTTAGCAATTCATCCACAAGCCCGCGCATATGTTTTCCCATCTTTTGGGGCCTATGTGGGTGGCGACATTGTTGCCGGAGTTCTTGCCTCAGGAATGGATAGAGATAAAAGAGTAAGACTATTTATTGATGTGGGAACCAATTGCGAAATTGTTTTAAGTGATGGAAACACAATTTTAACAACTGCAGCTCCTGCTGGTCCTGCTTTCGAAGCAGCCTCAATTAAGTGCGGAATGAGAGCAGCAGATGGTGCTATTGAAGTTGTCAAAATCAGCAAAGAGGGTGTAACTCTTCAAGTTATTGGAGATGTTGAACCACAAGGAATGTGTGGTTCTGGATTAGTAGATGCAGTTGCAGAATTGGCAAAAATTGGAGTGCTAGATCAATCTGGACGTTTTATTTCTCAAGAAGTGCTTGAAAAAGATTTTCCAAACTTAAGTAACAGGTTAATTACTCTTGAAAGTAACGATAAAGCTTTTCTGTTGCACGGAGACAAAGAAGATCCATTAGTTTTCTTAACTCAAAGAGATGTGCGAGAACTTCAATTCGC
>BJFU01000080.1 GCA_014190035.1 Actinomycetes bacterium | reverse complement strand
TCCTTCTGATTGAGATCGAAGGTTAGTTCCAGCACCTTTAGCAGTTAAGTCTATTTGAAATTCAACTTTCTTTTGTCTCTTGTTTTCTCGATGAGTAACTTCAACGTCTAATAGAGCAATATTGATCCCAAATTTTTCCAATTTGGCACTTTGTTTAATGACATACTCTTTGAAATCATCTTTTATATCTGCGTGTCTTCCGTGAATGACAATTTCCACAACACACCTCAATCTGATTTCTTTAGTCTAATGTATTTGACTTTTCGACCAGTGGCCTGAGCAGTTAGAGGCAGATTAGTGATTCGAGGCTAAAATAACGCAAGCTTTGATTTTAATCTTTTTTGCTCTTAAAGCAAAAATACTCTGAGTAACTGAGGAGCCAGTAGTTATTAAATCATCAACAATAATCACAGGTTTTATTTCTGCAAAGTTAGCTTTAAAAGCACTTTCTGTGTTCAATATTCGTTGTTGAAAGTTTAAACTTGCTTGATCTTGTCTTTCTCTACAATTAACGAGCAATCTTTTTTCGTATATAAATCTCTTGCCAGCTAATGAGCAAGCTGTCTCAGTCATAAGGCTAATTGGATCAAATCCTCTTTTTTGAAGAGCTTTTTTTGTGCTTGGAACATTGACTACTTTTACTTGCTGATGTTTAGAAAAAAACCTTAGTCCAACTGAAATAACTTTTGAAAAGGGTTGTACAAGATTTGATACCCCCTCATCTTTATATGAAGTAATTAACTTCGAAAAAGTCTTATCTTTCGTTGTCATTGTCAAAATTGGAACACTTTGTATGTATTGTATTTTTGCTAAATCTAAATTCGAAATTAAGCATTCATGGCAAATTATCTCTTCAACTTTTCCACAGAAATAACAGTAATTCTGTGATAAAAGACCTGTCAGATCACTTATGAAAGAGTTGAGTTGCATTGATAAATCTTGAATCACCTACAGTTATTTAAAAATCAGCAAATCTAGAATTGTGGAAAAATACACCGTGTGGATAATTATCCTGGGTAAGCCGCGTTTACCAAATTTCCTCTACTAATCCATTCCCCACTAATTCTCTCCAAAATGGATCCATCTTCTAGTGTCAAATACGTTGGCTTCTTAATAACACTTGCTAGATTTTGTGAACCAATTTGTGAATAAAGTAATTTAGAAACTCCCGTGAAGGTATCGATGGAATAGATATTTGCTGGTTCCAAGAAATTGTCTAGGTATAAGACAATTTCGGAATCTTGCCATGTTGCTTGTGCAACTGAATATCCATCTCTAATTAACTTTCTCACATTAATAATTTTTATACTCTGATCGTCTCTAACAATTGTGCCTATTCGCAATTCGGTTCCATAAACAGTGTTAGTAATAAGTAAAGCTCTGACTCCATCAGGTGAAGGAATAACATCAATTACATTTTGTTTATCAATACCATCAATAGATACATTAATAACTCGATTTTTTTGAATGACAGAAATTTGGTTTACTCCTGTGACCCAAATGGAGTCAAATATGTCTGAGTGAGGAATTCTAAATCCCTGGCCTTCAACTAATACACGTCTAGGAGTTGCAGCAGCACTATTTTGCACCACAAGTTTAGTTCTGTCTTCTGTTACCGCGGCTAAAATATTTTCATCTCTATTTGAAGTTGCTGCAAACCATCTACCTGAGTTGAAATAATCATCAGAAATTGCTGAAGCCAATTCGGTACTGAGTCTGAAAATCTTTCCATCTTGAATTGCTAAAGCATCAGCTTCGCGATTGGAATCAGGTGAGAACTTTTCCCAAAGTGTCATGCTTTGTCTAATTGGAGTGTTTGGAACAATTAACGATTGACTGCCAACATTTATTCTCACTGTTCTGATTTCCGGGATTCTTGAAAGTGTTTTAACAATTTGAGCAGATAAAACTTCTCTCAAGAATGGCTCGGCACTTAACACTGATTCATTCAAAGAAACTGTGGCTAAGCCATTACTTACTGGAACAGAATTTATTGCCAATGTCGTTCCAACTGGGAATGCTGATCTAACTGCTCCAGTTAGATTTTCGCCAGGACCTGCTAGAAGTAATTGCATAAGCCGGGTTGCATTTCCTGTTGTTGATCTAGGTAAAACCACGATGTCTGGGGTGAGAGTTTTAAGTGATGAATCAGGAAACCAAAGTGGAAATGTCGTAAAACTTCTATTTAAATCTGCGCGAGAAATCAATAGACCTTTGATATCTAAATTGATTCTCCATTCATTTTCTACTTTCTTTAACTTAAATTCTTGCACTAATTGAGAATCTGGTTCACTCAATGTAATTCTTGATCGATCATCAATAACAGAATTGAGTGGAGCCGTAAAAACTACGGAACTACTTTGATTTAAGTTAAGTCGACCTTGTCCTTCGTAAACTTGAATCTGTTGTGTTGGTTGCCAAGTATCTCGTAACTCTGGAATTAGATATTCCCTAGCAATTTTAAAATCATTTTCACTTGATGCTGATGCATTTAGAAAACCTGAAACTATTTCTTCTGGAGTCATTCCCTCTTGAGGAGAACTTGCAATTACACGAACAATTGAACCTTCTGGAACTGAACCTAATATTGAGCCTTCTTGAATTGAACTATTTTTAGGAATATTTCCGCAAGCAACTAAAGCTAAAGAAATTAAAAATATAAAATACTTTTTCATTGTTTAGCAATCTTTGTATCAGGATCAAGCATTTCTTGAAGCGCAGACATATCCAGTTCATATTTTTCTTCGCTGCCTATTCCCAGTGGTAATGAAGAGCTACTTATTGCTTTATGTGCAATTCTGGGCAAAGTTAATCTAAACATTGTTCCTTTGCCAGGAGAGCCCCAAACATCAATCCAACCTGAATGCAATCTTGCATCTTCTAAGGCAATCGCTAAACCTAAACCTGTTCCACCTGTTGTTCTGGCGCGTGCAGGATCTGCTCTCCAGAATCTATTAAATACAAGGGAGGATTCTCCTGGTTTTAAACCAGGACCTTTATCTTTAACAACTACTGCAATGGTGTCTTCGTCACTTCCAATTTCAACTTCAATTGGTTTTCCTTCGCCATATTCTGATGCATTAGAAATGAGATTTCTTAGTACTCTTTCAATTCTTCTTTGATCTAATTCAATTTCTGGAGCACTTCCCGTGATCACGACTGGAGTTTCTTGTTTAGCTAACAAATTTGAAAGAGAGTCAGCAGTCTTTTCAATAACATCTTTTATG
>BJFU01000079.1 GCA_014190035.1 Actinomycetes bacterium | reverse complement strand
TATTCAGTTGATGTTAGAGCAAAATATACAAAACATTAACTTCTATGGTGAAGAACTTAAGAAATCTTGTGCTGAAATAAAGCCCTAACCACAGATGAATACGCAGTAAATCACAATAAAGAGGCCAACAATTGAGTGAAAATCTAAAAAGAATCAATACCCTATTTGGTGTTTATGACGCTGATGCCACTTTGTGGGGTGAGATGAGTTATTGGGTTGGTGCTCGTTTAGGGGTAAGACATTGCAGTTTATGCGATATCACTCATTCTCTTTTCACACAAAAAGCTATCTGGAAAGAACAAAGAGACAAACTAATCAAAGATTACGGTGTTGAATTCCAAGCCTTTCACAGAAACGATCAACCAGATAATGTGCGCCAAGTAATAAATGAGCAATACCCAGCAGTGGTGGCCCAAGATGAAACAGGGCAATTATTTGTCTTTATGACAGATGCCGAGATATCACAATGTGATAAATCCCCTGAGAAGTTTGTTAACCACATAATTGAGCGTTTACCTCAAAGTAACAAAAACTAATGAAGGTAATAAAAAGAATTCCCCAAATGGTGTTAGGCCTTGCTCTAATGTTTGCCGGCTTTGGTCATCTTGGTCCTAATCGCTTGGAGTTTCAAGCCCAAGTGCCAAATCTGTTTAAAGACTATGCCGATTTTGTTGTTTTGTTATCTGGAGTTGTAGAAATTTTGTTAGGTGCTGCTTTGTTGGTGTTGTGGAAATATCGAATAATTATTGGATTTCTTACGGCTGCATTTTTTGTAGCAATCTTTTGGGGCAATATTTCCCAGTATGTTAACCAAATTGATGCCTTTGGTTTAAATAGTGATCGAGATAGATTTATTAGATTATTGTTCCAACCAGTATTGGTGCTGTGGGCATTATTGAGCACAGGTGCTTTAACAGCTTGGCTTAAGAGAAGAAGAAGTTTGAATTAACTAAAAAGTAAACCTGTTTTAAACTCCTGGCTCAACTCTTACAACGTCACCAAAATCTCCAGCTTCAACAACAGTGATTCGAACACCACCGTAGCTAACGCTGTCACCTTTAACTAAAGCTCCTAATTCAGATGGTCCTCGGCCAGGACAACCTTTCTTCTTTGTAGTGGCAGGAACATGAATTGTTTTTTCATTGAAGCCTTGACCGTAAAGATGGGCGACATAGACAAGAGCACCTTGTTGACACTTTGGAATTTTGTAACTGTAGCCATAAGGTCTAATTGATTCCACTGCTAAATAATCTGAACTTGAAATTGGCACCATTAATAACTTCTCATAACCACCTTTAATTGTTGATGGTTTTAACCAATGAGTAGTTACTTTGTCTTTAGGGGCACATCGAACTTGATCATCACTGATCATTTGCAGAATCCACTTATGAAGTGCTAACCAGTCAGAATCTTTCTTCTGCATAATTCCCCAGTCCATCATTTGATCTGGGTAGCCCTGAACTGATGCAAAAGTAGTAAATGTTCCAGAGGAATGGCCCCAATAATGTGACCAACCCAGAGCACCAGAGCCATCAAAAATATAGTTTGATTTCATCTTGCCGTATTTTTTATCATTCTGAGAACGATTCTTTAAATCAAATTTATAGTCAAATGGATTTTGGGCCAGATAAAGTCTCTTCATTAATTTTTCTTGAGTTTGAATGGTGTACTTGTAAAGATCCCAACTAATTAGATCTTTTCTGTTAGCTGTGGGTGGACCAATTATCCACATGTGATTTGCTTTTGAGAAATCTATTTGTGGATCTGCCGCAGTGACAACATCTTGGACAAGTCTCATTACTCCTGGTTGAACTACTTTATCTCTGGGATCTGGATAGTCCTCCCAATATTTATATCCGATTTCGTAAGACTTCAAAGTATTGGGCAACATAAAGTATTTATCTGGCACAACAACTTTAAAGTTAAACGGAAGATCACTTGATTTGTTCATCACATCTTCAAATGCTTTGATCCAGACTTTGTAGTCGTCTTGAGGATTAGATTTCATTTTGTAATCAGGTGATTGGAAAGGAACTAGCTGCAAGGTGTAATTTGGTCCTAAAACTTCTCCCCGAGATTGTTCAGCTCTTTTAGTTGCCCAGAAATTAGCAATCATGCATTGATCAACACTTAGTAACTCTGATCTGGTGTTTTGAACAGTTTTGGGTGTTTTAGAAGTTAACTTGCCACTTACATATCTATATGGATGAGGACAAGCTGGATAGTTCCAGGTTATGTCTTGATATTCCTTCCAAGCTTTTGGAACCTTTGGATCTTTTTCACATCTGTCTCCAACGCGAGGATCAAGGGGAAGTGCTGTAACAGCTTGAGCAGGAACAACAATAAAACTGCCAAGAATTGCCAAGAGCATTACTAAAAGCTTTGCTTTCATTTTCATATGAGCCAAATACTAGTCAGAAATCTTATGGATATACGAAAAGTTTAGTCATGAAATTCGGGCTATTTCAGTCAAATTAAATTTTTACCGACTAAAACAAAAGAGGGCTTGAAACCTTTTCGGTCTCAAGCCCTTTATTTATTTAGTTATTACTAGCGATTTTTTCTTGCTTTTGCAATGCGGTTGAACACTTGGTAGCCCACTACTGCCATAAGGGTGGCGTTAATAATTCCACTAAATGCGAATTTTCCACTGGTCCATGACAGATCTGAAATACCAATAATTAGTGCTGAGGCTGCAATGTAAAGATTTGTTGGATCTGCAAAATCAACTTTTGCATCAATCCAAATTCTTGCACCCAAAACACCGATCATTCCAAATAGTGCAACTGTTACTCCACCTTTAACACCAGCTGGAGTTGCAGCAAGCACAGCACCAAATTTTGGAGAAAGTGCTAACAAGATTGCTCCCACACCAGCGATGATGTAGGCAAGTGTGGAATACACACGACTTGCTGCCATTACCCCAATGTTTTCTGCATAAGTGGTGGTTCCTGAACCGCCACCTAATCCTGCTAATGCTGTTGCTGCACCATCTGCAATAAGTGCATTGCCAACTTGATCATCCAAGCTTTTGCCAGTCATGGCAGCAACTGCTTTTACGTGTCCAATGTTTTCAGCAATTAGTACCAAAACAACTGGAAGGAATAAAAGCATTGCACTGGTTGAAAATGTTGGGGTAGTAAATTCTGGTAGTCCTACCCAAGCTGCACTGTTTACTCCTGAGAAATCAACATCTCCCATAAGTGCTGCTACAACATAGCCCACAATTAATCCACCAATAATGCTGATTCGACCAATGAATCCTTTAAAGAATGCACCGATAAA
>BJFU01000078.1 GCA_014190035.1 Actinomycetes bacterium | reverse complement strand
TAACTTCTAAGGCTTTAATGTTTCCAGCTAAATTTCTGGCAGCAAAACCAAAGATTCCAGCCACTGTGGCAACTATCAAAATGACCCCAGAAGCAATGGCCACCAATAACCTCAAACGGTTGGTGGGTAATTGAGCTTTCGGGCTATTTGTCATATCTCCACTTAAAGAATAGTGAGGAAAACCAGTTTTCCCAGATGTATTCCTCATGAACACTACCTATGGATGGGTGAGTCAGGGGTGTTGGACTTGAGCGTTTACGCCTATCGTTTGAAGTATGACAAAAACATTGAAACTTATCGCTTTAGCCTCAGTAGCAACATTCGCACTTTCAGCCTGTGGTTCTTCAACTACAACTGAAACAGCAGCGCCAGAAGTAAGTGAAACTGCCAAAGTTGGCTTTAGTCCAATTTCTGGATTACCAGGTGGCAGTGGTGGACCAATTGCAGTTGTAAAAATTGACAACGTAAATCCAGCAAGACCTCAATGGGGAATCTCTGCTGCAGACATGATTTTTGTGGAAGAAGTAGAAGCTGGCTTAACCAGAATTGCGGCAGTATTTAACTCTTCAATGCCTAACAAAGTAGGTCCTGTTAGATCAGCTCGTATTTCTGATTTAGAAATCATGGAACAATTTGGAACCCCTGCATTTGCATTCAGTGGGGCACAAACAAAATTCTTACCATTAATTGATCAGGCAAACCTAATTAATGCCAGCCATGGTTTGAATGGAAAGTTCTACACCCGTCAAACAGATAAGAATGCACCACACAATTTAACTGTTGATCTTGGTGGAATCGTTGCTTCTTTAACAGGAATTAGCGGCGCTAAAGATATGGGTTGGACATTTTCAGATATTGCTGCAACTGGTGGCACATCCACTAATTCTTTTTCAGCTAAATGGCCAGCTTCTCGAGTTGGTGCTGAATGGGATGGCACCAATAACGCTTGGGTAATTGCACTTGATGGAGAACCTGCATCTGATGCTGTAACCAACCAACCATTGTTTGCCAAAAACATAATTGTTCAATACGTAGATCAATTAGCTGATTCTGGTTTCCAAGATAAGAATGGAAATAAGACTCCGTTAATTCAAACTGTTGGTTCAGGAACAGCTGTGATCATGAGAGATGGTCAAAGATTTGAAGCCACATGGTCTAGACCAATGGCAGCAAATCCAACCACTTACACAGTTGGTGCGACCAATTATGTATTTGCTCCAGGACAAACTTGGGTGCTATTTATTCCTAAGACTTATCCTGTGACATTTGATCCAGAAACTTCCCCAACACCTGGTTCATAACTAGTTTTATTTATTTACAAATAAATAAAAACTGTGAGGTTTTGTGACTGAAGCAATTCTGTTAGTCGGGGGCTATGGCACCCGGCTAAAACCATTAACAATTCACACTCCAAAACCAATGTTGGAAGTAGCAGGTTTCCCTGTCACCTCTCATCAAATCTCAAAAGCAAAAGCGGCAGCAATAGACCACATTGTTTTAGGAACTGCATTTAAAGCCGAAGTATTTCGTGAAGGCCTAGGCGATGGCTCAAAGCTGGGGGTAAAAATTAGTTATGCCTATGAACCAGAACAACTAGGCACAGGTGGCGGGATTAGAAATGCTGCTGAGTTATTGACTTGTGGACCTGAAGATCCAGTTGTTGTTTTCAACGGTGATGTATTAACTGGTGTTGATATAAATAAAGTTCTTAGTATTTGGAAAGAAAAGAAAGCTGATGTCGCACTTTACTTAACTAAAGTTGATAATCCTGCAGCTTATGGATCTGTTCCAACAGATGCTGAAGGAAACGTTTTAGCATTTTTAGAAAAGCCTGAAAGAAAAGAAGACATTGTCACAGATCAAATCAATGCAGGAATGTATATATTCAAAAGAAAAGTTATTGACACAATTGCAACTGGTCGTGTGGTCTCAGTTGAGCGAGAAGTTTTCCCCAATTTATTAAAAGCAGGTTTAAAAGTAATTGGTGTAGTTGATGAAGGCTACTGGTTAGATCTCGGAACTCCAACTGCATTTGTAAAAGGATCTAGTGATTTAGTAACCGGTAAAATTAAAACAGGTTTAATACATTTTTTTGCTGATAAATTAGTATTAAGTGGTGCAGAAATTGATGATTCATCCAAAGTTACAAATGGATCTGTTGTAGGTATCAATTCAAGAGTTGAAAAGGATTGCGAAATAAATAATTCAGTGATCGCAAATGAAGTTTTAATATCAGAAAAATGTGTGATTGACTCCAGTATCATCGCCAAGGGTGCCAAAATTGGTGCAGGTTGTGTAATTAAAAATTCTGTGGTGGCAGATTTTGTTGAATTAGCTGCAGGATCGGTCTTAATTAATGATTCAAGGATCTGGCCTGATCAAAAAGTTGCAAAAATTGAATTAAATAATCAAACAGTGCCAACAAATCCTGACTGGGGAATTTAAGTTATTTTTTAAGAAAAGTCTCAAAAAACGAGTAAAAACGGACTTTTATGGCTTAAATGCCAAAATAAATCAAAAAAGATGCCTTAAACACTTGACCTACCCCTAGTTACAAGCGTGTAATTCGTTCAGGTAGTTTTCTACCTATGTCGAGATGAACTTTCGGCAAACATTTTTGGGGGTTTTTGATTGTCCGACTTCACGGGCTTAAGTCTTGTTCCAAGCGATAGTGAGCCAGCTGGCTGGCAAGAAAAAGCACTATGTGCTCAAACAGATCCTGAAGCCTTTTTCCCTGAGAAGGGCGGATCCACACGCGAAGCTAAAAGAGTTTGTTCTTCGTGTGAGGTTAGATCAGAATGTCTTGAATACGCGTTAGAAAATGATGAACGTTTTGGTATCTGGGGTGGATTGTCTGAGCGCGAACGTCGCCGGATGAGACGCTCTCAAGTTATCTAACTTCAAACGTTTTAACATCAGTATCAAGGATTAACTGTTGTATATATAAGTATCAGGCGCGTCTACTCGTCACTTTCGTAACAGATTCACTACCGTATTGAACATGGCATATTTAAGAAAATGCACCAGGCTTTCCTGCGGCAAATTAGCTGTAGCAACCCTGACCTATGTTTATGCCGATTCCACAGCAGTCCTTGGCCCCTTGGCCACAATCGCTGAACCTCATTGTTATGACCTTTGTGAATTCCATGCTCGCAAACTAACTGCTCCTCGTGGGTGGGAAATTGTGAGATTAGAAAGTGAACCAACTCAATTTGTTCCTTCCCAAGATGATTTATTAGCCCTTGCCAACGCTGTGCGCGAAGCAGCCAAGCCTCAACCTGATGTTTGGTCTGAACCAGCTTTTGCCAACGACTATGCCAAT
>BJFU01000077.1 GCA_014190035.1 Actinomycetes bacterium | reverse complement strand
ATGATATTTGTACTCTAAATAGATATGACTTGAAGTTTGCTCAATTTATACCTCGCACATATCCTCAACTTGCAACTTTTGAAACCGCAAGTGCGCCTGATGTATTTGAAGCTTTAAAAAATAGAGATATTTTACTTCATCATCCTTATGATTCATTTTCAACAAGTGTGCAGAGATTCTTAGAGCAGGCAAGCGCGGACCCAAAAGTTCTTGCGATAAAGCAAACTCTTTATAGAACATCTGGTGATTCACCAATAGTTAGTTCCTTAATTGAGGCAGCACATAACGGTAAGCAGGTATTAGCAATTGTGGAAATTAAAGCTCGGTTCGATGAGCAAGCAAATATTTCTTGGGCGAGAAAACTTGAAGAGGCTGGAGTTCATGTTGTTTATGGCGTTGTGGGATTAAAAACACATGCCAAACTTTCACTTGTAATCAGGCAAGAAAGCGACAAAATTAAACGCTACGGTCATTTGGGAACTGGTAATTACAATCCGAAAACCGCTCGAAGTTACGAGGACCTAGGTTTATTGACATCTGATCCAAAAATCACAAATGACATTGCTTACTTGTTTAATCTCTTATCTGGATATTCTGTGAATGAAGAATACGACAAATTACTGGTCGCTCCACATTCAGTTAGGTCAGGATTAATTAAAAAGATTAAAAAAGAAATTGAAAATCACTCACAAGGAAAAGATTCAGGAATCAGAATTAAATGTAACTCAATTGTGGATGAACAAACAATTGATGCCCTTTATGAAGCATCTAATAATGGAGTAAAGATCGAATTAATTGTGCGAGGAATGTGCGCTATTAAACCAGGAGTACCAGGTCTTAGTGAAAATATGAGCGTAAGAAGTATTTTAGGAAGATTCTTAGAACACTCTAGAGTTTATGAATTTATCAATGATGGGAAGAAAGAAGTCTGGATTGGATCTGCTGATTTAATGCATAGAAACCTTGATAGAAGAGTTGAAGCACTAGTTCAATTAGAAGATAGTGAACATATTTCCTACATTTCAAGTTTGTTGGATTTATATTTATCACCAACTACTTCACATTGGTCGCTAGGAAATGAAGGAAAATGGACAAGGGCTGCTCTTAACACAGCTGGGGAACCTCTTATCGATGCGCAAGAGAGTTTAATTAAAAGAAAGAATTTAAGAGGCCTTGATTAATGATTAATAGCAAAAATAAAAATCAAATTTTTGCTGCTGGAACAGTTATTCTAAAAGGCAAGGGAATAAACCAAAAAGTAGCTGTAATCCATCGCCCCCATCGTGAAGATTGGTCTTTTCCTAAAGGAAAAATAGATGGCTCAGAATCAGCCCCTGCTGCTGCAGTCCGAGAAACTTTTGAAGAAACAGGACTTCATGTTGTTTTGCATGAAGCATTAACCCCACAAAATTATATTTTCGATAATTTGCCTAAAACTGTTTTTTACTGGCGCGCTCGACTTATTCAACCACCAAAGTTTGTTCCTAATGAAGAAGCAGACGAATTAGTTTGGGTTTCACTTCGTTCAGCCTTGAAATTGTTAACTTACGACGTGGATAAAGAATTGGCTAAAGAAGCTTTTAAGGCAAGAGACACTAAACCTTTTATTTTAATGAGACATGCCAATGCTGAAAAAAGAATTGAGTGGGCGAATCGTTATTCAAAGGTAGTTCCACCAGATAGTTCAAGGCCTCTTACTGCATCTGGGGTAATGCAAACACATAGAATCGCAGACTTATTAAGCGCCTTTGGTATAACAAAAATTGTTTCGTCTGACTCAATTCGATGCATTGCCACTGTTTCTCCTTATGCTGCTTCACAAGAATTACCACTTGAGGCCTACCAGAATTTAAGTGAGCTTGGGTGGGCAGTTAATAATCAACCTGGTTTAAATCTTGTTAATAAATTGGCAAAAGAAAATACAGCAATAGTGGTTTGTGGCCATAGACCTTCACTTCCTGCTTTGGCTGAAGCAATCAGTCAAGAATTAAATTGTGAAGATCTTGATGCAACACTTCCCCCAGGAGGAGCACTTGTAATTCATAGAGATTTGTCTAATAAGCACAAGCCTGTAAGAAGTGTTGAAAAATTTATCGTTGTTGAATAACAACTATTCAGTTGCTGGAACCTCGGTTGGTAAAGGTAGGTTCTTTCCCGCAATTCCTGCACTCGACAACCTGAGGCTTTCATCTAATGCTCCGTAACCAAAAACTGATAATTGACCTTGCGCATCTTGTCTTAAGAAAAATCTTGCAGTCGCGCTATTTTTGAAATCAGTTGTATCTGCTTTACAAATCGCTAGGTTAATCCAACTAATTGCCTGCCATGGCAGAGTCACGACGTCACTTCCTGCTTCAGCCAATACTTCCTTATTTGGATCTAATGAAACAGTAATTATGTCTCCGTTAATTTCAGAAATTGCTTGAGTGCTGGCAGCAGTTATCGAGGTTAAATCGTAAGTGACATCCCCCTCGTCAGTTTTTATAGAAATTCCAGTTAATGCGTTTTCACTCATAATTGATCCAGGCATTATTGAAATTGCTCCATCGGTTAAAGCTAATGTCTCTACTAATTCAAGAGAAGTTTCAAAACCTGTTTTTGCAACATTTTGAAATCCAGTTGCACCTAAGCGACCCATCCACTCAACAAATGCTTGGTCTGATGCAGTTTTTTTAGTTAAACCTACAGTAGTAATTGGAGTTGAGGTTAATTCAAATTCTGGATTTAAAGCAACAATAGCTGGGTCTGCCCAATCCGTAATTTCACCTTTATAAATTTTATCTATTGTTTGTGCATCAAGAACTAGGCTTGAAACTCCCGCTAAATTAAATGCCACGCCAGTTGATTCAACCATCACAGGAACTTGGGCTGTTGGATTAGTGCACAGAGTAATTCCGTCTACTGCTCCATCTGAAATTACAATATCTGCGGTAGCTGGATCATTAATTAAGTTAATCGATGCGTCAGTACATGAAGAAACAAAAAGATCATTTATAGATTGAATAACTGGAATATTGAATTCATCGAGAGCAATATTTATTTGACCCTCCGCACATATAACCTCTTGCTCGGCCACGGCAGCCAATACATCTGGTGGCATAGGTGGGGTACAAGCTGTAATTGCAAAAGTTAGTGCTGAAACTGTGAGTAAAGAAATAATCGGCTTTTTAAACTTTCTCATCTTCCTACCCACTCTACATAAACATAAGGGTGGACGGGTGCGCTGTGCTGCACCCGCCCACGATTTAGTTATTGCTTATTTAGTGCTGATCTTTGCTGCTTGTGCTTTTGCAACTTTCAAGATTTTTCCACCTAGTGGAACATATCCTGCTTTAGCTGCTTCTTTTGGACCACATGTATCCAATAGATAGTTTGCATAATCTTCAACAGCTT
>BJFU01000076.1 GCA_014190035.1 Actinomycetes bacterium | reverse complement strand
ATAAATGTGCTCAATAATAAATATCTCACCAAGGTGTGACTTTTTTATTAGAACAAAATCCCTAAGGTTTCAACGTAGAGGTAAGAGGGGCCTGAGCACAAAGTCTCTTGTGGATGAGCCTGTGGACAAGTCGGGGACAACTGTGAATCAATGAGGGCAATCGGGATAAAAGCTGTGGACAAGATGGGGAGCAACTGAATCCTTTTCTGGCTCAAAAAGTCACTGACCAGCACTTATATAAATAATTGGTTGTGGGTAAAAAGTTTTTTCAAAGTATTTTTGACCACTAACAACTATCGTCACACTATGACCATGCGAAACTATTTTTAATGAACTTCAAAGAAATCAAATCAATTTCAGTGGTGTGCGCTGGAAATATTTGTCGATCCCCCATTGGTGAAGTTGTTTTACGAGATCGACTTGATAAAGCAGGTTTAGATATTTTTGTTGACTCTGCCGGCACAGGTAATTGGCATGAAGGAGAAGATGCCAATGCAAAAACTGTAAAAGTATTGCGTGAATCTGGTTACGAAATTGCTCACACTGCTAGACAGTTTAAAAAACAATGGTTTGAAGAACGAGATTTAATTCTAGTAATGGATCAAGATAATTTAAAGAATATGTTAGCGATTGCTCCAAAAGAACATGCTCACAAAATTCAATTAATGAAAAAATTTGACCCTAAATTAAATGACTTAGATGACGATCATGAAGATCTAATTGTGCCAGATCCTTATCACCAACCAATTGATGATTTTTATGAGGTATTAGACATGCTCGAAAAAGCTGCGGATGGTTTAGTAACACTGCTTAAAAAATAATGCCCAGTGAAAAAATCACTGGGCATTAAGATTTAATAATTAACTATTGATTAACAATGTTAACTGTTATTGCTGTTGAAACATTTTGGTGCAATTTAACTGGAATTCTGTGCTTGCCAGCTATTTTGATTGGATGCTTCAAAGTAAGAGTGCGACGATCCAATTTTGGACCACCTGCATCTTGAACAGCCTTAACGATGTCTGAAGTTGTGACAGAACCAAATAATCTATTGGTCCCACCAACTTGAGCTTTAACGACAACGTTTAAAGATGAAATAGCATTTGCTATTTCTTTAGCATGATCAAGATCTCTTACAGAACGAGCAGAACGTGCACGTTTGATTTGATCAACTTGTTTTTGTCCACCCTTGGTCCAAGCAACACCTAATCTTCTTGGGATTAAGTAGTTACGACCAAAGCCGTCTTTAACAGAAACAATGTCGCCAGGATTTCCTAAACCTTCAACAACTTGGGTAAGAATAAGTTTCATTTTTATTTAATCCTTATCTGGTTGTAGCGGTGTAGGGCAACAGCGCCATTTCACGTGCATTTTTAACTGCAGCTGCAACGTCTCTTTGGTGTCTGGTGCAATTTCCTGTTACACGTCTGGCACGGATTTTGCCGCGATCAGAAATGTATTTACGTAACAAATTAATGTCTTTGTAATCGATGTAGGTGATTTCTTTCTTGCAAAATGGGCAAGCTTTCATCTTCATCGGTTTTAAGTTCTTTGGTGCTGAACTCTTTCCGGTTCTAGATTGCTTGACTTGTTTTCTTGGCATCTATTTATCTTCTTTCTTAAAAGGGAGCTTCGTCGTTTGCGCCATTCCAGCCTGAACCTGCATCTGGAGTAGCCCATGGATCTTCACTTGCAGCAGCAGGAGAACTTGCCGGTGCAGAAGTATTGCCACCAAAACTGTTACCGCCTTCGCGAGCAATTTTGGTAATTTTTGCAGTTGCATAACGCAATGCTGGTCCAACATCTTCAACTTCTAATTCCACAACTTGTCTTTCTTGTCCTTCTTTAGTTGTGTAAGAACGTTGTTTTAATTTGCCAGTCACTAGAACGCGAGCACCTTTAGTTAATGAATTGGTTACGTTTTCTGCGTGTTCACGCCAAACGTTGCAATTCATATAAACAGGATCGGAATCTTTCCATTCATTAGTTGTCTTATCCATGTAGCGAGATGAGGAAACAACAGTGAAGGATGCAACAGCTTGACCGTTTTTGGTGAAACGAAGTTCAGGATCGCGAACTAAGTTACCCACGATGGTTACGTTGATATCTCCTTGTGCCATTTCTATTTAGCCGATCTTGCTTCAGGGCGCACAACTTTGGTACGCATTACTGATTCATTTAGATTAAGTTGACGATCAAGTTCCGAAACAGCAAAAGCTGAAGAAGTGATATCTAATATTGCGTAGATTCCTTCTGTTTTCTTATTGATTTCAAATGCCAAACGGCGTCGTCCCCAAATATCAACTTTGTTAACTTGTCCGCCATCTTGGCGCACAACGTTAAGAAAAGTTTCCAAACTTGGGTTTACGGTTTTTTCTTCTAGTTCAGGATCAAGAATGACCATGACTTCATATTTACGCATGCTTTTTGCCTTCCCCCTTTGGACTAATTCGGTCAAAGCCATTTGCTTCGACAGGAGGCTAAAAATACGTACTGCCTTTTCAAGCACAAGTCTTCAAATACTGACTACTTATGTTTGAGGTTCAAAGATTACCCGTGAGGCTTAACTGTGATGGTTTCGAGGTCATTAGCCTTGGATACAAATGACTCAATTAATTGGTGCCGCTTTCGGCTCTGACCCAGATCCTGTGAAACACGCTCAAAAAATCGGAGCTCAGTGTTTTCAAATCCAGGTGGGCGACCCCCAGGGTTGGAAGAAACCTGCCCTTGATTTTCCAGGGGGAGCAAAAGAATTACTAGCTCAAGCAAAAGAATTAAAAATGGATATTTATATTCATGCGGCTTACGTTATAAATGTTGCTAGTACTAATAATCGAATCAGAATTCCAAGTAGAAAACTTTTACAACAAACAGTTGATTTAGCAGCAGAAGTAAATGCTAAAGGTGTAATCGTTCATGGTGGACATGTCACCAAAGATGATGATCCGAATGCTGGATTTGATAATTGGCGTAAAGCTTGTGAACAAACTGAAATGCATGTACCAGTGTTAATTGAAAACACTGCTGGTGGATCGCACGCCATGGCTAGAACAAAAGAGAATTTAATTAATCTTTGGAAAAGTGTTGGCCACACAGATGTTGGTTTTTGTTTTGACACTTGCCACGGTTGGGCTGCTGGAATTGATTTAAAAACTGCTGTTAAAGAATTAAAAGCAATTACTAAAAGAATTGATTTAATTCATGCCAATGGTTCACGTGATGAATTTGATTCATCCCGTGATCGACATAGTAATTTTGCTGAATCCTTACTTCCCCAAGATGAAATTGCGCAAGTTGTTAAAGATGCGGGTTGCAATGTGATTATTGAAACTGCTGAACCAGGTGTTAAAGACGATATTAAGTTTTTGTTAAAGCAGGTAAGCTAAATGTCTTTGATCTTAAAAGAAATTGATAAA
>BJFU01000075.1 GCA_014190035.1 Actinomycetes bacterium | reverse complement strand
GCACCAGCTCTGTCGGTAACAAGTCTGTTACTTAACCTTGCTGTTAAGAAATCATGTGGCAAACAAACCTTTTTAACTTTTTTAAAGTTTTCAGGTTCGTTTTCTTTCAACCAAGAAACTTTAGTATTTGTAAAGGAAGGACCAATTAAAGAACCGACTACGTTTATACAATAATCTCGACCATACTTTTCAACTAAATCTTGAGACTGAGTTGCAGATTGTGTGTCATTCCATAATTTTGCGGGGCGAACAACTTTTAATTCGTCATCTAAAGTAACCATGCCGTGACATTGGGCTGTTACTGCAATTGCTTCTATTGAACTTTTATTTACTTTTTCAGTCAAGGTAGCTTTCTCAAAGGCGGTTAAAAACGCTGTCCACCATAAATCTGGGTCTTGCTCACTTTTAGGCGGGAATGTCGGCTCATGTGGAGCTGTGCCTATGGAGATTAATTTTCCACTTTCTTGATCTCGAATTTCAACTTTGCAAGATTGCGTCGATGAATCAACACCTGCGACTAACTTCATTTGACAACCTTTCCACCGCAGGTCAACAGCACAAAGACAGCTTCAGGACTTTAGAAGACATGAAGTGAATTTATCTCCCCAATGCTTGAATATCAATACTTATCACTAAAAAGTATCCTAAATGTTATAAAGAGGTATTTTTCTATAATTTTGTGTTAACTTATGTTATTTTCTGTTCTCAAGGTGTTTTTCCCCATTAATTATTGGGTTAAAAGGGTTAAAAAGATCATATTTTGTTACCTTTTGTCCATTTAAGGCAAGTTTTAACATCTTGTTTCATCTTTCTCAAGGTGTAGGACTAGCATTAGGCTCACGAAATTCAAGTGTGGAGCTTAAGTGGACAAAAAATTAGTAGTGGCAACCTTTTATGCCAAACCTGGCTCCAAGGAAGTTTTGCGTGAATGGATTTTGAAAACTGCAACTGCTTCAAGAAAAGAATTGGGTGTTGAAAAATACTTGATTAACGTTATCGATGAAACGCTAGGTCATTTTCTACTAGTTGGTCTCTACTCTTCTGATGATGCTTTTAACGATCACGTCAATTCAGTTCATGTTCAGAATTTTTTAAGCGCAGTCCCAGACTTAGTTGAAGACAACATCACCTACATTGCCACTCCGTTTGTAAATTCAACAGATCCTAAATCAATTATTGAATCAACTTGACAACCAAATGTTTGAAAGGATTTTTCTAAAATGAGTCGTCGTTTACTTTCTATTGAACGCCATCAAAAAATTGTTGAGAAAGTTTCAGTTGAGGAAGCAATTGATTTTATAACTTTAGCCAAAGAATTAAATGTTTCTGTTATGACTGTTAGAAGAGACATCAGAGAATTAGAGAAACAAGGATATTTAAAATTAACTAGGGGTGGAGCTTACGCCCAAATTACCAGATCGATAGACATCTTACTTAGTCCAAGAGCTGAAGATCAGGGTGAAGCAAAAACAATTATTGGAAAATATGCTGCAAGCCTAATTGAACCTGGTGAAGTTATTTTCATTGGAGCAGGATCTACTACTGCTCAATTTGTACAATATTTAAAACCTGATTTGAATTTGACTGTTATTACTGCTTCTATTCCACATGCTACTTTTCTTGCCGCTAAAGGTTTTAAAGTAATTAGCACTGGTGGAGAAATTGCTACCGATGATATTGCTCAAACTGGTTATATTGCACATGACAATATAAAAAGATTTTTTGCTTCGAAAACAATTATTGGAACACGAGGTGTTGCCAAAGACGTAGGAATAACAGATATAAATAGTGAAATTGCTCAAATGAGTAGTTTGATGGTGGCTCAAGCTGAACAAGTTCTAGTTCTAGCTGATATCTCTAAAGTTGGAGTCAAGGCAAATTATGCTATTTGTCCTTTATCTGACATTGATGAAATCATCACCACGAAAGACGCTGAACAGGCTTATCTTGCTGAATGTGGAGATCAGTGTGAGGTTTTAGTCTCAGAATAATTCCCCCTCCCCCGAACATCAAGTAACACTTTTGGTGTAATATTTTGTTCCTAACAAGGGGGTATTTTAAAAATGCCAAATCAAACACGTTTGCAAGCAATCTTTGGCGATAAGAAGCCAGTAATTGGCATGGTTCATTTACCCGCATCTCCTGGTCAACCTCAATCATTTAATCAAGCTCCACTAGAAGTTCTTGTGAAAAATGTTCAAAAAGATGTTCAAGCATTACTTGCCGGTGGCATTGATGGATTACTTTTTTGCAATGAAAGCGACTTGCCTTACACCACACGAGTAGACCAAGAAGTTGGAGCTTGGGCAGCTTATTTTATTGGTGAAATGAAATCACAGATGGACAAACCATATGGAGTAAATCTGCTGTGGGATCCAATTGCTTCAATCGCAGTTGCAGCATCAACTAGTGCAAGTTTTGTAAGAGAAGTAATGTGTGGTTCTTTTGCAAGTGAAATGGGAATATTGCAACCAGATCCTGCTGCTGTTGTGCGAACCCGAACTCGCTTAAGAGCTGAACACATTGCACTATTAACTAATATTGTTCCAGAATTTGCTACGGCATTAGCAGATAGAACTGTTGCTCAAAGAGCACAAGCCGCTGCTTACTTTGGTTTTGATGCGCTTTTGGTTTCAGGTCCAGTAGCTGGAGAAGAATTTAGTGTTAAAGATGTGCAAGAAGCCAAATCTAAAAGCAATGGTGTCCCAGTATTTGCAAATACCGGTGTCAAACTTGAAAACATTGAAAAGACGCTACAAATGGCTGATGGAGTAATTATTGGAAGTAGCTTAAAAGTAGACGGTAAAACATTTAATCCAGTGGATCCTGCTCGCGTAAAACTATTCATGGAAAAAGTTGAAAAGTTTAGAAAGAATGGCTCTGCGTGAAGTTAGTAGATTACGTTGAAAAATACTGTTTAATCCCTGCTATTTCTGGTCATGAAGATTTAATGATCAAATCTTTAAGTGATGATTTAAAGCAATTTGCTAATGAGGTTTCTGTAGATAACTTAGGAAATGTAATTGCCTTAATTAAAGGCAAATCACCAACTGCACCTAAAGTGATGGTCTTTGCTCATACAGATCAAATTGGCATGTTTGTAAAGTCAATTACTGAAGAAGGTTTCTTAAAAATTGTTCGCCTAGGTGGAGTGCCAGAAAGAATTCTTGCTGGTGCCACTATTCAGATTAAAACCAAATCAAATCAAATTATCAGTGGAGTTATCGGCACGATCTCTCATCATTTAACACCTGATGATAAAAAATATGTGGTTCCAAAAATTGAAGATATGTATGTAGATATTGGGGCCAAAAGTAAGGCCGATGCCTTAAGTCTTGGTGTTGAAGTTGGCTCTCCTGCGTTTTATGAACCAAGATTTACCAAATTAGCAAACAATCGAGTTTCGGCTACAAGTGTTGATGATCGTGCCGGTTGCGCTGTTTTAGTAAAGCTGGCTGAGAGACTCTCGACCAATAAGCCAGATGTCAATAT
>BJFU01000074.1 GCA_014190035.1 Actinomycetes bacterium | reverse complement strand
TAAGCGCAAACATGACAAAGCCTTCAATGCACTTATCAAAGAAATCATCATCTTTTGCTGCCACATCAGCCATGAACACGTTTGGACTCTTGCCACCTAATTCCAAGGTAACTGGAATTATGTTTTCGGAAGCGTATTGCATGATTAATCTTCCAGTGGTGGTTTCTCCTGTGAAAGCAACCTTGGCAACACGTTTGGAAGAAGCAAGTGGTTTACCAGCTTCCACACCAAAACCGTTAACAATATTTAGCACTCCAGGTGGCAAAAGATCTGCCATTAATTCCATCCACACCAAAATTGACCAAGGTGTTTGTTCAGCTGGCTTTAACACAATGCAGTTTCCTGCAGCTAAAGCTGGTGCAAGTTTCCACACCGCCATCAAAATAGGAAAGTTCCACGGAATAATTTGTCCAACTACTCCAAGTGGTTCGTGAAAATGATATGCAACTGTGTCGTCATCAAGTTCGCCAATTGAACCTTCTTGGGCTCTTATTGCACCAGCAAAATATCTAAAATGATCAATCGCTAATGGCATATCAGCAGCTAAGGTTTCTCGAACACCTTTACCGTTGTCATAAGTTTCTGCCACAGCTAATAGTTCTAGATTTTGTTCCATACGATCTGCAATTTTGTTCAGAATCACTGATCGTGCTGCCACACTGGTTTTACCCCAAGCATCTTTAGCAGCATGAGCTGCATCTAATGCCAGTTCAATATCTTCACTAGTTGATCTTGGTATTTTTGTGAAATTCTTACCATTTGTAGGTGAGACATTGTCGAAGTACTGACCCTTAACAGGTTTAACCCATTTACCACCAATGAAATTTTCATATTGTGGTTTTGCGTTAACCACTGCACCAGGTGTACCAGGAACTGAATAAATCATCTTCAATCTCCTTAGTGCCTAGTTCTTGCTGTAACTCTCGAGATTACGCCTCAAAAGTTGAGTTGCCAAGGGGGCTGTTTCCTCACGGTTGAACAAGTTTTATATCCCTGTTTTGCCCACTAACATCTAGATATGGACTTTTCGGCTCTTAACAAATCTCGTCGTAGCATTCGTGACTTCAAACCAGATCAGGTTCCAGAATCTGTCTTAAAACAAATCCTGGAAGATGCTCTGTGGTCTCCTTCCTGGAGTAACACCCATCCCTATTACCTAGCAATTGCTCAGGGAGAAACTCTCGAACTAATAAAGAATGATTACCTTAAACTCTTTGATCAAGCTTGGCCTTTAATGAACGGTAATTGCTTTGAAAGCTGCAATTATCTTTCACTCAATATTTTGATTATTTAACGACTAATTAGTTCCACTAATCGTTTAATGCCAGCAAGTCGGGTGGCCATAATTGCTTTACTAATAGTGGCATCTGGGGCAAAAATTTCTGCTCCGTGATAAACCCCTGGCCACAAATGAAATTCAACTCTGACATCTGCTTCACCCAGTCTTTTCACAAAATCTAGGTCTTCATCACGAAACATATCCATCTCACCAACATCAATATAGGCAGGTGGTAAACCTTTAAGATTTACAGCAATTGCAGGGGAAGAATGTTGATCTGGTTTTTGTCCCCCTAAATACCAAGACCAAGCTTCCATGGAACCTGCTCTGTCCCAAATTCCCACATCAGTAATTAACTTTGAAGAATGTGATTCATTGCGATGATCAAGCATCGGATAAATCGGCACCATAAATTTAAAATCAGGTCCACCTTCATCTCTTGCTTTAAGTGCTACTGAAATTGTTAATCCACCACCTGCACTTGCACCATAAATACCAATTTTGTTTTCATCAATGCCTAAAGATTTGGCATTAGCAAAAACCCATTTAGAAGCAGCAAAACAATCATTAGTGGCAGCAGGATGAGGATCTTCTGGTGCTTTGCGGTAATCAACACTGGCAATAGTCATTCCTAATTGATCACACATCATTTGTGCCATACCGTGCTCACCATCAATACTTCCTAAAATCATTCCCCCACCATGGATGTAAACCAAAGCAGGTCTGGGCGCAGCTACATTTTTAGGTGAATAAACTCTGACCTTTATTTCACCAGCTGGTCCTGGTGCAACATGTTCTGTTATTTCCACATTTGGATTCTTTGGGACTTCAACTGTGGCCATAATCCCTGTCACAGTTGCTCTGCGAGCATTGATATCTGGAATGGCATTAAATCCACCAGGTAAAGCTTGTAATAAACCATCCAAAGGAACAGTTGCTTCAGGATCTAATCTGGAACGATCAGTCATAAACATCTCCCCATCCATATGTGTAAGAAATAAGTGAGATAAACCCTACGCCTGAAAATCAGTTTTGCCTAGAGGCAGTTTTTCCTCTATTAGTGATTTTGACCAGTTAAGACTGGTTCTTTTTCTAAAATTGCCCATTCGTTATCTTCAAATAATCTGGATCTAATCATGAATCTAACTCCTTCAGGTGCTTCAACTGAAAAACCACTTCCTCGACCAGGAACGATGTCCACAGTTAAATGGGTATGTTTCCAATATTCAAATTGGGAACCAGACATATAAAAAGGAGCTCTGCATTCTTCATCTCCCACAAAACCTAAGAAAACATCAGCTTGGCCAACTTTAAAATCATTCAACGGATAACACATAGGAGAAGACCCATCACAGCAACCACCAGATTGGTGAAACATTAAAGCGCCATGAATGCCTTGCATCTTTTTTAACATCAAAAGAGCTTCAGGTGCGATTTCAACTCTGTTCATTAATCTATCCTAACGGATTTTAGAAGAAATTGAGAGTCGCTTCTTAAGAAGGTTTAACGAAACGACTCTCAATGTTCTTATTTTTGTTGCTCTTTAAAAGAAACCTAGTTTCTTAGGTGCATAAGAAACAAGCAGGTTCTTAGTTTGTTGGTAATGATCCAGCATCATCTTGTGATTTTCTCGACCAATACCTGATGCTTTGTAACCACCAAAAGCAGCATGAGCAGGATATGCGTGGTAACAATTTGTCCACACGCGTCCAGCTTTAATGGCTCTGCCTAGACGATAAGAATCATGCACACTTCTAGTCCAAACACCGGCTCCTAAGCCATAAAGAGTGTCATTGGAAATAGCAATGGCCTCATCAATGTCTTTGAAAGTGGTGACAGAAACTACCGGACCAAAGATTTCTTCTTGGAAGATTCTCATTGAGTTCTTGCCTTTGAAGATTGTTGGTTCCACATAGTAACCATCTTCTAAACCAGCAACAATTTTTCTTTTGCCACCGGTCAAGATTTGGGCACCTTCTTTAACACCAATATCCATATAGCTCATGATCTTTTCTAATTGATCATTTGAAGCTTGGGCACCGATCATGGTGTTGGTATCAAATGGGTTTCCTTGCACAATTGCTTTTGTTCTAGCTAATGCTCTTTCCATGAATTTGTCATAAATAGATTCATGAATTAAAGCACGAGAAGGACAAGTACAAACTTCACCTTGGTTAAGCGCAAACATGACAAAGCCTTCAATGCACTTATCAAAGAAATCATCATCTTTTGCTGCCACATCAGCCATGAACACGTTTGGACTCTTGCCACCTAATTCCAAGGTAACTGGAATTATGTTTTC
>BJFU01000073.1 GCA_014190035.1 Actinomycetes bacterium | reverse complement strand
TGATAATTCCACCATCATTGGAAGGATTTACTCCAAGATCACTTTCTCGAATAGCTTTTTCAATTGCTTGAATAGCACTCTTATCAAAAGGAGTGATGATAATCATTCTTGCTTCTGGAGTTTGAAAAGTTGCCATTTGATTCAAAGGAGTTTGGGTTCCGTAATAATCAGCAGAAATTTTATTGAACATTGAAGCATTAGCTCTACCAGTTCTGATAGTGGCAAAATCTTCTTTAGCTACTTCAATTGCTTTATCAATTTTTAATTGTGCTTCTTTAAGAATTGCTTCAGTCATTTCTAGGCTCCCTGAATTATGGTGCCAATAGTTTTACCGGCAACGGCTTTGGCAATATTGCCATCTTCTAATAAATTGAAAACTACGATAGGTAAATTGTTATCTCGACATAAACTAATTGCAGTTGCGTCTGCCACTTTTAGACCTTTTTGTAACACTTCATCATAAGTTAATTGGTCATACTTCTTAGCATCTGGATTTTTTCTTGGATCTGAATCATAAACTCCGTCAACACCTTTTGCCATCAACACAACTTCAGCACCAATTTCTAAAGCTCTTTGCGCAGCGGTTGTGTCTGTGGAAAAGAATGGCGCACCAAGTCCTGCACCAAAAATCACGACCCGGCCTTTTTCTAAATGTCTTATTGCTCGTCTTGGCACATAAGATTCAGCAACTTGGCCCATAGTAATTGCGGTTTGAACTCTTGTTTCAACTTTTTGTTTTTCTAGAAAATCTTGTAATGCTAAACAATTCATTACCGTGCCAAGCATTCCCATATAATCTGCTCTTGCTCTATCCATGCCACGTTCAGATAATTGGGCTCCACGAAAATAATTTCCGCCACCAATAACAACAGCTACTTGTGCGCCATCTTGAACAACATCAGCAATTTGAGCAGCAATACTTGAAACAACGTCAGGATCTACACCCAATGCCCCACTTCCGGCAAATGCTTCACCGGAAAGTTTGAGTAGGACGCGACCGTAGCGTTTAGACATTTAGCTTTGGCCAACCTTGAATCTGGCGAATTGTTTAACACTTACGCCATTTTCTTTCAAGTGATCTGCAATTGTTTTCTTGTTATCTCTCACCCATGCTTGTTCTAACAAGCAGAAGTCTTTGTAATAAGAACCAACGCGACCTTCCACAATTTTTGTGATGGCAGCTTCTGGTTTTCCTTCTTCGCGTGCAGTTTGTTCAGCAACGCGTTTTTCAGATTCAATTACTTCAGCAGGAACACTTTCGCGTGAAAGATAAATCGGAGCCATAGCCGCGATTTGTTGAGCAACATCTTTTGCAACTTGATCATTTTCTTTATCAAGTTGCACCATCGCACCAACACCTGCTGGAAGAGAAGGATCTGGTTTGTGAAGATAAACAGAAACATGTCCACCTGAGAATTGCGCAAATCTTCTGATTTCAACTTTTTCACCCATAAATGCGTTTGCTTCATCAAGGAGTTGTTGCACAGATTTTCCATCTGATTGGACATTCATTAATGCTTCAACATCTTTAGGTTTTTCACTCAAAATCAAACTTGCAACTTTGTCACCTAATTTGATGAAGTCATCAGTTTTGGCCACGAAGTCTGTTTCGCAATTAACTTCAACGAAAGCACCATCTGTCTTGTTACTTACTATTCCTGAAACAATTCCTGCAGATGCATTTCTTCCTTCGCGCTTACCTACGTCTTTGGCACCTTTAACTCTTAAGAGTTCAATGGCTGCATTGAAATCGCCATTGGTTTCATCCAAGGCTTTCTTGCAATCCATCATACCTGAACCGGTTTTTTCGCGTAACTTCTTTACATCTTCAGCAGAGTAATTTGACATTTACTTTTCGTTTCCTATTCGCGTTTTAGTTAGTTACTTTTCTTCAGGAGTTGTTGCAGCTACTGCTTCAACTACGGCTTCTGTGTTTCCTGCTAATAATTCTTTTTCCCAGTCAGCTAAAGGTTCAGCAATAACTCCTGCTGCTTCAGCATTCTTGGTGGAACGAAGTTGCAAACCTTCAGCAACTGCATCAGCTATAACTCTTGTTAATAGAGAAATTGATCTGATTGCATCATCGTTTCCTGGAATCGGGAAGTTAACTTCGTCTGGATCACAGTTGGTGTCAAGGATTGCTACAACTGGAATTCCTAGTTTGCGAGCTTCATCAACTGCAATCTGTTCTTTCTTGGTATCGATGACCCAAAGCACACTTGGTACTTTTGCCATATCGCGAATACCACTTAGCACTGAATCTAATTTGTCTTTTTCACGACGCATCATCAAAAGTTCTTTTTTGGTGTAACCAGAACTAGTGTCATCAAAATTGATTAGTTCAAGTTCTTTTAATCTTTGAATTCTTTTTTGGATTGTTCCAAAGTTTGTGAGCATTCCCCCAAGCCAACGTTGGGTAACAAAAGGCATACCCACTCTTTTTGCTTGTTCGTGAATTGCTTCGTGTGCTTGACGTTTAGTTCCAACAAACATGATGGAACCACCGCGAGCAACGGTATCTTTAATGAATTCGTAAGCCTGATCAATAAAGGCTAATGATTGAGTTAGATCAATTACATAAATGCCATTGCGTTCGGTCAAGATGAAACGTTTCATCTTTGGATTCCAACGACGGGTTTGATGCCCGAAGTGAACACCTGACTCAAGCAATTGGCGCATTGTTACTACGGCCATGAAAATATCCTTGTTCTGTTTATTTAGTTTTAGCTAAATAAACCATTTGGTTGTTTTGAATTAATCAATTTGATTAATTCACCTGACATCCGCTCATTTGCATTAGCGCTACAAGATTTCTGTAGACCGTGCCCGCAAGTGGTCTGGGGTGAATTTCTTCCAGCTACCGGATGTGCGAAGTCACCTGAATTTTTAGGTCCTGGTGCTAGAAATAAATATTACTTACGAGGAACTTTCCTCTTTCCTCTTACCCCTGGAATGCTTCCACAACCCGTGCTTATGCACATATAAGTAGAAAGAATCTCACTCTTACCTAGTTTTTTATGAAGAATTACTAGATGCCCACCTTTTTGATCCTTGCTTCCTTAATCCTGATTCCTCCAATTCCAGGGGCAACTCAAGTTAAAGATTTCGATTTACCCGTTTCTACCTATGCCGCAGGACATCGAGGTGTGGACTACTTATCTACTTTTGGCACACCAGTTTTAGCTGCAGCCGATGGAGTGATTACTCATGCAGGAGTAATTGCCAATCGATGGACTATCACAGTTACCCATAACAATTTAAGAACAACTTATGAACCAGTAAAGCCAGTAATTAATTTTGGAGATTTTGTAAGGCAAGGACAAATTATTGGATATTTACAACAAAATGGCTCTCATTGTTTTCCTGAAAGTTGTTTACACTTTGGACTAAAAGAAGGAAAGACTTATTTAAATCCCATCATTAATAGTTTTAGGACTTATCCTCGACTTTTGCCACTGTTTTCTTAAGCTCTTGGATGAGCTTTAGCAAAAACTTCTCTTAATCTTTCAATCGTGACATGCGTATATTTTTGGGTGGTGGCTAGTGAGGAATGACCTAAGAGTTCTTGCACAATTCTTAAATCTGCACCACCCTCCAACAT
>BJFU01000072.1 GCA_014190035.1 Actinomycetes bacterium | reverse complement strand
TGGAACATCTTTTTGATAAAGAAGTTCATAAACTGCGATTCTTAATATATTTCTATCAACTCTTGGGATGCGATCAAAAGTCCAGTTCTGTAATGAATTAGTAATTAGCTCATCAATTTGAGTTTGATTTTCTTTTATGCCTTTAATTAAATCAAGTGAGTAATTTGTAACTTCTACATCTGTTTCTTCATTGGTGTTAGTTCCAGGTATGGAAATGCCTTTTAAGTCAGCTTCAAAGATTGTGTCTAAGGCACGTTTACGGGCTTTGCTACGTGCACTCAATTTTTTACCTTTTATTCTTTAGGCACGACCAAGGTAAGAACCGTCGCGAGTATCAACTCGAACTTTCTCTCCTTGATTGATAAACAGTGGAACTTGGATTTCAAATCCGGTTTCTAATTTTGCAGACTTTGAACCCGCATTTGATCTGTCCCCTTGCAAACCTGGTTCGGTGTATTCAATTGTTAGTTCCACATTTGCAGGCATTTCAATGTATAAAGGATTTCCTTCATGCATTGCAACCATTACTTCTTGGTTTTCTAACATGTAATTTGAAGCATCTCCAACTGTGGCGTTGTTGATTGTGATTTGGTCATAGTTTGTTGTGTCCATAAATACCCAGTCATCGCCGTCTTTGTAGAGATATTGCATATCTCTTTTGTCTACTTGAGCTGTTTCAATTTTTACTCCAGCGTTAAAAGTTCTGTCTACTACTTTTCCACTCAAAACATTTTTTAGTTTGGTGCGCACAAAAGCGCCACCTTTACCGGGTTTTACGTGTTGGAAATCAATAATGTTCCATAATTGGCCGTCAAGATTTAAGACCATGCCATTTTTTAACTCGTTAGTTGTTGCCACTTGAACTACTCTCCTAATTAATAATTTCTTGCTTTTTAAGCCACACAAATAATTTCGTGAGAACCCGGGGTTAGAACTTCTGCTTCAGCTTCGGTTACAAGACACGTATCTTCGATACGCACTCCACCTTTACCCGGTAAATAAATGCCAGGTTCAACTGTGATGCAACTTCCACTGGAAAGTTTAGTCTTGACGTCTTTTGCTATAAACACAGGTTCATGAATCTCTAATCCAACGCCATGGCCTGTCCCGTGAACAAAGAATTCACCATAATTTGCATCCCGAATAATTTTTCTAGTTGCCTCATCAACTTCTTCGGCGATTACTCCTGCTGTTAGTTTCTTTCTTCCTGCCTCTTGGGCTTTCATGACCAGATCATAAATATCTTTTTGCCAATCAGCACATGTACCAATAAAAACTGTGCGAGTCATATCAGCGTGGTAACCATTAACTAATGCTCCACAATCAATCGTGACCATGTCGCCTCGTTCCAGAATTCTTTTTGTTGGCTCATGATGTGGTGTGGCACTGTTTTGCCCACTTGCCACAATCGAGGCAAAAGCTAAACCATCAGCTCCTCTTTTAAGAAAACCTTCTTGGAGCAAATTTGAGATCTGTTTTTCATTCATTCCCGGTCTTAAATCATTTATTAAAAACCATAAAGTATCAGCTGTGATTGCGCATGCCTTCTTGATTTGTTTAATCTCATATTCATCTTTGACACTTCTTAATGGAGCAAGTAATTCTCTCATTTTTACTAGTTCAAATGTGTCTTTATTGCTTAAAGCTTCTCCTTGCGAAATATTCATTCTGGTTGAATCAATAGCTATTTTCTTGATTGATTTTGATTCCAATTGCTTATGAATTTGCTTTGTAAATTCTCGATCAATTTGAACTTCAATGTCTGGGGATTCAGCTTTTGCTCTTTGGGTGTATCGAGAATCAGTTAATAAAACATCAAGATAGTTATCCTGACCAACTAGTAATGCAGCATTACTTCCTGAGAATCCAGAAAGATAGCGAATACTTACAGGATCCAAGAATACGGCAGATTCTGCTTTATTAATCAGGATTTTTCGAAGAGCATCTCTTCGTGATGAATAATCAACCATGAAGATTATTTAATTAATTTTTTTAAAGCACTTAAGGCTAAGCGATAGCTATCTATGCCAAATCCAGCGATGGCACCATCTGCGACTCCAGCTAAAACACTGAAGTGACGAAATTCTTCACGAGCTTGAGGATTAGATATGTGAACTTCAATTAATGGTGCAGTGTGCATAGCAGCAGCATCTCTCATGGCATAGCTGTAATGGGTAAAAGCTGCCGGATTAATTACCACCGGTAGTTTGTTATCAGCTGCTTCATGAAGCCATTTAATTATTGTCGCTTCATCATCGGTTTGTCTAAAATCGATTTCAAAATCTTGAGTTTTACCAAAATCAATACAGGCAATCTTTAAATCTTCAAAAGTGTCTGATCCGTAAACTTCAGGTTCGCGAGTTCCCAATCTTTGCAAGTTTGGACCATTAAGTACTAGAACCTTAATCATTTAGACACCTTCTCCCATGCTGTGTTTAATACTTTGAAACTTGGATTTTCTAATCTTGTTGGCTTTGCTACATCTTCTAATATGACAAATCTTAACGTCGCGCCTCGAGATTTTTTATCAAGCGCCATAATTTCAATAAGTTTTTTGAAATTTTTGTGTTTGTATTTTGTTGGCAAGCCCACTAGTTTCAAAATGTCTCGATGGCGTTTAACAACTGATTCAGATAGTTTTCCATCTGCCAAAGCTAATTCGGCTGCAAAAACCATTCCTACTGAAACTGCATCCCCATGGCGCCACTTATACTTTTCATTCTTTTCAATGGCATGCCCCAAGGTGTGACCATAATTCAATATTTCTCGACCAGTTTTTGACGAAGACGTTTCTTTGAAATCTTTCGCTACGGTCTCTGCTTTTACTTGGATAGATCTTGTAACTAATTCAGGAATTTCTACACCGTCATATTTTTTGCATTCTTGTGGATATTTCTCGATGATTTCCAAGATTTTGGCATCGGCGATAAAGCCACATTTAACTACTTCAGCCATTCCCGTTGTGAAATCGTGTTTCTTTAAAGTCTTTAAGGTATCTAGATCGCAAATTACTTGAGATGGATTGTGAAATGAACCAACCAAGTTCTTTCCTGATGTCGTATTTATTCCAGTTTTGCCACCAACTGCTGCATCAACCATTCCGAGCAATGAAGTTGGAATCGAAATGAAATCAATTCCTCTTAACCATGTTGCTGCAACAAAACCAGCTAGATCTGTTGTGGCTCCTCCCCCGATGGCCACAATCAAATCTGAGCGGGTGAACTTGGCTTGACCTAACGTATTCCAACATTTTTCAACAACTTTAAGGTTCTTTGCACTTTCGGCATTTGGAACTTTTAGTTCCGTTACTTTGAATCCTAAAGAAGTTATGTGTTTTTTTACCTTTTTGGCAATCTTTTCAACATGAATAGGAAAGATAATTGCAACTTGATTAAAGTTTTCGTTAATTTTTATTGAATCCAAGATGTCGTTTCCGATAATTACATCGTAATTGGGTTGAGCATTAACCGTTATGGTTTGATGAATTCCCATTAGTTAACCTCACTTGTTTGAAGTAGAACTTCCTGTACCACTTCTGCAATGCTTTTTTTAGATGTATCTATTTCCCAGTCTGCCACTTCTTCATACAAAGGGGTTCGTTCTTCAAGTAGTTTCAC
>BJFU01000071.1 GCA_014190035.1 Actinomycetes bacterium | reverse complement strand
ATGTCTTTCATGATTGTGAACGTTTTGTATACCGATTTTTTGTAAATATTCAACTGCAGCTCCCAGCCCTACCGCTTCTGCTGCTGGTGGAGTTCCTGCTTCAAATTTTTTGGGTGCTTTTGTGAAAGTTGATTTCTGCATTGAAACTGTTTCAATCATTGACCCACCACTTATGAAAGGCGGCATTATTTCTAACAATTCATCTGTTGCTGCTAATAATCCAATTCCCAATGGGCCCAACATTTTGTGACCTGACCACGCAATAGCGTCAGCTCCTAATTTAGAAAAATCAACGGGCATATGAGGAACTGATTGACATGCGTCGATAAAGAAAAAGGCGCCGACTGATTTTGCAGCTTTACCAACTAATTCAATGTCGGTAATTGAGCCAAGGACATTACTCATGTGTGAAACCGAAACAATTTTTGTTTTTGGACTAATTAATGATTCGATCTTTGAATAATCAAGTAAACCTTGATCCGTGATAGGAATCCACTTCAAAACTGCACCAGTCTTTAGGCAAAGTTCTTGCCAAGGCACAAGATTTGCGTGATGTTCTAATTCGGAAACAAGAATCTCGTCTCCTGGATTTAAGATTAACCTTTTATCCACAACTGATCCAAATTTTGCCTTCATAGTGGCATTTAAGAATGAATACGACAACAAATTCAAAGATTCAGTTGCGTTTTTGGTGAATACCAATTGTTCTGGTTTTATGTTTACAAATGCAGCAATTGTTTCTCTTGCATGCTCATGAGCATCAGTTGCCAATTCGGCCAAGTAATACGCCCCACGATGAACCCCGGAATTTATGGTTTCATAAAAATTATTTTGGGCATCAATTACTACTTGAGGTTTTTGAGATGTAGCAGCACTATCCAAATAAATTAATTTGCGATTATTTCTAACTTCTCGAGACAGGATTGGAAAATCAAGTTGGATCTTTTTTATGTCCAACTTGATTTTTGAATCCGTATTTGTCATGCCCCTGCTGTCGCTTTTGAGAACTTAACGTAACCGTTTGCTTCTAGTTCTTCTGCTAATTCCTGACCACCTGTTGCCACAACACGTCCATCAACAAAGACGCTTACCTTGTCAGGTTTTACGTAGCGAAGAATTCTGGTGTAATGCGTAATTAGTAACACACCAGTGTTGTTTCTTTCTACAGTTCTATTTATTCCTTCTGAAACAATTCTCAACGCATCAACGTCAAGACCTGAGTCTGTTTCATCCAAAATGGCAATTTTTGGTTTCATTAGTTCTAGTTGCAAGATTTCATGGCGTTTCTTTTCTCCACCAGAAAATCCTTCATTAACATTTCTTTCAGAAAATGTTGGGTCCATGCCAATTTCTTTCATGGCTTCATTCATTTCCTTGATCCACTCACGAAGTTTTGGTGCTTCTCCGCGCAATGCTGTTAGAGATGAACGTAAGAAGTTACTTACAGATACTCCAGGAATTTCAACTGGATATTGCATTGCTAAGAACAAACCTGCTTTAGCTCTTTCATCAACTGACATATCCAATACGTCAGCACCGTCGAGTGTTACTGAACCTGAAGGAATTGTGTATTTAGGATGACCTGCCACTGCGTAAGCCAAAGTTGATTTACCTGAACCGTTTGGTCCCATGATGGCGTGAGTTTGACCCGAGGTGATTGTTAAATCAACACCGCGCAAAATTTCTTTTGTTCCATCGTCTGTTTCAACGGTTACGTGTAAATCTTTGATGACTAATTCAGACATATTTTCCTCTTCTTTATATTCCGACTGAGACAACGGCATTGTCGCCATCGCCTGTTATTTGCACTTCAAAAACATCAATTGCACTTATTGCTGGTGGTGTTTTTGGCACACCAGTTTCTAGATTGAATTCAGAACCATGAAGAAAACATTCAATGCCATCTTCTGTAACAGTTCCTTCGCTCAAAGAAACAGCACCATGTGAGCATGCATCTGTTACTGCATGAAACCCTTTGTTATTTCTAACTAAACAAATTGTTTCACCGTTTAAATCAATGGCTTTTGCACTTCCAACTTGAAAATCAGAAACCTTGCCAACGGGAGTCCAAGTTGTCATTTATGTGATCTTTCGATAGCTGCGTTTAATCTTTCGTTCAATCTTTCCTTTAATTCAGGATGAGTAAATTCTCCGAAGATGCCTGAGAAAAATCCCTCGATAACAAGTTGTCTAGCTGTAGGTTCATCAATTCCTCTAGACATTAAATAAAACAGTTGGTCATCATCTAGTCGACCAGTAACACTGGCATGTCCTGCTTTTTCAACTTCGCCTGTTTCTATTTCAAGATTAGGAACAGAATCTGCTCTTGCTCCATCATCAAGTAATAGATTTCGATTCATTTCGTAAGTATTTGTTCCTGTGGCAATTTTTCTGATCAATACATCGCCAACCCAAACGGTATGGCTTCCTTCTCCTTGCGCGCCACCTCGATACAAAACATTACTTTTGCAATCTTTCATGTTGTGATCAACGAAAACTCTATTTTCAAAAAATTGACCGTTGGTGGCAAGGAAAACTCCCAAGAGTTCTACTGCTCCATGGTTTCCAGAAAATTTTGCTCTTGGTACATAGCGCACAACGTCTCCGCCAAGTTGTACCACTAAAGATCTAATGTTTGCATCTTTATTGATTACAAATTGATGTTCACTAACAATCACGCCTTTTCTAGCTAAATCGTAAACTGTGATGAAATCAATACTCGAATTCACATCAGCAATAATTTCGCAATTAATACCTGCAATACCTTCGCCAACATGTTCCAAAATAATTGTGGCTTTGCTGTGAGCTTTTGCATTGATGATTATGTGGCCGTATTGAACGCCACTTTTAATATCAATCTTTATCCAGGTTAGATCTTTTGTTTCTAATTCTTGTGGAATATCGATTACTAATGCTTTATTCCATAAAGATTGAGTTCTTGAACTTATGCGATCAGTTGCTAAGAATTTGGTCTTTACTTCATCGCGACTAAGGATTGAGTGGGTAATTCCACTTGCTGCGACAATCTCGTAATTAATGTCTTGTTCTGCTTTTGCGTCATTATGTAGATTTCCCACACGTTTTAATGGTGTGTAACGCCATTCTTCTTCACGACCATTTGGCACCAAGAAATCATCAGGATTACTTGATGCAATACGATCTGGTCTAGCGTCAGTACTTTTAAATAAAATTTCTTTTTCTTGTAAGGCTGAACTCATCCAACTGCGCCTTCCATTTGCAATTCAATCAATCGATTTAATTCAATTGCATATTCCATTGGCAACTCTCGAGCAATTGGTTCTACGAATCCGCGCACAATCATGGCTGCTGCTTCATCTTCGTTAAGTCCTCGTTGCATCAAATAGAACAGTTGGTCTTCACTAATTCGAGAAACTGTTGCTTCATGTCCCATTGACACATCGTCTTCACGACAATCTATGTATGGATATGTATCTGATCTAGAAATATCATCAATCAGCAATGCATCACATTTAACTGTGGTTTTGGCGTTGTATGCACCTTCATTAACTTGGATTAATCCACGGTAAGAAGTTCTGCCTCCGCCACGCGCTACTGATTTAGAAATAATTGTTGAAGAAGTGTTTGGTGCAGCATGAACCATTTTGGCTCC
>BJFU01000070.1 GCA_014190035.1 Actinomycetes bacterium | reverse complement strand
TAAGTGGGGGACTCCAGCGGCTGCTATAACTATGTCTGCATCAATTAAATGACTAGTTAAATCTTTTGTTCCGGTATGGCAAAGTGTCACAGTTGCGTTTTCTGTTTTTCTGGTGAGAAGTAAACCTAATGGTCTTCCCACGGTTACGCCTCTACCAATAATTACAATATTGGCACCATTTATTTCAACTTTATAAGCGCGTAGTAATTCGATAATTCCTCTGGGAGTGCAAGGAAGTGGACCATCCTGACCTAAAACAAGTTTTCCTAAATTATTTGGATGTAAACCGTCTGCATCTTTATCTGGATTCATTGCCGCTAGTGCAAGGTTTCCATCCAGACCTTTTGGTAGGGGAAGTTGCACAATAAAACCTGTGCAATTTGAATCGTTATTTAATTGAGAAATTGCATTCATCACATCTGTTTGTGTGGCATTTTTTGGTAAATCTATTCTTATGGAACTGATGCCAACTTCGGCACAATCTTTGTGTTTTCCATTTACATAAGCATGTGATCCAGCATCATCGCCAACCAAAATTGTGCCAAGTCCTGGATTTATTCCTTTGGCTTTTAGCGCAGATACTCTTTGGGCAAGATTATTTTTAATTGTTTGAGCCGTGGCTTTGCCGTCAAGTATTACTGCTGACATTTAGTTACCTGTTATTTCTTTAAGTATTCAACTGCTGCATCTGAGAGAAAATTCCACAGGTGCTGGGCAAATGAAGCTCTGACATAAAGATGATAGACGCCAACTGGGCCATGGTAAATAATCACAGGCGATCTTGAGAGGACTCCTTGAGCACACATTCCAGATTTGAAAACTTTGGGATCAAGATTGTTTTCCCAGCCATGTTCCAAGACTTCTTGGGCGTATTTACCTGAAACCTCAACGAAAGTTCTTTGGGCAGAGGAATCAACAATGGAAGCAAAACCATTACCAATGACTAATCTTATTTTTGCTTCGTGATTTTTATTTGCCCCAACAACCATCCACCAGTCAGGACCAAGAGTTAGCACTGTGAAGTCTTTAGACTTGAAAGTTTGACCAACCTGATTTGGAAACTTAATTTTGAGAACTTTTTCAATCTTTTTGGCAGTAACACTATTTGGCTTAACTCTAATTTCTAAAGTAGTTGCAAAAGGCTTTTCTGCAAGGTAGATATTCTTTTTGTTGCCAAGTGTTGAATTATTTAAAGGACTTCTTCGAGCTTGAGTTAAGTTATCCATCGCGACGCGTGTTCTCCTTATCAAAGAAGACAGAATCAACAATTTCAACTCTGGCGACACTATTTCCAATTGGAACTTCAGCAAATTTACCAATTTGATTTCTGCCATCGGCAACCATTGCTAATGCAAAAGTTCTACTCAAAGCACTTGATGAGTAAGAGCTTGTGACATAACCAATATGGGAAAGTTTTCCTTCTTTTTTGCCATCGCCCTCATTAACAATGTATGAACCTTCGGGCAAAAGTGTTTTATTATCTAACGGCAGCAAGCCCACTAATTGATGTCTACCTTCTCGTGCTGTGTCAGTTCTACGGAATGATCTTTTACCTATGAAATCTTTCTTCTTTGAAACAATCCAGTCCATACCTAAATCTTGAGGAGTTTGGGTGCCATCAGTTTCTTGTCCCACGATGACAAATCCTTTTTCGGCTCTTAATACGTGCATAGTTTCAGTCCCGTAAGCGGCGATATTAAATTCTTTACCCTTTTTAATTACTTCTTGCCAAATATTTAATCCATACCAAGCTTCGATATTTATTTCATAAGCTAATTCACCTGAAAAAGAAATACGAGCAATTCTTGCAGGAATACCTGCTACTTCTGCGTAACGATTTTCCATAAACGGAAAAGCTTCATTTGAAACATCTAAAGTTGGTGCAAGCTTTGCTAGAAGGTTTCTAGATTTTGGTCCAACGATGGCAACTGTTGACCAATGTTCTGTTACAGATGTGCAATAAACATTTAATTCAGGCCACTCTGTTTGTAACCATTCCTCCAACCAATCAAGAACTTTTGCAGCGCCGCCAGTTGTAGTTGTCATCAAGAATCGATCTTCAGCGATACGTGTAGTTACACCGTCATCAAAGACCATGCCATCAACACCACACATCAAGCCGTATCTACTTGATCCGACTTTTAAAGAAGAAAACATATTTGTGTAAATGCGATCTAGGAAAATTCCTGCATCTGGTCCTTGAATATCAATTTTGCCAAGAGTTGATGCATCCATTACTGCCACATCTTCTCTTGCAGCTTTGCATTCTCTTAATACAGAGTCATGCATATTTTCTTTTTCAATTGGGAAATACCAAGGTCTTTTCCATTGCCCAACATCTTCCATAGGTGCTTTTGCTAAGAGATGAGAAGAATGAATTGGGGTAGTTCTAATTGGATCTGACAAAATTCCTAAGTCTCTTCCAGCAAGAGCTGAGAATGGAACTCCTATGTAAGGAGGTCTAAAAGTTAATGTTCCAACTTCATGGGGTTCTTTGTTAATCAATTGACCAAGAAGTCCCATAGTGGTTGTTCCACTAGTTTTTCCTTGATCATGGGCAGTTCCAATAGTTGTATAGCGTTTGATGTGTTCAACCGAAGTAAGTCCTGCCCCAACTGCTCTTCTTAAATCTCGAACATTTGCATCTCTTTGTAAATCAATAAAGGAAACTTTGGCGTCTTCGCCTTCTGGGATTAAACCGAAAAATACGGCTGGGGGATTAGTTACTTTGTCGAATTCTCCATTGGCAAAGCCTGTTGCTTTAATATTTTTAGGAAGTTTGGGCATAACAAATGCTGCAATCTTTTTATCCCAAATTGGTTTAAGGTTCAAATAGGTTGCTAGATGAACCGTTGGAGTCCATCCACCTGATACCGCAAGTAAGTCGGTCTTAATTTCTCTTCTAGTTCCAGTTATTTGACCATCTAATTTGGTTTCTGCCACGAACACTGAATTTAAGGATCCACTTTGGTCAGCTGTCGAGTCGACAATAGTTGCACCAAGAATTACTTCAATTCCTAATTTTCTTGCTTGATCAAATAATTTTCCAGTTACTTTTTTTCTGATATCCACAATTTCTTGGACTTTTACTCCAGATTTATGGATTCTGATGGCATCTTGATATCCAAAGTCATCAACAGTTACAACAACTCCAGTTTTGAAAGTGCCCACTCTGTATTTATGAAGGTATGTAGCAGCAGCATGTGAAAGCATAATTCCTGGACGATCATTATTTGGGAAAACTAGAACTCGTTGAAAAGCTCCTGTTGCAAGAATTATCTCTTTAGCTCTTATGTGCCAAGTTCTCATGCGAGACATTTCTGGCAATATTTCTGAACTTAAATGATCAGTTCTTCTTTCAATTGCTACAACATAATTTTGGTCATAAAGGCCAATCGCTGTGGTTCTTTGCAAATGTGTGACGTTGTTTTTCTTTAGTGAATTAATTATTTTTGAATCAATTTTCTCATTTAAATCAGAAACGTAACCACCTGGTTGAAATTGATCATCAAGGATAATTACGGTTTTGCCAGAGTTAGCCGCTTTCTGAGCAGCTTTTAAACCACTTAATCCAGCACCAATTACTAGTGCATCAACGTGTTT
The DNA here is from genome assembly GCA_014190035.1 of Actinomycetes bacterium. Lineage (GTDB taxonomy): Bacteria > Actinomycetota > Actinomycetes > S36-B12 > UBA5976 > ATZT02. The sequence goes on along the minus strand of BJFU01000070.1, from coordinate 39 downwards.
AAAAGTTTTGTCGTAGCGAGCTTTATCAATTTGGTTTGG
>BJFU01000069.1 GCA_014190035.1 Actinomycetes bacterium | reverse complement strand
CTTCCATCTCCACAATCAAGCCTGGTTTCTCACACAACTATATGTGTGAAAGTAGCATTACTAATGAGATGAACCAACCTTTATTGCATGTAATGATTCCTGCCTACGGCAAGAGCCCTTATCTTCGTCAAACTTTGGAATCAGCAGTCAAACATTTACCTCTTGAAGTGCCCATAACAGTTATTGAAGATCCATCAATTGATTCAAATATAGAAAATCTAGTTAGAGAATTTTCCAGAGTTCAATATCTCAAAAATAATGAAAGACTTGGAATCGGTGGAAACTTCAATAAATCAATTGAATTAAGCACTGGTGTATTTACACAAATTTGTGGCTCCGATGATATTTTTCTAGATGATCCTTTAAAAGAGTTCGATACAGAAAAACTATCTCAATCAGATATTGCAGCTATTGGATTAGATGTTGAAGTAATAAACGAAAATGGAAAAATAGTTAAAACTCTTCCAGATCTAGTTAAGAGAACACTTCGCCCCTCATTAAAGAAAATTACAATTTTTCAGAATAACAAGATATTTTCAAATCTAATGCTTGGAGATTGGTTGTATTTCCCAGCTATTCTTTGGAAAACAGATACGTTAAAACAAACTAAATTTGATGGAAATTTTCATACAGCTATGGATTTAGATGTGTTTATTCGATTGTTAAGTAGTGATCAAAAAATAGCGTTCATAAAAAGCAAAGTCCTTGGTTATAGAAGACATAGTCATAGTGCATCTAGTTTGTACGCTAAATCAATTGGCAGATTTGATGAAGAATTCTTATGCCACAAGAATGCTCTTGAAATTGCTAGACGAAAGAATTGGAAAACCGGAGCAATCCTTGCTCAACTGGCTTTAACCGTGAGATTGCATGCCATCATGCAATCTTTCTTAATGGTTTTTTCCTCACCCTCAAGTGCACTAAAGGTCTTAGTAAAGGCTTTATCTCCTATTCGATAACCTAGGGCTTCTGTTTGTTTTATTTTTGGGCCTATAGCTCAGGTGGTTAGAGCGCATCCCTGATAAGGATGAGGTCGGAGGTTCAAGTCCTCCTAGGCCCACGATTGAAAAATCAACGAAGTGAGATGATTAAGTCATGGCAAAAACACTAGGTGCGATTCTTCTACTTGGAACCGCTGCTGCAATTGGTGCTGTGGTTTATCGCGCTGTATTAGAACAACGTGCAGAACAAGATCTTTGGACAGATGCAGCATTTGATGCGTCACTAGATCTTGGTCCTGTTTCTAATTTGGCGTAAACAGAAAAAAGAAATATCCCGGGGGCATAGCTCAGTTGGTAGAGCACTGCCTTTGCAAGGCAGGGGTCAGGGGTTCGAGTCCCCTTGCCTCCACCCGGAAGTTAAAAGAGGTTAAATGAAATTACCTTTCGTTAGGCAAAAAAAATATCAAGAAGTAGTTGCTATAGCGGAAAAAAGACTTTTTGAGCTAAAACATTTAGCAACTGAAAAAACTAATGTCGAAAACTACATGAATAATGAAATTGTTTACAACCATGAGGCTTTAGCGAGAATTCTAGAAAACAGCGGAAAGTATACTGGCAAAACCAAAATTGTCCCTTTTAATTCAACGGTTAATAATACTGAAATCCTTAGAGTCAAAGAAATTTTTAATAATTGGGGAAGCGATAAGTCTTCAAAACATAATTACGAAATTATTTATGCAGAATTCAAAAAAACCATTAAAACTTCTTCACGAATTTTAGAAATTGGTTGTGGTAGTAATGACCCAGAAATTAGGCACGCAATGTCCCCTGATTACATCCCACTTTCCTCTCTTCAAGCTCTAAGAGAAATTTATCAAACCGAAAATATTGAAGGAGCGGATATAGATGTTAAATTGGAAATTAATAATGATTTTAAAGTTCACTACCTAGACCAATTTAAAAGAGAAACCCTAGAAGAGATTTCAAAAAGTTTCAAATTAGGATTTGACCTCATAATTGATGACGGAGTGCACGACATCTCAGCCAACTATTTAACACTTATGTATTTTTATAAAATATTGAATCCACAGGGAAAATATGTAATTGAAGACGTTCCTAATTCTTTAATTGAAAGTTGGAGTTTTCTACTTCAAGAATTCGATATCATGGAAATGGAAGTGTTGTCAGGAGGCGTAGGAAACGAGAATAATTCAGCTCAGAATTTAAAGTCAGAGTGTGCTATAGTGCTTACGAAAGAAGGAAAATAACATGTCAAAAACATTTGCAACATTAAAAACAAATCTTGGTGATATTAAAATTGAATTATTTCCAAATCATGCACCAAAAACAGTTAAAAACTTTATTGGTTTAGCTGACGGCACAGGCGAATGGACAGATTTAAAAACAGGAAAGAAAGCTGATAAAGCTTTATATGACGGAACAATTTTTCACAGAGTAATTCCAGGTTTCATGATTCAAGGTGGAGATCCACTTGGAAGTGGCCGTGGCGGACCGGGATATCAATTTGAAGATGAATTTCATCCTGAATTAGTTTTTGATAAACCATATTTGTTAGCAATGGCAAATGCAGGACCTGGCACAAATGGTTCACAATTTTTTATCACAGTTGCAGCAACTGCTTGGTTAAACCGCAAACACACAATATTTGGTGAAGTTGCCGATCAAGAAAGTCGTGACGTAGTTGACAAAATTGCAGCTACTCCAACTGGTGCGATGGACAAGCCAAGTAAAGACATTGTTATTAACAGCATCGAAATTTCCTAAGTCTAATAAGGTTTAAAGGAAATTGAGCCAAACACCAGTAGAACCGGTGTGTGTAAATCACTCAAATCAAGTAACTTACGTTCGTTGCTCGCGATGTGAAAACTATATTTGCACCGGTTGTATGCGATCAGCATCTATTGGATATCAATGTCCAAGTTGTGCTTCAGATTCAACTCCCGTAATTAAAGAAATAAATAGAAACAGATTTATTCCAAGTCAGAAAAACACCCAAGTTACTAAATTTTTAAGTATCTCTTTATTAGTGGTTTATGTTTTTCAGTTCCTACTAGGTGATGTTTTAATTGCTAATTTCGCACTTTTTGCCCCCAGTGTGGCAAACGGTCAATGGTGGTTACTAATCACTGCAGGTTTTTTGCATGGTTCGATAATTCATTTACTTTTTAATGTTTATATCTTGTGGGTTCTCGGTTCTCAATTAGAAAATATTGTTGGTAAAGCCAAGTTCATAATGATTTACTTTGGTAGTTTGCTCGGCGGATCTCTTGCCTCATATTTATTTTCACCATTTGGTTCTTATTCAATTGGTGCAAGTGGGGCAATCTTTGGTCTTATGGGCGCAATGCTGGTAGTTGGTAGAAAACGAAACTTAGATATTTCTCAAATCACAACTCTGGTTGTAATAAATGTTGTGATTGGTTTTGTTTTATCAGGAATTGATTGGCGTGCTCATTTAGGAGGTCTAGCAGCAGGTGCGTTTATTACTTGGGTTTTAATTAACGCCACTTCGTTGAAAGGAAAAAACCAACGATAATAAAGCCAAAACCAATTCCTATGTTTGCAGCAGCACTTAATGATGACATTCCAGGAACACTTGTTCCAGCAAGATAAAAAGTAATCACATAAAGCAAGCCAATTATGAAAAAAGTAACCATCAAGGGAGCTAGCCATCTTGGGCTATCAAAGTTCACTGATTCCTGGGCAAGTTGTTTGTCATGAACTTGACCTAAAGCAGTTTTCTTTCGCTTC
>BJFU01000068.1 GCA_014190035.1 Actinomycetes bacterium | reverse complement strand
GACAAAGATGCAAGACCTGGTGAAGCAGATTTAATTGTGGCAAAACATCGAAACGGTCCAACAGCAACTATTACGGTTTCATTCCAAGGTCATTACTCACGCTTTACTGAAATGCAAAATAATTACAACACACCTATTGCGCCACAAAATCCGCCAAATGAAGGTTGATAGAAACAAGTTAAGTTCAAATCTTGTAAAAGAACGTGAACTTTATCTACAAAGAAATCCTAAATCTTTAGCTCTATTTAATTCAGCCACAAATCTATTTGGTCAAGTGCCAATGACTTGGATGAACAAATGGGCAGGTGGATTTCCAATTTATTTAGATCACGCCAAAGGCAACAGAATTACTTCAGTTGATGGGCATACCTATATTGATTTTGCTCTTGGTGACACTGCAGCAATGGCAGGACATTCTCCAGATGCAGTAAGTGAAGCCATAAATAACCGCTACACCAAATTAGGTGGCGCAACAACAATGTTGCCAACTGCTGATGCGCAATGGGTTTCAAATGAATTAGCAAAAAGATTTAAAGTTCCACTGTGGTCTTTTTCTCTTTCGGCAACTGATGCCAACAGATGGGCATTAAGACTTGCGCGAATGGTCACTGGCAGATCAAAAGTATTAGCTTTTTCCTACGGTTATCACGGCACGGTGGATGAAACATTTGTTGTTAGTGGACCAAATGGTGAAACAACTTTGCGTCCAGGAAATGTGGGTGCTCCTGGAAACATAAATGACACAACAAGAGTTGCTGAATTTAATGATTTAGAAAGCGTTGAAAAAGCCTTAGCAAATGGCGATGTAGCAGTAATTATCACTGAGCCTGCTTTAACAAATATTGGAATTGTCCTTCCAGAACCAGGATTTTTAGAAGGTTTAAGAGAATTGGCTACAAAGTATGGATCTTTGTTATTGATTGATGAGACGCATACTTTTTCTGCAGGAATTGGTGGCATGACAAAAGCTAACAATCTAAATCCTGACATTGTCACAATTGGTAAATCAATTGGTGGAGGAATTCCATCTGGTGCTTATGGAATCACAAAAGAATTAGCAGACAAAGCAACTAAACAAACTGGTGCTGACTTAGTAGATGTTGGTGGAGTCGGTGGCACATTATCTGGAAACGCGTTATCAATAGCTGCGATGAGAGCAACCTTAGAAAAAGTCTTAACAGAAGAAAACTTTTCACACATGATTAAACTAGCAACTAAATTCACTACCGAAGTGCAACAAGTTTTAGATGAAATAAAACTTGATTGGTCAATTAGTCAATTAGGAGCAAGAGCCGAATATAGATTTGCTAATCCTGCCCCAATAAATGGCAGCGAATCTGCACTTGCAAGCGACGATGAATTAGATGAGTACATGCATTTATTTACTATCAACAGAGATATTTTGATGACACCGTTTCACAACATGGCTTTAATGTGTCCAGTGACAAAAGAATCAGATATTGATCGTCACACAGAAATATTTAGAGAAGCTGTTAATTCGATAATCTAATTGGTTTTCTTAAATAATTTATTACATAGAAAACTGCAATTGCAAAAGCAAGAGATCCCAGAGCCCAAGTTGTTAATGGATTAGGTAAGAAACTCCACCACCATTCAACATCTTTATTTAAATTCCAATCAGTTTTATCAGTTCCAGTAAAGCCACTACTTACTCCAGTTATGTATCTGCGCATTGTGTAATGCAGAGCAAATGCATGAGCTACCACGACAGATCCAAATAAAACAAAAGCTTGGGAGAAAGTCAAAGTTATTGGTTCTTTGTTAAGAGTTAATAAAGCAATTCCCATGAAAACCATCAATAAAGGTAGGAAATATCTAGGTTGAACACCTTCGCCAACAAAATTAAAACCTAGGTAAAGAATTCTTAGGGGCAAATAAAATATTGCCCCCATAATTAAAATCAAACTTATATTTTTTTGCCAAGTAGTAACTCTTAATCCAATAAAGAAAAATCCAATTAAGACCAAGAAACTAAAGAAACTAGTCATTGGTGGCATTGGAGTATCAAACCAGCCTAAAGGCCAACCTCCAACAGAACCATCAATTAATCTTGGCCACTGACTTATATTCCTAAACCATAATTCACCCTTTGTTCTGTTTGGATCTCCACCTTGCAATCCTGATGACCAACCAAGCGTTGATGGTGTTGTTAAGAATTCATAAAGTGCAATAAGGCCAACAAATATTGGAAGTAAATATTTGTAATCTAATTTAATAAGATTCTTGATTGGTGCATGTATAAATAGAATTAATAATGTAACAAGTATTAAGTAAGGACTAGCTTCTGATCTGGAATTAATAGCCATCACACCAGTTGTAAAGGTAAGAGCTCCATTAATCACTAAATACTTCTTTTCTTTTGATTGTAAAAACGAAAGAAGTGCTGCCCAATAAATTCCAAGACCAATAATTGACCAGCTGCTTGGATTTGTGGAAGGAATTGTGAATAGAGCAAGGGGTGTTACAACAGAAACCCAAGTACCAAGTAGGGCAAATCTAATAAAAGGAGTTGCATAAATCGCAGTAATAGTTAATAGCAAGATTGCAAGAAATGAGTTAAATACTCTCATCAGCATTGCTGATTGAAGTGTGTTATCTCCGATAAGTAAATTCATCGTCCAATAGAAGCCATTTGGAAATCTTCCAACTTCGTTTGTTCTAGAACCTGCTAATTCTTTGTTGTTCCAATCAAACTGTTTTGCCTGGCAAGAGGCACTGTTTTCAGAATTAAATGCAAAACAAATAGCAGAAGGAGATAAAGGTGTAGGAGTTTTTCCATAACCATCTCCGGCAACTTCTGGATCACAAATTCCTTCAACAGCTCCATGGGAACACCAAATAGCTGGCAAATGAAAATCGTCATCAGGAGCAGATCCTGGAGGAGAAGCAAAGGCCCAAACAGAAAGTGCAACAAAGGCACTAATTGCGGCAAGGGCAACGGGAAGAATCTTTCGTAAACCCAAAGGACTAACTCCTTATTCGTGCTCTATTTACTCACTTGAGAGTAGTGCAAGGTCTAACGCCTAATCTTTACTCATGACTACGCCACACCTGCGCGATGACTTAGCCAGCATGCCCGCTTACAAGGCAGGTGCAACTCCAAAAGCAAAACCAGGTGTTGAAACATTTAAAGTTTCTGCAAACGAAAATCCTTATGCACCGATTCCAGCAATTGTTGATGCAATTACTAAAGCTGCTCAAAGTGTGCAACGCTATCCAGATCCGGCATCAATTCGTTTAAGAACAAAACTAGCTAATAAATACAAAGTTGGAATTGAAAATATTCAGGTTGGAACCGGTTCAGTTGCAGTATTAACTCAATTGATTCAAGCATCTTCAACTGTTGGAAACGAAGTCATTTTTGCTTGGCGCTCATTTGAGGCTTACCCAATTATTACCAAAGTTGCAGGCGCCACTCCAGTAATGATTCCTTTAACAAATACTTTTGAACACGATTTAGATGCAATGGCAAAAGCTGTTACCAGTAAAACTAGCTGCATTCTTTTATGCAGTCCAAATAATCCAACTGGTCCTGCAATTAAAAAAGAAGCATTTTTAAAGTTTATAAATCAAATTCCAGAAACTGTCCTTGTTGTTTTGGACGAGGCCTACACAGAATTTGTTAGAGATGAATTAGCAGTTGAAGGATTACGTGATGCCTGGGGAAAGAAAAACGTTGCAATTTTAAGAACATTTTCAAAAGCTTATGGAATGGCGGGGCTACGAGTTGGTTTTTGTATTGCTCAACCTCATGTTATTGAAACTTTAAACAAAGTTGCTTTAACTTTTGGAGTAACTAATTTAGCTGAAGAAGCTGGCCTTGCT
>BJFU01000067.1 GCA_014190035.1 Actinomycetes bacterium | reverse complement strand
ATCTACCATCACGCAACAGTATGCAAAATTAGCATTCTTAACTCAAGAAAAAAGCATAATAAGAAAAGCTAAAGAATTAGTTTTGGCAATAAAACTAGAGTCCGTTGAATCAAAAGACCAAATATTGGAAGCATATTTAAATACTGCATATTTTGGTCGCGGAGCTTACGGCATTCAAGCTGCTGCCAGAACTTATTTTGCATTAGATGTTTCACAACTTTCTGTTTCACAAGGGGCCGCATTAGCAGCACTTTTGCAAGCTCCTTCTGCGACAGAAAAAATTGAGAATAGAGATCGTTGGACTAATCGTTGCAATATGTAATTAATGGAATGGCTAAGTCGAATTCTATAACTGACACAGATGCTAAAACTTTAACTTTTCCAGATTCAATTCCTTATAGCTCACAAAATAAATTTGGTGGCACAAATGGATATTTACTTTATTCAATAAGAAAAGAAATGTTAGAGCGTGGCTATACCGAAGATGATTTGAATTTAAGAGGTTTAAGAGTTGTTTCTACTTTTGAAGAACAAGCACAAACTGGAATGGTTGATGGTGTTACAAAAGAAGCACCAACTACAAAAACTGAAGGTTTAAGAATTGGTATCGCATCAATCAGGCCTGGAACTGGTGAAGTAGTTGCCATGTATGGGGGGCCAGATTATGTAACTGAACCATTAAATAATGCAACCCAAGCAATTGCTCAAGCTGGCTCTACTTTTAAACCATTTGCGTTAGCAGCAGCTTTTGAACAAGGAATTGCACTAGACACTGTTTGGAATGGTGATTCACCCAGAACATTTGGTGATTACACCTTAAATAATTACAGTAAAAAATCTTTTGGACAAATTAGTTTGTTACAAGCAACAGAAAATAGTGTTAACACAGTTTATGTTGATCTGGCCTCAACTATTGGTAAAGATAAAGTTTTTGATGCAACATTAAAAGCAGGTATTCCTGCAGACGCAGTTGGAATGATTAATGACATTACTTTAGTTTTAGGAACTGCTTCGCCTCATGTTATTGATGTGGCTTCTGCATACGCTACTTTTGCAGCGCGAGGAATTTACGCCAAACCAACAATGATTAAAGAAATATATGGTGCAAATGATGGATTACTTTTCCAAATAAGCCCTGAAACTAAGCGTGCTTTTTCCACTCAAGTTGCAGATGAAGTTTCATTTGCGTTGCAACAAGTAATCAATTCTGGAACAGGTGTTAGAGCAAAAGCAATTGGCAGACCTGCTGCTGGAAAAACTGGAACAACAGATGGTAATAAATCTGCTTGGTTTGCTGGTTACACACCACAATTAGCAACTGCAGTAATGATGGTTAAACAAGATGCCAGTGGCAATCCAATTTCATTAGCTGGAACTGGTGGTATGAAAAGTGTTACTGGTGGATCTTTTCCAGCTTTAATGTGGACTGCTTATATGAAAGCAGCTCATGTTGGTTTACCAGTTTTGGAATTTCCACCATCTCCTGGAGTAATTCCTATTAATACTGCTCCAGCAATTCCAGATCCAGATGAAACATTAATTCCTGTGGTTGTGCCAACTCCAGTTGTTACACCAACTCCAACGCCTACGCCGACAGTGACAATTACTGAAACGCCTACACCTACGCCAACTGTGACAGTAACTGTGACAGCTTCACCAACGCCATCTCCAACAACTAGTTAATTAATAACAACACAATCAAAATTAGTTGTAGTCATTCTTACTTGAGCACTAATTGTTGAACCAACTTTAGGTGAAGCACTATTTGCGGGAAGTTTTAAAAGTGAAACATTCATGTGTGGAGATTCTGCAAACCAACGCTGTTTGCCATTTATAACAAAAGGTGACAAAGAATAATCAAACGCTTCTAAAACTCCAGAAAGTATTGCAACTAATCTTTGTTTTAGTGTCACATTAGATCTTGGCGCTTGTAATCCAATACCGTGCGCAGTTCCACCAGAAACAATTACTAAACGGTGTTTGCTCGTAATTCCTCTTTGACGATAACCGAAATTATGTGTAACAGGTTCGTGCACTTCTAAAACAGTAGATTTGATTTGAAAAGCTTTTAGATCACCAATCCATAATTTGGTGCCTATTCTTAATTTGAATTTAAAATCAGGATATTTAGAAGTTAAGGATTTTAACTCAGATTCTGAAACATGGCTAAGGTAAACGACTTTGTCTGCGCTAGGACAATTTGCTTTATACGCATTAATCCAGTCAGAAATCTCACTAACTTTACCTTTGACAGGATTTTGAATAGGAAGGTGTAAAGAAAGAGCTTTGATGTTTAGATTAGAAACGTTGTTTAATTCATTAATTCCAAGTCCGAATCTGCTCATGCTTGTAATTCCTTCAATAACTATTGGAGTTTTACCTACATTTTGCGCATCTTTAAGACAAGAAATAGTTAACAAAAGTGAAGACGGGTTTAAAGCTGATAGTTCTTTAAAAGCTAATTCATCAATATCTTTTACAGGATCCATGATTAAAACTTGAGAAATTCCTTGTTCTAAAACACTTTTTGCTTCAAACACAGTTCCAACAGCAACAGTTTGTATCCCTAATTCTTTAGCTTTCTTAGCTAAGTTTTCTTTCCCAATGCCATAACCATTTCCCTTAATAACTGGGGTTACTTCACTGTTGTTGATTGAAAAAGTATTTAAAACACTTTTGATGTGATTGGTCCAAAGGTTGTTATCAACGTTAAGTGACAAAGTCATAATTAACCCCTTCGCGCTAAGGCTACGCGAAATGCTTTATAAATTAAAGGTTTCAAAACAAAATCCCATTCGCCCACATATTGGATTACTTTGCCACCGGTTCCAATTTTGAAGCGCAATAATCCAAATAAAGGTGATTTTTCATTCAATGTTGCAGCAATTCCACGCATGTCATAAATGCTGGCACCTGCATCCCTGGCATCTCTCATCATTTGCCATTGGATGGCATTGCTTGGTCTTAATTCTCGGCCACTAGTTGACGAAGCACCATAGGTGTACCAAACATGTTTACCAACTCGAACCCACAAACAGGCTGCATGACAAATGTTTTCTTGTTCAGCAATATAGAGGCGCATTTCAGCTAAATTATTTGAGTTTTCATTTAATGACTTCCACATTTGCTTAAAGTAATTAAGTGGTCGAGGAGTGAATTTATCTCGCTTGGCAGTTTCTTTATAAAGAGTATGAAAAGTTTCTAGATCACTAAAACTAGCTTGACGAACTTTCACTTCACTTTTTTCAGCCTTTTTAATATTTCTACGCCACTCTTGCGAGAAAGTGGCTAAGAGTTCTTCATCCGTTTTTCCCTCAACATCAATTGCGAAAACAAATCTTGGTTGAACATCCCCAAATCCTTCGCCATCTGTTTCTATTTGTTTGCCGCCAAGATTTCTTAGTTTGGTACCAATCTCATGGCCAAAAGGATTTATGCGATCTGGATCAACATCTTTGAACTGTCTATATACATTGTCAGAAATTGCATTTTTAATTGTTGCAGCTGACCAAGTATTAATTGTTACTTGTGGTCCAAGTTTTAAATTAAAAGCACCAGAAGCTTTGGCAAAATCTCTTAAAGGCGTTAACCAATCAACAACATTCTTTGCATAATCTGGATCTAATACTGGACCTTCAGGTAAATAAAACAATGACCATTTAGTTTTAGGAATATTTCTTATCAGAATTAAACCAACACAAACTAATTTTCTTTCATCAAACCATCCAACTGATTTTGATTTCCAACCACTTTTTACCTCTGCCCAACACGGCAATTGTAAAAATGAAAAAGTTTGGTAATTCTTTAAAAATTCAACATGAGTTTCTTTATCAATTTCTTTTAAGATTAAAGACATTTAGCTAACCTG
>BJFU01000066.1 GCA_014190035.1 Actinomycetes bacterium | reverse complement strand
TAGTCCAACGACTAATAGTTTTGGTTTCTTGTCACCAAATCCTGGAACGGGTTTTCCCCAATAGGTTTCATTTTCGTAGGATTTTCTTTTTTCTTTTGCTACATCTTTTGTCCACTTAACGAGTCGAGGACATTTCTTGCAATTACAAATTGCGTCTTCTAATTGGGTTAAGTTCTTTATTGGACTTGCGACCAAGTCACACCATCCAAAATATCTCTTTCACTGGCAATTAAAGTTTGAGCGCCAATTCCTTTCATCACTTCATCCAGCACAATGGAACCTGCAGTAATTACTTCAATTCTTCCCTCATGCATATATGGCAAAGCGCCACGTTGAGCTGGAGTCAACGTAATAAAATCTTGAGCTGTTTGGCTAATTTGTTCAGCAGTAATACTTGCCCCATGTAAAACTTCTGGATCATAAGTTTTTAAGTTCAAAACATGTGCAGCAACTGTGGTAACAGTGCCGGCAACTCCCACAACAGTTTTAGCCGTTTTCCAATCTACTTTTGTATCAGCTGCTTTTAATGCACTTCTCACATCTGCTCTAATTGCTGCTTCTTGTTCTTTGGTTGGGTTTCCACCTGGAGTATGTCTTTCAGTCATTCGGACACATCCCACATCCATGGAATAAGCACCAGTTGGTTCTTGATCCCCTATAACTAATTCGGTAGATCCTCCACCTAAATCAATAATTAAAAATGGAGCGCTGTGTTTTTGTCTTAAAGGTCTAGTTGCGCCATCAAAAGATAAAGCTGCTTCTTCAACTCCGGCAATTACTTCAGGCACAATTCTTAATCGATCAATAACTCCCTTGATAAACATGGCTTTATTTTGAGCATCTCTTGTGGCACTGGTAGCAACAAAGCGCACGTGTTCCACGTTGTGTTTAAGTAATAATTTGTCATATTCTTCTACTGCTTTAAATGTTCTTTCTAAAGCACGAGGTGAAAAAGCATGAGTTTTATCAACACCTTCACCCAGTCGAACAATTCTCATTTCTCGAACTACATCAGTTGCTGTATTTGTTGAAGTATCAATATCTGAAATTAATAATCGAATGGAATTGGTTCCACAATCAATGGCAGCAACTCTTTTCATTCACTTTCCTTTACACATGCTTTGGTAGCCCAATTGCCAAGTCTTACTAAAGCATCATCGCCTATCGGATTTATTCCTGGTCCTACTGCTAATGAATGAGCAACCAGAGCATGCAAACACTTAACTCGATTAGGCATTCCTCCGGCAGAAATTTCTGTTATTTCATCAACTAAGCCATGTTTATTTCTACGATCTAAGTAGTCAACGTGGGCTTTTTTGTATTGTTCTGCAAATTCTTTATCAGTGCTAAGTCTTTCTTCATATTCCTTCATTAATCCTGAAGCTTCTAAAGTTCCAATCATTGAATTTAAATTCGCACAGGTTAAATAAAAATGTGTAGGAAAAGGTTCACCATCTGGCAGCGATGGTTTAGTTGCCACCACGGTTGGCTTGCCACATGAACATCTATTGGCAACTTCGATTACTCCTCTTGGAGTTCTGCCTAATTGCAGAGTTATTGCATCAATATCAGCTTGAGCAAAACTCATTTCGGTGCATTCGGTCTAATAACAGTTGTTTGATCTTCATTTACTAATTCTTCACCGCTATCTGCTTCTAGCCAAGAATCATAAAGATTTTTATACCAAGGTTGCGGTGGTAATGGTTCTCCTGCCCAAGCAGTTGCAGAAGGAGCATTAGTTATCACTTCAGGTTTTCCATCCAAGCCAATAACAGAGAAAACAATTTCTCCCGGCATTACATAATGCAAACGTGCTCTTGCTTGTGCTGCAATAAAGTTTGGATCATTCCATTTCGCTTGAATTTCTCTTAATAGTTCAACTTGTTTTTGACTTTGTTGAACTTGTATTTCAAGGGCAGCAATTCTTGCTCTTTGCGCAACTAAATCTCTGATGGGAGAAGCAAGCATCAGAATCAAAATAATGAAGGCAGATAGCAAAACGACTAAGCGACCATTGATGGATGGTCGCTTAAATTTTGCTTTTGCTTTCATGCCTTCTAATAAACCGCGTTAGAAGCGTGGAAATGCGGAGCGACCCGCATAAACCGCAGAACTTCCTAGTTCTTTTTCAATTCTTAACAATTGGTTGTATTTAGCAACACGTTCTCCTCGAGCAGGAGCACCTGTTTTAATTTGTCCACCTTTGGTGGCAACCGCTAAATCAGCAATTGTGGTGTCTTCTGTTTCACCTGATCGATGACTCATCATGGTGGAAAACTTATTTTCTTGTGCAAGTTTTACTGCATCAAGAGTTTCAGTTAAAGAACCAATTTGGTTAACTTTCACTAATAATGCATTTGCAGTTGATTCAGAAATTCCACGTTGTAATCTGGTTGGATTTGTCACAAACAAATCATCACCAACAAGTTGAACTTTGCTTCCAACAACATCTGTTAAATGTTTCCAACCTGCCCAGTCTTCTTCGTTCATACCATCTTCGATTGAAACAAGTGGGTAATCAGAAACTAACTTTGCGTAATAATCTGCCATCCATTCAGAAGTTCTAGCTTCTCCTTCGAATGAATATTTCCCATCTTTGTAAAATTCAGTTGCTGCAACATCAAGTGCTAATGCAATTTCATCCCCTGGTTTAAATCCAGCTTTAGCAATTGCTTCCAAAATTAGATCAAGAGCAGCACGATTGTTTGGTAGTTGTGGAGCAAATCCACCTTCGTCACCTAAACCGGTTGCAAGTTTTTTACTCTTTAATACTGATTTCAATGCGTGGTAAACCTCAACGCCACTTTGTAATGCATCGGAGAATGTTTTAAAACCAATTGGGGCGATCATAAATTCTTGAATTTCAACATCAGTATCAGCATGAGCTCCACCGTTAAGAATGTTCATCATTGGTACCGGTAAAAGATTTGCATCTTTGCCACCGATATATCTAAATAGAGATTCTTTGGCAGATTCTGCAGATGCTCTAGCAACAGCTAAAGAAACACCTAAAATTGCATTTGCGCCAAGATTTGATTTTGTTGGTGTGCCATCAAGATCAATCATTATTTGATCTATTTTTCTTTGATCAGTTGAATCTAAACCTTTAATTTTTGGAGCAATTTGACTTTCAATTGCTTTCACAGCTTTTAATACACCTTTGCCGCCGTATCTTTTCTCACCATCGCGTAATTCATGGGCTTCAAAAGCACCAGTTGATGCACCAGATGGGACACCGGCTCGAGAAAGTGTTCCGTCAGATAGGCCGATTTCTACTTCTACAGTTGGATTTCCACGAGAATCTAAAATTTCACGGGCAATTACTTTTTCAATCGTGGCCACTAATTTCTCCTATTATTTTAATTTGTTGTGCTCTCATCCTACCTTCAAGTGGTGCAGACATTTGAGGTGTGTAAATTTATGAGCATGCTTGCACCAGAATTGACCTTTGGAACACCTGACACAATTTCAAATGATCAAGGTTACTTTGGTCCAGAAACAATCACTTGGAGAATTCATTCTGATGTGATGGCTGTTGTTGGTGGCGTTCGCGCATTATTTTTACAAGCCTTAGAACCAAGAGCTTTTGGTGGAGTGCAAGCTCACTCTCGATATAGAGAAGAACCATTCGGCAGATTATTAAGAACTGCTGAATATATAGGTGTAATTTCTTTTGGTACAAAAGAAGAAGCAGATAGAGCAGCTTCAAAGGTACGAGCAATGCACAAAGCGCTAGGACTTGATGTTCCTGAATTATTGTTATGGGTACATAACGGTTTCACAGATTCTCTATTAGATATTGCGATGAGATCGGGAATGAATTTTAGTAAAGCTGATCAAGATAGATATGTGAAAGAACAATTAATTGCCGCAGAGCTAATTGGACTAGATCCTGCAATTTGTCCCTCAAATGTAGATGAATTAAATGCCTATTACGAAAACAAACGTCATGAATTAGTTGCTGATAAAGCAGTTAGAGAGTCAGCCAGGTTTATCTTTTTGCCA
>BJFU01000065.1 GCA_014190035.1 Actinomycetes bacterium | reverse complement strand
CGAAGATAAGGGCTCTTGCCGTAGGCAGGAATCATTACATGCAATAAAGGTTGGTTCATCTCATTAGTAATGCTACTTTCACACATATAGTTGTGTGAGAAACCAGGCTTGATTGTGGAGATGGAAGAATAACTAATCATGGATAGTTCCCTATTAGTAGTAATTCCAGCCTTCAATGAAGAAGCTGTCTTGGGAAGAACTTTGGATGCGCTTCTCCAAGAAGTCCCCAGCAATCAAGTTTTAGTTGTAAGTGATGGAAGCACAGATAAAACTTCCCAAATTGTTTTGGATAAAAAAATTAATCTCTTGGAGTTGCCTTTCAATTTAGGTGTAGGGGCTGCCATGAGATCTGGATTTCAATACGCCAAAGAAAATGGGTTCCAAAAAGTAATTCAATTTGATGCTGATTTACAGCACCAACCAAAATACATAAAAGAAATAGTTTCTAAGCTCAATGAATTAGACGTTGTTGTTGGCTCCAGGTTTGCTGGAAATTCTGACTACAAAGTTTCTTTTGTGAGAAGTTTGGCAATGGGATTACTGAAAGATTCTGTGACAAGACATATCGGTAAGAAAATGACTGATGTTACATCGGGATTTCGAGGAGCTAACAAAAAAGCTATAGATATATTTGCTGATTTTTATCCATCTGAATATTTAGCTGACACTGTTGAATCTCTAATAATGGCTCACGATAAGGGCTTAAGCATTGGTGAAATTCCTGTAACCATGCAAGAAAGACAAGGCGGGATGCCAAGTCAAAACATTTTTCGTTCAACCTTGTATTTATTCCGAAGTATTTTAGTAATTATCGCTACGCTTACTGTTAAGCCAAGAAAGGATAACTAATGAATAACCCGATTGTGGCAATAATCTTGGCTATATTAATTATTGGATTAGTTCTAGTTTCAATTAGACGAGGTAGATTAAAAGAGAAGTATGCGATCCTCTGGTTACTTGTCGCCTTGTTTTCATCTGCTGCAGTAATTTTTCCTGAAACAGTTTTTAAAATAGCAAGTACCTTTGGGTTTGAGATCCCAGCAAACTTTCTTTTCAGTATTGCGTTATTAATTGCTTTATTCTTAACATTTCTTCTTTCAACTGACATTTCAAGGAAACAACGCCAAATTGAAAATTTGGCAACAGAATTAGCAATCATTAAAAATCAATTAAAGAAATAAGTTTTCCCAAGTCAAAATGACTTTAATTATTGCGCACCGTGGTTCATCTGGTTACAAGCCAGAAATGACAATTCCTGCATATGAATTTGCTTTGAAACAAAGTGTTGATGGATTCGAAACAGACGTTCGTTTAACTAAGGATTTAGAACTTGTTGGTATTCATGATCGAAGAACGGGTCGGGTCGCAGACAGAGATCTTGTTGTTTCGAAATCAACTTTAAAAGAACTTCAAGAGCTTAATTTTTCACGTAAAGAAATAGAAGCCAAAGTAATGACAATTAGAGAATTTCTTTCATTTGCTCTAGATTCAGGAAAGTCTCTAACTTTAACAATTGAAACAAAACATGTAACTAAACATCATGGGCTTTTGGAACACAAATTAAATGATTTGTTAACTGAACTTAAATTGAGTGCGAACCAACATGCCCGAGTCAAAATAGTATTAATGTCATTTAATCCCTTAGCCGTATTGAGATTTTCTAAGTTAAATCCTTTAATTCCAAGGGTGCAACTAAAAGAGAAGTCTTATCCTTTTTTACATTTGTACCCAAATCCAGGAAATCCCGAAATAGTTGGACCTGGAATTGAGTTATTACTCAAAAGACCAGACTTGATTACAAAATTTAAAGATCAGGGTAAAAAAATCTTTGTGTGGACAGTGAATTCGCCTCAAGATATGCGTTTTTGTCTTGAACGAGGAATTGATGCAATTATCACCAACTATCCTGATATTGCCTATCTTGAACGCGAAGCATTCTTAAGGAGTAAATAAATGCCAACACCAAAAGTGTTAGTCATAACTCCTGATCGTTTAGGCCCATCAATGGCAGGTCCTGCCATAAGAGCAGCTGCTATTGCTGATGCAGTTTCAAAACAAAATGAAACAGTTTTATTAAGTCTTAATGAAGCAAGTGAACAAATAGTTTCTGGTGCCAAAGTTGTTACAACTAATGGTAAAAAGTGGGTTAAGTGGGCGGATGTTGTTATTTACCAAGGAATTGTTTTAGAACACTTTAGACAATTAAGAAAAGGTAAAAAGTTTCTTATTGCAGATATGTATGACCCTTTACATATTGAGTATTTAGGCTCAGCTGCAAATACCAGTATGTATGTAAGACGTGCAGTTTTATCAGTAACTGCCGCTTCTATTGGTTTACAGATGCGTTTAAGTGATTTGATCCTGGCAGCATCTCCAAATCAGATTTCTTTATGGCAATCGCACATGGCAGCTTGGAACGTTATTGATCCAACTGAATATGACAAAGATCCTGAATTAAAAAATCACACAGCTATCGTTCCTTTTGGAATAAGCAATGATGATCCTTCTACAACGACTAATCCATTCTTAACAAATTTTTCGGGAATACAAAAAGATGACCCAATTCTTTTATGGGGTGGTGGAGTTTACGACTGGTTTGATCCACTAACTCTTATTGAAGCCATAAACAAAGTAAAAACTTCGATTCCTAATATTCGGTTGGTTTTTATGGGTGGAAAGCATCCAAACCCTGATGTGCCTGTAAATAAGATTGTTCAAAAAGCAATTGATTTAGCAGATTCTTATGGTTTGTTGAACAAAAATGTTTTCTTTAATAATCAATGGGTTGACTACAACCAAAGACATAACTATTTATTTAATGCAACCATTGGTGTTTCTACTCATTACAAATCTCTTGAAACCCAATTTAGTTTTAGAACCAGAATTCTTGATTACTTATGGGCAGGATTACCAATAATTACAACTGAAGGTGATTATTTCGCTGATTTTGTCAGAAGTGAAAAATGTGGTGAAGTAGTAAAGCAAAGAGATGCTGAAGATCTATCTAAAGCCATAATTAAATTACTTGATAAGACGAATTTAGAAAATGCTAGAAAAAATAGTTTAAGGTTAAGAGAAGAGTTTAGATGGAATAAAGTCTTAAAACCAGTTTTAGAATATTGCGCCAACCCTTATAAAGTTAAAAAGAATCCATTAGCTCTAAAGCGTCATCCTCGTAAAACTCCTACTTATTACTACCGAAGAATTGGTGAAATTAAGCGCGAAGAGGGAATTGCTGGAATATTGCGCAAAACTGCGAAGAAACTTCATCTTCCAGGTGCGAAGTTCTACTAACTAAGGCAAAATTAAAGTATGTCAACAAATGAACATGGCGTAGACGCACTTCTTCCTGGTCGTTTAGGAATGGTGGTTCGACTAGTTTCTCATCCTGGTGCTCGTTTAGCACTTCTTGATGCAGTTAATCGTTATGCCGACAATTTGGAACAAGAACCAGGAACAGAAGCTTTTGTGGTGTCATTAGATCCTGAAGACAAAGACGTTGCTTGGTTGGTTGAATGGTTCACTAGTTCAGAAGCATTTGAAGACCACAGAAAAGCTGATGCTTTTGCTGATTTGATGAAGGAATTACCAAATCTTCTAAGCCAGCCACCAGCAATTTTAAGAATGGATCCGTTAAGAATGTTTATTCAAAAAGATTTGGTTGACGGAGCTTTTTAAAGATCGTCAGTGAGTGTTACTTCCCAGCCACCCACGTATTCAGCAAACATATTATAAATTACCGAAACTATTCCTGAAAGTAATGTCCAAGTTACAACTTGGAAAACAGTGAAAACACTTCCGATAAAAATAATTCTTGGTAGAGATAACAAACTTACAATATTAAATCCTGCTCCACCTGAGCCAAAAATGTCTGTTAACAAACCAGTTGCAGAATCAATTGTGCCACTTAATTTTGCAACTGACCAAAGCATAATTAGTGCAACTATCGAAGCTAAACCAAAAGCTAACGAAATAATAAAAGTTGTTTTAATTACAGATAAAGGATTTATATAAGAAACTCTTAAACGAGATCTTTTTGATCCTGGGCTTGATGTTGGCATACGTTGTGTTGCTTGAAATCTTGATTT
>BJFU01000064.1 GCA_014190035.1 Actinomycetes bacterium | reverse complement strand
GTTCTACTTGGACCAGGTTTAGCAATTGCCATTGATGGTTTGAGTTTCTTGGTGGCAGGAATTTTAATTTGGCATTTAAGAAAGTTTGATAAACCCGGAGATATTGAAAAACAACAACCAGTGTTTAAAGAGATGAAAGATGGTTGGAAAGAAGTAAGAATTAGACCTTGGATTCTTGCTTGCGTTTCGGCTTATTCATTAGTGATCATGTGTTATGAACCGTTATTGGCTGTAGTTGGGCCCTATCATGCAAAAGTTGAATTAGCTGGCGCACCATCTTGGGCAATAATTGCGGGAGCACATTCTTTAGGAATGTTATGTGGCGTAATTTTGGCTATGAGACTTAGACCAAAGCATCCTTTGTTCATTGGATTG
Organism: Actinomycetes bacterium; assembly: GCA_014190035.1. Lineage (GTDB taxonomy): Bacteria > Actinomycetota > Actinomycetes > S36-B12 > UBA5976 > ATZT02. Next base: position 3,971 of record BJFU01000064.1, on the reverse strand, counting down.
CTAGGAACTTTAGTTTTTGCATTTTGGCCTTTAGCAACAGCCTTAAACTTGCCAATATTTGTTATTGCTTTAACTGCTTTTGCCACTGGAGTAGGTTTTGATTTGTTTTTTGTATTTTGGATAACTTCATTACAAACTCATATTCCAAAAGAATCCTTATCAAGAGTGGTTTCTTATGATGCATTTGGTTCATTTCTCTTAGGACCTCTTGGACTTGTTATTGCTGGACCATTGGTGGAATTAATTGGAATAAAAGAAACATTATTAGTAAGTTCCATAATCGTAATTGTGGCCGTTTCGGCTGGACTTTCTGTTAAGTCTGTGAGAACGCTTCAGCCAGTGAAATAATCTCTTGAGGCAGTTAACCTAGTGTTCATCTTGGATTCTCTTGCCCTCAATCATTACAAATGGATTCAGTAATGCAATAAGTGGCAAAGTGTCCCTTAGAAGATTGAAAGTTCCTGGGAGGAATTTCATGTCAAGTAAAAAAGTTCGAGTACTAATTTCAGAATTACTAGGTTCATTCACCATTGCTGCTGCTGTAGTTGGTTCAGGCATCATGGCCCAAAACATGACAGATGATAGAGCCGTCATGTTGATTATCAACACAATTGGAACAGTCTTTGGTTTAGCTATTGCTATATCTATTTTTTCACAAGTTGGACTTGCTCATTTCAACCCAATTGTGACTCTGTGGACTTTTTCAAGAGGAAAGCAAACCTTAGTTGAATCCTTACAATTAATCGTTTTCCAAGTTTTGGGATTTGTTATTGGTGTGGGACTAATCAACTACACATTTGGTGGAGATTCTTTTCAACAAGCAACTCAAGTAAGAGCAGGAACTGGCTTATTGATAAGTGAAGTAATTGCTTCAGCAGGATTAATTTTCGTGCTCACAGCCGTTACCCGATCTGATCTGCGCGGTGGGCCACAAGTTTGGGTACCAATTTGGCTAGGAGGAGCAATGCTGTTCTCCTCTTCGGGTGCATTTGCAAACCCAGCATTTACTTTTGCTAGATCTCTAACAGACTCATTTACCGGGATTGCCTCTAGTTCAGTTTTCGGATTTATCGTTGCTGAATTAATCGGCCTTGTAATTGGTGGGCTTCTTGTGATGTATGTCTTCCAAATGAAGTTTAAGAAGCCAAAAGTTTCATGACTAAAAAAGTAAGCGTTTTATTTGTCTGCGTTCATAACGCAGGTAGATCACAAATGGCTGCTGCTTACTTAAGCTATTTGTCCCACGGAACTATTGAAGTTAGATCTGCTGGCTCAATGCCAGCAGATCAAATTAATCCTTCGGTTGTTGCAGCAATGTTGGAAGAAGATATTGATATTTCAAAAGATGTTCCTAAAATTTTAACAACAGAAGCTGTACAAGATTCAGATTATGTAATAACAATGGGTTGTGGTGATGCTTGTCCTATTTTTCCAGGTAAAAAATATTTAGATTGGAAATTAGAAGATCCAGCAGGACAAGGTATTGCATCAATAAGACCGATAAGAGATGAAATTAAGCAACTTATATGGGGTTTAATCGAAGAAATTAGGGGTCAAAAAAAGTAATAAAACTACTGGTATAGATTAGTTATTACTAGTAGGAGATGATTTTTTTATGAAAGCGCTCGTTATCGGAGCGGGTGGAGTTGGGCGTTCAATCGCCAATATCGCATCTAGAAGAAAATTTATAACCAGCATGGTTATTGCTGATCGTTCATTAGAACGAGCACAACTTGCCATCAAAAGATTAAATGATGATCGCTTTGATGCAGCTCAAGTAAATGCTGCTGAATTAGAAGACATTAGAGAATTAATTCGAGACACTAAACCAGATGTTGTGATCAACGCTGTTGATCCAAGATTTGTGATGCCCATCTTTTTAGCTTGCGAAATTGAAAACACCAACTACATGGACATGGCTATGTCTTTGTCTCGCCCTCATCCTAAATATCCACACACCGAAGTGGGTGTGAAATTAGGAGACGAGCAATTTGCCCGTGACTGGAACTGGGCTGAAAGAAAGATTTGGGCAGTTGTGGGAATGGGAATTGAACCTGGACTGAGTGATGTCTTGGCAAAGTACGCCTCTGATGAACTCTTTAGCCAAATTGATGAATTAACAGTGCTAGATGGATCCAACATTGTGATTGAAGGAGATTCTTTTGCCCCTTCTTTCTCAATCTGGACCACAATCGAAGAATGCCTAAACCCACCTTTGGTTTGGGAAGATGGCAAAGGATGGTTCACCACCAAGCCTTTCTCGGAACCACAAATATTTGATTTCCCAGAAGGTATTGGTCCAGTGGAATGTGTCAACGTAGAACACGAAGAAGTTGTGTTAATACCTCAAAAAATTGAAGCTAAAAAAGTTAACTTTAAATACGGTCTTGGAAAAGAATTCATCGACATATTAAAAACCATTAACAAACTTGGTTTAGATAAGAAAGAAAACGTAGATGTCCAAGGAGTTTCAGTTTCTCCTAGAGATTTGCTAACCGCCTCATTGCCAGATCCTGCCACTTTGGGATCTCGCATGAAAGGTAAAACTTGTGCAGGAGTCTTAGTTAAAGGATTAGACAAAGAAGGCAAACCAAAAGCTACTTATTTGTATCACGTTGTTGATAACGAATGGTCAATGAAAGAATACGGCGATCAAGCAGTGGTTTGGCAAACTGCACTAAATCCTGTTGTTGCGATGGAACTAATCCATAACGGAACCTGGAAGCCACAAAGTGTTATGGGTCCTGAATGGTTTGAACCAAAACCATATTTAGACCTAGTTAATGAATATGGCGCTCCTTGGAAGATGAGAGAAGAAAAAGTTTAGTTCTTCTCTCGTCTATACCGTTATAAACTAGCTAGAATTTCCTTCATTTCAGCAATCTCTGCAGTTTGAACTTTAATAACATTCAAACCAAAGGAATTAACTTCTTGATCATTAGTGTCTTTAATCATTGTTGCCATATCTAGTGCACCTTCATGATGAGCGATCATTCCTTCAAGAAATAACTTGTCAAAGGTTGAACCAGTTGCAGATTTTAAAGTTGCCATTTCTGCTTCTGACATCATGCCGCCCATGTCATGTCCCATGTGGCCATTCATCATTTTGTTAGATTCACCTGTTCCAAGCCAGGATTGCATTTGCACAATTTCGGCACTTTGAGCATCTTTAATTCTTTGAGCAAGATCTAATACTTTGGCATTCTTTGAAGTAGCTAAAGCTAGATCTGACATATCAACTGCTTGCTGATGATGAGGAATCATCATTTCGGCAAACATGAATTCGTTACCACTTAGGTTTGAAGAGTTATTTTCTTCCGTTCCCATACCCATTTGACCTCGACCATTTTCTTCGAAGCCATCATTCATATGGTTACCGGAATTAAAAGAAAAGACTCTCAAAACGATTAAAATTAATACTCCGATAATGGCTAAATAGAAGCCATCTCTTTTCTTGAGCTCGATTTTCATAATTCTCCTTCGCTATTTATAAATATACTCAACTTTCTGAGAGTTTGCTGTGTGAAGTCTGTTGAGACGCTTGGAAAAATTTGACTATGAACAAAATCACAAAAAACAACGGTCCCTAAACTTCAGGGACCGTTGTACAAGAACTTCTTTTGGTAATTAAGCAGGGATCAAAGTACCAGAGAAGATTTGCCATGCTAGAGCTGATTTTGCAACCAAACTCAACACAATATAGGCACGTTCTCCTCTTAAGTAATTACTCCATTTGCCTTTGCCTTTGTATTGCAAGTATTGAACTAGGGCAAAAGAGTTAAAGAACACAAATAGAGAAATGATGATGCCATAAACAAATCCTGGCACCGCCACATCAGAAGAGGATCCTGGTGCGATTACATAAATTAGTAATCCAAGCCATGGAACAATTCCTGCTATGCAACCAAACCAAAATGGCAATAAATCTCCATCTTTAGGTTGGGTGTATTTCTCTTGTAACCAGCCAAACA
>BJFU01000063.1 GCA_014190035.1 Actinomycetes bacterium | reverse complement strand
TTCAAAACGACCGCCCCAAAGTTTGTTTGATTTACTCATTTATTTACTCTTACGATCCCTATCTGCCGCAATTTTTGCGGTCATGCCAAAGATTTCAATAAAACCTTTAGCCCATGATTGATCGTAAGTGTCGTCAGAGTCTTAAGTTGCAAGGTCATAACGGTAAAGAGATTCAGCACTCTTTCTTCCTGTTACGACAGCTTTTCCTGCATGCATTCTCATTCGGATATCACCACTGACATGTTTTTGGGTTTCTTCAATGAACACATCAAGTGCTTGTCTTAATGGAGAAAACCACAGACCGTCATAAACTAATTCGCCCCATCTTTGTTCCACACCTCGTTTAAATCTAGAAAGTTCTCTTTCTAAACAAACATTTTCTAATTCTTGATGAGCAGTAATTAAAGCAATAGCTCCTGGTGCTTCATAAACTTCTCTACTCTTAATTCCCACAAGTCTGTCTTCAACCATGTCAATTCGACCAATACCTTGAGCACCAGCTCTTTTGTTCATGATTTCAATTGCTTGCAACATTGATACAGCTTGTCCATCAATATGAGTTGGCAATCCCTTTTTGAAAGTGATTAATACCTCATCAGCATCTCTTTTTTCTGCAGGATTTTTTGTATAGGCGTAAATATCTTCAATTGGTTCATTCCAGATATCTTCTAGAAAACCAGTTTCAATCGCTCTACCCCATACGTTTTGATCAATGCTAAAAGGATTCTTCTTATTAACATCGATTGGCAAATTCATTTCTGCCGCGAAGATGATTGCTTTATCGCGAGTCATTCCAGAATCTCTTACAGGTGCAAAAACCTTTAAATCTGGATCAAGGGCAGCAATACTTACTTCAAAACGAACTTGATCGTTTCCTTTACCGGTGCAACCATGTCCCACCATGTAGGCATCATGTTTTTTTGCAGCTTCAACTAAGTATTTTGAAATAATTGGTCGAGATAAACTTGAAACCAAAGGATATCTATCCATGTAAAGTGCATTCGCTTTTAAAGCATTTGCACAATATTCGTTTGAAAATTCTTCTCTTAAATCTAAAACTTCAGCAGCAACAGCGCCACAATCAAGTGCACGTTGTTTGATGACATTCATGTCTTCGCCACCTTGCCCGACATCTGCGGCAACGGCTACTACTTCAGCACCAGTTTTATCTTTGATCCATTCAATAGCAACAGAGGTATCAAGACCACCTGAATAAGCTAAAACAACTTTCTTGCTCACTTTTTCCTCTTCCTTTTGTTCAATATCAGCCTATCGGCGAAATTGAACGTATTCCCATATTTGACGTGCGACGGACTCTCCGTCTTTTAAACCCTTAGTTATAACTAAAACTGTGTTGTCACCAGCAATTGTGCCAATCACATTTTCTAACGCAGCGTGATCAACAATTGATGCCACGAATTGCGCAGCACCAGCTGGTGTGTGAATCACCGCAAGATTGGCGGAGTGATCAACACCTACAACTAAATCACTGGCAAGTTTTTCGAGCCGATTTCTTGCCCCACCAGAATCACTTATGCGATCTGGATCAGAAACTGGAATCGAATATTTGACTTGACCGTTATTGTCGTCAGATTTTATAGCTCCCAAATCATCTAAATCTCTAGAAAGAGTTGTTTGGGTAACTTCGAATCCTTTTTTCTTAAGTTCAACCAACAACTCATTTTGTGAAGCAATCGTTTTGTTCGCCAGAACTTCTTGTATTAAATGTTGTCTAGCTGTTCTTGATTCGGCATATTTCATTTTTTCAATCCATTCTTAACATTTCTTATAGCATCATCAATTATTTCAGCGCATCTTTTAACTTGATCAATATTGACAATAAGAGCAGGAGCTAATCTCAGAGTGTTTTCATTTACTGCATTAAGAAGTAGACCCAATTTTCTACATTCCAATTCAACGTCTTTTGCCATTACGTCTTTTAAGCCAACTCCTAATAACAAACCTCTTCCTCTTACTTCGGTAACACCTTCAATTTGGGTAATTAGTTTGATCAACAATTGACCCATATTTGATGCATTGTTTAATAAGTCTTCTTTTTCAATAAAATTAAGTGTGGCAAGAGCTGCGCTGGCCACAACTGGATTTCCGCCAAATGTAGATCCATGTTGACCTGGTTCAAATAATTCTTTTGCATCACCTGTTACCAACATTGCTCCCATTGGTAGACCTCCACCAAGTCCTTTGGCCAAAGTGATTACATCGGGTTTGATACCAGATTTTTCATAACCAAACCAATTTCCAGTTCTTCCTAAACCTGTTTGAACCTCATCCATGACAAGCAAAGTTTTTGTTTTAATGGTTTTGCTTCTCACGGACTGTAAAAATTCATCATTGCAAGGTGTTACTCCGCCTTCTCCCTGGATTGATTCCAAAAACACAGCTGCTGATTTTCTCTTTATTTTTCTTACACCAGATTTAGTGTTGATCTCAATAAATCTCACATCGCCAATAAGTGGTTCAAATGGTTTTTGCTTAGCCGATTGACCAGTGATACTTAAGGAACCCATGGTTCTTCCGTGAAATGAATTATGTGCTGCGATTAATTTTTTCTTACCGGTTCTTCTGCTCAGTTTGATTGCTGCCTCGTTTGCCTCAGTACCAGAATTGCAAAAGAATACTTTTGCATCAAAATTGGTAATTGCAATTAATTTCTCGGCTAGTTTTATGGATGGCTCATTGGCATAGAAATTACTTGTGTGAGAAAGTTTTCTAATTTGATCACTTACTGCCTCGATAATTACGGGGTGTGCATGGCCCAAGGAGTTAACAGCAATTCCAGAAAGAAAATCTAGATAAATATTTCCTTGAGAATCTTTAACAATCACACCTTCTCCTGCCACCAGTTCGATGGCTGGAGTTCCATAATTGTTAAGAAAAATGTTGTTCCAGTTAAATGAAGTCATTCTTTATCCATACTTTCGATAACCATTGTTCCTGTACCAGAATCAGTAAAGACTTCAACAAGTACAGCGTGCGGTGCACGACCATCAATAACATGAGCTCTTTTAACTCCTGCTTCAATTGCTTCTAGACAAGCTTGCATTTTAGGTTTCATTCCTTCATCAATTGAAGGCATTATTTTCTTTAATCCTGCAATATCAACTGTTGGAATCAATGTTGACTCGTCAGGGTATTTCTCCATCAATCCTGCAACATCTGTAAGAATTACCATTTTGTGGGCCTTCATTGCAATAGCTATAGCTGATGCAGCAGTATCCGCATTCACGTTATAAATCTTTTTGTCTTTGTCTATTCCTATTGTTGAAATAACAGGAATTTGACCTGATTCCAGAACGTCAATGATTTGTTTAACGTCGACTTTTACCACATTTCCAACTAGACCAATATCAATTTTTTGATCGTTATCCTGCAAAAAAAACTTTTTAACTTCAAGTAAAGAATTAGAATCTCCACTCATGCCAACAGCAAGTTTTGCGTTCTCATTGATATTTGAGACTAAATCCTTTTGGATTTCGTTAACTAAGACATCTTTTACGATCTTTATCGATTCTTCTGTTGTGACTCTGTAGCCTGACTTGAATTCAGACTTAATTCCTGATTCCTCTAATTTCTTAGAAATTTGTGGGCCACCACCGTGAACCACTATTGGTTTTAACCCTGCTAGTTTCAAAAAAACTACATCTTGAGCAAATTGTTTTGAAAGTAAGGGATTAGTCATAGCATTTCCGCCAAATTTAATAACAACTATTGATTCCTGGAACTTCAATAGCCAAGGGAGAGCTTCAGCTAATACTGCTGCTTTTTGCAAAGCCTCTTCTTGTCTAATTTGTTGTGTATTTGTCATGTTGAATACGCCGAATTCTCGTGCACATATTGGGTTGATAAATCATTTGTAAAGATTGTGGCTTTGTCGCTTCCCATCTTTAGATCGACTTTTATGTGAATTGATCTATCCTTGAGATTTACTTTTTCTGGAGCCGCTATAGCTGCACCATTTCCGCAAACTTGTAATCCATTTAGATAAACATCAATTAAATCTGAATCTAGATTCGCTTCTGCTGTACCAACCGCTGCCAGAATTCTTCCCCAGTTTGGATCTTCGCCAAACATGGCACATTTCAACAAATTATTTCTAGCAATAGATCTTCCAACGTTTACAGCATCACTTTCACTTTTTGCATTAATAACATCAATTGTGATTACTTTCGTAGCGCCTTCAGCATCATTAATCAACAATGAAGCCAAATCAGACATTAAAAGTTGTAATTGATTTTCAAAACCTTCTTGATCTGGTTTGATCCCACTGGCTCCAGAGGACATCAAGATAACTGTGTCGTTAGTTGAAGTGCAACCATCGGAATCAATACGATTAAGGGTTTTATCTGTAGCGGACTGAAGTATTAATTGACTATC
>BJFU01000062.1 GCA_014190035.1 Actinomycetes bacterium | reverse complement strand
ACAAGGTTTTCAGGATTTGCCCCAGGAACAATCTGAACTAGTTCCCAGCCTTCGCTGCCCCAGTTATCTAAAATTTGCTTGGTGGCATGAATCAGCACCGGCACGGTCACGTATTCCCACTTGGTCATGAGTCGACTTTACCCTCTAGGTCTTTGAAGTAATAAGTTAGAAGGGATGAAGAATTTTTTCGAGAATTTTTGGCGTAAAAAACCTCAAGACCTTCCTGGTATTGGTCGCTTAGTTGGAATTGCCACCCTTCTTTTAGGTGGAGTTCTTTTTGTTGGTGGAATTCCAGCGCTTGCCATTGCTTCTCAAACCATTGTTGATGCCAATGCGGCAGCTGATTCTTTGCCTTTGAATTTACAAACTTTGCCATTGCCTGAAAGCACTCGAATATTGGCAGCCGATGGAACTCCGATTGCTGATCTTTATCAACAAAACCGAGTGGAAGTAACAATCGATCAAATATCTAAACCAATGCAAGAAGCAATTCTTGCAATTGAAGATTCAAGATTTTATGAACATAACGGAATTGATTTTCGTGGAACTGTAAGAGCTTATGTGACAAATCAAATTAGTGGTGGAGTTGTGCAAGGTGGCTCTACCTTAACTCAGCAATATGTAAAAAATTCACTAGTTTTAAGTGCCAAGACTCCTGAAGAAGCAGCAGCTGCAAAAGCAAAAACAATTGCAAGAAAGCTTCGCGAAATGCGCTATTCATTAGCAATTGAACGAACAAACTCTAAAGAAGAAATTTTGTCGGGTTATTTAAATATTTCTTATTTTGGAGCAGGAGCTCACGGAGTTGAAGCAGCAGCAAAAAGATATTTTTCTAAATCAGCTATTGATTTAACAGTTATTGAAGCTGCCACCATTGCAGGAATTGTGCAGCAACCAACAGGTTATGACCCAATCAGAAATCCAGCCCGTAACGAAAATCGTCGAAACCAAGTATTGGATCGAATGGTTGCAAATAACTATTTAGATTCAGGTGAAGCTGAGAATCTAAAGAAAATATCTGTTAAAACTTATTTAAATCCAACTCCAATTAGAAATGGTTGCACAGGTTCCATCTCGCCATATTTCTGTGACTATGTTGTGCAAGTTGTAAGAAATAATCCTGCTTTTGGAGAATCTCAAGAAGAAAGAGACAGATTCTTAAGAGAATCTGGTGCAAAAATTACAACCACTCTTAATTTAAAAGCTCAAGAATCTGCTCAAACTGCAGTTGATAAATACATTCCACGAGATGACCCAAGTCAAAAAGCTGCAGCAATTTCAATGGTTAATTCTAAAACCGGTGAAGTAATTGCAATGGCACAAAATAGAACTTGGGGCACAGATGGTTTAGGTAACACCACTTATAACTACAACGTTGATGCTCAACATGGTGGAACAGCTGGAATGCAAGCTGGATCTACATTTAAAGTTTTCACACTTCTTGCTGCCCTTGAACAAGGTTATGGTCCGGCAACTGTATTAGACGCAAATACTCCAAAAACATTTACCAACTTCACAGCTTGTGAAGAAGGTGCACCAGCTTTTGAACCTTACACAGTGAACAACTCAACTCGTTCTGGAATTTTTGATATGAATCAAGGACTTGCATATTCTGTTAACACTTATTTCATGGGATTAGAAGAATTAACCGGACTTTGCAGACCAGTTGATATTGCTGAAAAACTTGGTGTCAAAACTGGTAAAGGCCAACCCTTAGAAAGAGTTCCTTCATTTACTTTAGGAACAGCACCTGTTACTCCTCTGATGATGGCTTCAGCAGTTTCTGTTTTTGCAAATCATGGAACACATTGTCCAACAGTTGTTATCACCGAAATTATGACTAGAGATGGTGAAGAAATTCCATTATCTAAAAATGTTTGTAATTCAGTTGTAGATCCTGGAACTGCAGACACTGCAGCTTTAATGCTGACAAACGTTATTGATGGTGGCATTGAAGGAAGAACTGGCGCCAGAATGTCTTTGGGTCGAGAAGCCGGTGGAAAAACTGGAACTACAAATGATTCTGCTGCTGTTTGGTTTATGGGCTTCACTCCAGAAATTTCTGCTGCTGTTTGGGTCGGAGATCCACGTGGTGGTTACAAATACCCAATGAAAAACATCACCATTAACGGTAAGAAATACAAACAAGTTTTTGGAAGTTCATTGCCAGGACCTATTTGGAAAGAAGCACTGTTAGGAGCCCTTGCCGATTCACCAGCAACTTCACTTGAATTACAACCTTCCTGGGCACTCACTGATAAAGGAATTGCTCCAACATTTGTGCCGCCACCATTTGATCCAAACGCGGTAGTCGCCCCAGTTCCTGTTGAATAAAACTATTTAGCTTTTGCTTTGCCGATTACTCCACCGTCACTAATTCCTAATTGTTTAAACATAGAAATTTGTTCATTATTAAATCTAGAAAAAGTTTCAATATAAACATGATCTGCATTAATATTACACGTTAAAATCTCAGCGTCATTTGCTTGAGCAATTTCCATTGCACTGCTGCAATCCTGCGTACTAGCGGTAATTAATGCAACTTCTTCTGCAGCATGATTTGCTTTATGTTTAACACTTAATCCTGAAGCAACAATCACAAACGTTGCACAAAAGCTAATTAACAATAACGACAGGAATAATGAAAAAATTGTGGCAAAGCCTTTTTCGTTTTTCATTTATTCAAGACCTGAAGTTGAATGGGCTGTAACTGTGGTTCGAAGCCAAGAAACAACTCCTATGGGTTCATTTGTGATCCAAACAGTTACAGAATCTGGAGAATAATTAACTTGAATCTCTGACATCGGTGCAATTTCTTGCACACGCTCATAAACAACTTGATCTGATTCTCCTCGGGCAAGCATTCGAGAACCAGTGCGTGCAGCTTCATAAACAGAGAACTGGCTATGCATAATTATCAAAACTGACATACACGCACCTAAAAGCATTGCTATTGATAATGAGTTAACTGCAGCTTCTGCTGTTACTGCACCTTTGGAATTAACAAAATTGCGACACAATTTGTGTCTGAGGAAGTAGACGAAACTATGTCGCAATTTATTCTTCATGGTTTGACTACATCACCAAACCAAGAGCTTTACGGATTAAATCTGTTAACAATTCGGTGATGGTGGCGCTGCCTAGAATCTTCAACAAAACTCCCCCGAAACCACAAGCTGCCACTGTGGCAACGGCATATTCAGCTGTTGCCAGACCTCTTTCATCATTTAACAATTGATGAAAATATTTCATCTTTTTCTCCCTTGTTTGTTAATCACCTATTTGATGAATACTTCGATTACAGAATGCAACAAATTCAAGAGCAGCGTCTTGTACATTAAAATTTCTCTGGATAACTAATGCATGTGGATAACTCATGACATAAACCCTGTAATCAAAGATCCAATTAAGGGAACAACTGCAATCAACATGAAGGTGGGTAGGAAGCAAAGTCCTAATGGCCCAAGTAAATAAACCTCTGATTTCTTGATTGCTTTTAACACTTCGTTTCGATGACTTCTTTGAAAGGTTTCTAGATTTAATCTCAAATTATCTGAAATCTTTGATCCAGTAATAGAACTATTTAGAATTAAGGTTATTGAATTCGATAGATAATCCTGCTCGTTGATTTTCTTACCCGCGATTACATCTAGATACTTCTCTCTTTGTTTTTCTTCTAATATTTCAATTCCTGATTTAATGGCATTTAATGGGTCAATTCCTGCATGCAAGAGCTCTGCCATCACGCCAATTATTAACAATTGTTGTCTTAATGAAACTTTGGGATATTGAACTATAGGTTCTTTTCTTAGTCTTCTCTTTAAGAAGTTCCTGGTTGCATATATTAGAAATATTGATTGCCAAATTAAACAGATTAGAATAATTAATAATTTCATAACAAATTCTCAATTCGAGAAGTTATCTTTGTCACCCATATAATTCCAGTTATTTCAAGAATAATTGCTGCAATTATGTTGTAGTTACCGATACTGGAAGTTGATAACCAATGAAGAGAATTAACACCTAAAAATCCTGCTAGAACTATTCCAAAAAGTGGAAGACCAGCTAACACCCAAGCACTTAATTTGGCACCTGACATAGAACTTGATAATTCTTGCCTTAATTCTTTTTCTGTTCTTATCTGTTGAGCAAATTGATTTAGAGCCGGAGAAAGGGCTGCGCCGGTGTTTTCACACACTTGCCAAAGCGAACCAAACCCTTTGGCCAATAGATCCTCAGGTAAATCCAATTCCAAGGATTTAACAACTGATTCGCCTGAAAGTGAAGCTTTAGCAGTATTAGGTAAGAAGTAGTCCTGACAAATCTTTGCCAGAACAATTCGAGGCACTAATCCATTTGTTATGCCATTGACAATTTCTTGGATAAAATCTTCATCTATTGGCTTAGAATTTGTTCTTACCGTAAATTTAATGATTCTTTTTAATATCAATCTAAGGGATACAAAAGTTGTTGTTAAAAGTAAAGTTGCAATTACCACGATGGTTTTCATCAAATATTAATTTCCTCAATAAAACAATTACCGGTTGAATCTGTGTGAAATTCACCAATTGCCTTTACATGTCTTTGCCCATCACTGTCTTGTTCAATGTGAATTACGTAATCCAAAGCGGTTTGAAGTTGGGAATGAATTGCTTCTTTTGATAATCCAGCCATTAAGCCCAGGGATTCAAATCTAATAATCACTTCTTGAATTGAGTTGGCGTGAATTGTTCCAGCACTTCCGGTGTGCCCTGTGTTTAAGGCACTCAACCAATCAATTACTTCTGCTCCTCTTACTTCTCC
>BJFU01000061.1 GCA_014190035.1 Actinomycetes bacterium | reverse complement strand
TTCACCAGAATTTATTGTTCCGGAAATGTTTAAAGTTTTGATATCAAATAGACCTACTGTTGAACTACTAACACTCCCGATATTCGAAAGCGTATAAATCGTTGAGCTTGTTCCACTAAAAGTACAAGTTCCAATGCCACTAACTTCAGAGAATCTTGATGTTGGGCACAGTAGAACAGAAATTTTCCCACCTAACGCTGTGACATTTGGATCCCATGAATAACCAGTTGGAACTGCAACTTCTAATTCCATAACAATATTTTCACCAGTTAATACTGTTGTAGAAACTGCTCTGATTGATTCCAGTGTTATTGCGTCATTTGATGTTGCTTTAGCGGGAGTTGTAATAAAGTTATTGATAATTATTAATGGAAATACCGATAGCCATAACTTGGTTTTATTAAACATATACAATCGTCCCTCGAGTAATAGATACTCGTGGGACGATTGAGTTTCAAGTGATAATTAAATTGTGGTACTTATTTGGGACAAAAGAAATTAACTTGTTTTTTGAATCCTGCGTGATTTCCATAATTCAACATCGGTGGTATTTCCTGGTCGAATTACTCCAACTAAACGTGCTTCCAAAGATCTAATGTGATTTTCTAGAGCCAAGATTCTTTTAACGCCTTCAAGATTTACTCCTTCAGAAGTTAATTGCGCAACGTATTTTAATTTAGCTATGTCTATGCGGGAATAAAGTCTTCTTGATCCACCCTGACGAGAAGGTGAAACAATTCCTAATTTGTCGTATTGGCGAAGAGTTTGAGGGTGAAGCCCACTTAATTCAGCCGCTATAGAAATAGCAAATACAGGAATATGATCTTCGACGTTTCGATAATTCTTTTTAGCAGTCATGAGTTATCGCTTCCTTCTAGCATTTAAAGCAATAATTTCTGCACGAGGATTGTCATGAGTTACTTCTTTTGCATACTCTGCTAACAAATCTTTAGCATTTCCAGTGATGTTTTGAGGCACTGCAATTTCAACTTTTACCAATAAATCACCTTTAGATCCACTGGTATTAGTCATACCTTCATTTTTAACTCGGAAAGTTCTGCCATTTTGAGTGTGAGATGGAATCTTTAAAGTAACTGTGGTTCCAGATGGAACCGGAACTGCAATTTGTGCACCAAACACAGCTTCGTCATAACGAATTGGTACAGAAATTCTTACATTGTCGCCATCTCTTTGGAAAATTTCATCTTCCTTAACAATGACATTTACTATTAAATCTCCAGGTTCCCCGCCACTTCCTCCAGGTTCACCTTTGCCTTTAAGTCTTAATTTGGAATTACTTTTTATACCTGCAGGAATTCTTGCCGTAATTGTTCTAGTTTCATTAACAATTCCAGTTCCATTACAGTTTGAATCTTTTTGTTCAATAATTCTTCCAGTGCCATAACAAACAGAACAGGTATCAGCAAAACCAAAACCGCCAGCATTTCTCATGGTTTGACCAGATCCATTACAAGCAGAACATTTCTTTGGATTAGTTCCTGGTTTTGCACCACTACCTTTGCAATTACTGCAAGTAGTTTGGCCACGCAGTGTTAAGGGAAGAGTTGTGCCATCTAAACAATCATTAAATGAAATTGAAACTTCAGTTTCTAAATCTGAACCACGGCGAGATCTTTGTTGTTTTCTTCCTCCGCCACCACCAAATAAATCACCTAAATTAAATCCACCTAAAACATCTTCTAAATTAACGTTGAAACCAGATTGTCCTTGAGATCCGCGGGGATTAAATCCTCCACCACCAAAACCACCATTGCTTGCACCATAGGTGCGCAATTGATCATATTCGGATCTTTTTTTTGGATCAGATAAAACATCATATGCTTCTGAAACTGCTTTAAATTTATCTTCTGCACCTTTTTCTTTATTGGTGTCAGGATGTAGTTCTCTAGCTAATTTTCTATATTTCTTCTTTAAAGTTGCAGCATCGGCATCTTTAGCAACGCCAAGAATTGAGTAGTAATCTTTCTCTAAATAATCTTTAGCGCTCAATTACTACTCACCTCAATTCTTATTTAGCTGGTGGTTGCTTAACAATTACACGGGCTGGGCGAAGAATTCTTTCTCCAACTTTGTAACCAACTTGGGCTACAGTGCCAACTTTTTGAGATTGAACTGATTCATCTTCCATCGTGGAAAGTGCTTCATGAATACTTGGATCAAAGTCTTCATCTACTTTGCCAAATTCAACAAGGCCTAATCTTTTGGTCACAGTGCTTAATGCATCTGCCACAGTTGAAAATGTTCCTGTTAAATCACCGTGTTCGCGAGCACGCGAAATGTCATCCAAAATTGGAATCAATTGTTCCAACGCAACACTTGTTGACATGTCACGAATTAATTCGCGATCACGATCAACGCGTTTGCGATAGTTGGCGTATTCAGCGGTGATGCGTTGTAAATCAGCAGTCAATTCAGAAACTTTGTCAGAAGGGTTCTCTGAAGCTTCCTTACTCGCATCACCACTGTTTTGTTCAGCCGCGCTTTCAACGCGCGGCTGACCAGTTTGTGGATCAATTCGACGCTTGTCGCTGATCTTTACGCCTTCGCTGGACTCTTCGTTTAGCTCAGACGCATTTGTCACTTAGTGTTTGCTCCTTCATCAACGATTTCTGCATCAACAATGTCTTCGCCATTGTTTGTTGCATTTTCATTTGATGCTTGTGCATTTGCTGCTTGTTCTTGATACATCGCAGCTCCAACTGCTTGAGAAGCTTCAGCTAAAGCTTCCATGGCAGTTTTAATGCTTGGAATATCTGTTCCTTCTAATGCTTTTTTCAATATTGCAAGTGGTTCTTCAACATTGGCTTTTCCTTCGGCAGGAATTTTTTCAGCATTATCTTTAAGGAATTTCTCGGTTTGGTAAACAAGACCTTCAGCGCCATTTCTGACATCTGCTTCTTCTCGACGCGCTTTATCTTCTTCAGCGTGAGCTTCAGCATCTTTCATCATGCGCTCTACTTCTTCTTTACTTAAACCAGATCCACCAGTAATAGTCATGGATTGTTCTTTGCCTGTGCCTAAATCTTTAGCACTTACGTGCACGATGCCGTTGGCATCGATGTCGAAAGTAACTTCAATTTGTGGCACCCCACGTGGAGCTGGAGGCAATCCTGTTAAATCAAATGTGCCTAAATTCTTGTTGTAGGCAGCAATTTCTCGCTCACCTTGAGCAACTTTGATTTGCACACTTGGTTGATTGTCTTCTGCTGTTGTAAAGATTTCTGATCTCTTTGTTGGAATGGTGGTATTTCTTTCAATCAGTTTGGTCATTACGCCACCTTTGGTTTCAATACCAAGAGATAGAGGTGTTACATCAAGTAGAAGCACATCTTTAACTTCACCTTTTAGAACACCAGCTTGTAATGCTGCACCAATTGATACCACTTCATCTGGGTTAACAGATTTGTTTGGATCTTTACCAGTAAGTTTTTTAACCAAATCAGTTACTTGTGGCATACGAGTTGATCCACCAACCATAACTACTTGATTAATTTTTTCTTTAGCAATACCAGCATCTTTAATTACTTGTTCAACAGGTTTTTTAGTTCTGTCTAGTAAGTCAGCTGTCATTGATTCAAATTGTGCACGAGTTAGTGTTTCATCTAAATGCAATGGACCAGCAGCTGATGCTGTGATGTATGGCAAGTTAATGTTTGTGGAAGTTGAAGAAGACAATTCAATCTTTGCTTTTTCTGCAGCTTCTCTTAAACGTTGTACAGCCATATTATCTTTTGATAGATCTACACCGTTTTTGTTTTTAAATTCGGTGACCATCCAGTTGATAACTTTTTCATCCCAGTCATCGCCACCTAATTTGTTATCACCAGCTGTTGCCTTAACTTCAACAACACCATCGCCGATTTCTAATAGTGAAACGTCAAATGTTCCACCACCAAGATCGTAAACAAGAATTAGTTCTTCTTTGTTTGCTTTATCTAAACCGTAAGCCAATGCTGCTGCTGTTGGTTCGTTAATAATTCTTAAAACATTTAAACCAGCAATTTCGCCAGCTTCTTTTGTGGCTTGACGTTGGGCGTCATTAAAATATGCAGGAACAGTAATAACTGCATCTGTTACTGATTCACCTAAATAAGATTCTGCATCTCTTTTTAATTTCATTAAAGTTCGTGCAGAAATTTCTTGAGCGGTGTATTTCTTGCCATCAATGTCTTGTGACCAAGAAGTTCCCATGTGTCTTTTCACTGAACGAATGGTTCGATCAGGATTTGTCACAGCTTGTCTTTTTGCTACTTCTCCAACGAGTACTTCACCGTTTTTAGCGAATGCCACTACAGAGGGAGTAGTTCTGGATCCTTCGGCGTTAGCGATAACTGTTGGCTCTCCGCCTTCAAGGACCGTAACCACTGAGTTGGTGGTTCCAAGGTCAATACCGACCGCACGTGCCATTTTTTCTCCTTCAAGTTGATACTTTTTAGCCATTTATTGGCTGTTGGTATCCATAGTGAACCTATGGGACTCAAGATGCAACTTTTGTTAGCCCTGTCGACTCAACTCTCTTGAGTCTAGTGCACTAAAGAAATGGGTATTTACCCAGGAATTACTTACTTAATGTCAGTTTTATGAAAGTTTAAATAGGCCTTGGAAGGTGTTGGTCCTCGTTGACCTTGGTATCTAGAGCCATATACGGCTGAGCCATATGGATGTTCTGCTGGGCTTTCGAGGCGGAAAAGACATAGTTGGCCAATTTTCATGCCTGGCCAAAGCTTTATTGGCAGGGTTGCCACGTTACTTAATTCCAAAGTCACGTGTCCTGAGAAACCTGGATCAATAAAACCTGCGGTGGAGGGGGTCAAAAGTACTAAGCGGCCTAAAGAAGATTTTCCTTCCAGGCGACCTGC
>BJFU01000060.1 GCA_014190035.1 Actinomycetes bacterium | reverse complement strand
GCAAGGGGCAGAAATACCAACAAGCTAGTAGCTCCTCTTCCTTTATATCGATGTAGAATCAGCGCAAAAGAAATCATTGTGCCAACAAAAGTAGAAATAATTGTAACAAGTAATCCAATCTTGATAAATGTCGCAAAAGAAGAACAAATGGTTTGATCGCGAAATATATTGGTCCAAGCGTCGAGCGAGAATTTATTCCAAGAGGTATTTTGTCTACCCTGTGGTTTATTGAAGGAAAGCAAGATGATAACTGCTAATGGCAACATCAAATAAGCAATAATTACTACAGAAAACACTTGAAGTGTTTTTTCGCGAATCAGTTTTACTATTTTCATTTAGACCAAGTCATCCGTTCCAGCTTTCCTGATATACAAATAAATCATGACCAAAATAATGGCCATAAAGGTGAATGAAAGTGCTGAAGCTGTCGGGTAATCTCGAAGATCGATGAATTGAGATTGAATAACATTTCCAATCATTTTGTCTTTAATGCTGCCTAATAATTCGGCATTAATGTAATCACCTGATGCTGGAATAAAAGTCAAAAGTGTTCCACTAATTACTCCTGGCAAAGAAAGGGGCCAAACTACTTTCCAAAATCTCTGAGATGGCGGTGAATATAAATCTCCTGCTGCTTCAATTAAACGAGGATCTATTTTTTCTAACGACGTGTAGAGAGGCAAAATCATGAATGGCAAAAAGTTATAAGTAAGACCAGCAACAACTGCTAAAGATGTATTTAAAATCCGATCCTGTGGAAGCAAATTTATTGAATTTAAAACAGAAACAACTAAACCATCTCCTGAAAGAATTGTTTTCCACGCATTCGTTCTTAATAAAAATGATGCAAAAAATGGAGCCACAATCAGGACCAGCATTAGGTTTCGATATTTTCTTGCTCTAAATGCCATGTAATAGGCAATTGGATAAGCAAGAAGCAAACAGATAACTGTAGCTATTCCTGAATAAAGAAACGCTCTAAAAAACTGTGGGTAATACTCAATAAGGGCGCTGGAATAATTCGAAACTTTAAAGGCGGGTAAATATCCATCATCTGGACTAATTCCTGCAGGTTTTTGTAACGATGTTGCTAAAAGAGTTGAAAGTGGAAAAAGGAAGAATAAAAATAGCCAGCCAACACCTGGAAGAATAAGTAAATAAGGTGTTCTTTTGAATCTTCTTTTTACAGGTTTAGTGATTATCGATTCTTGAGCAATCGACATCATTCATCCCAAGATGTATCAAGACCGGCTGTTAAATCTTGATCTGGATCAAGGACAAAAGTGTGGCGTGGTTCCCAAGCAAGAGTTACAGCTTGTCCTGGTCTTCCCAAATCTGATGGATCGATGTTTTGTTCAAAAGCAGATATTTCTTGACCCCAATTAGTAATTACTTCATATTGAGTCGAAACTCCCACGAAAGCAGTTAGTTTAATGGAACCATTTATTTGGTTCTTTGGTAAACCAGTTTTGCCCTGATCCACAATTTTTACTTTTTCAGGTCTAACTCCAAATACAATTCGACCACTGCGAATTTCAGTTGAAGCCAATGGCACATGGAAAATTACATCTTTAACTTTGACCGCTAATTCATCTCCATCAATTCCTGCAACATTTCCTTCAAAAAGATTGGTTTGGCCTAAGAAGTTTGCAACGAAAGCAGTTTTTGGATGCTCATAAATTTGGACAGGAGAACCCATTTGTTCAATTTTTCCTTCATTCATCACAGCAATCGTGTCAGCCATAGTCATAGCTTCTTCTTGATCATGTGTGACATGAACAAAAGTAATTCCAACTTCTGTTTGAATTCTCTTTAATTCCAACTGCATTTGTCTTCTAAGTTTTAAATCAAGAGCGCCTAATGGTTCATCTAGTAACAAAACATCAGGCTCGTTAATTAATGCTCTTGCTACAGCAACTCTTTGTTGTTGACCACCAGATAATTGTTGTGGTTTCTTTTGGGCTTGTGTGGTTAGTTCAACTAGTTCAAGCATTGCTTTAACTTGATTATCAATGTCTTGAGCTTTTTGTCTTCTTAAACCAAATGCTACATTTTCATAAATTGTTAAATGTGGAAACAATGCATAACTTTGAAATACAGTATTTACCCAGCGCTTATAGGGAGGTAAATTAGTAACATCTTCTTGGCCTAATTTAATTTGACCTGAAGTTGGTTCTTCTAATCCGGCAACCATTCTTAAAGTTGTAGTTTTTCCACATCCGGAAGGTCCCAATAATGCAAAAAAGGAACCCGCCGGAATGGTCAGAGTTAAGTTATCGACCGCTTTAAAATCACCAAAAGTTTTGCTCAGGTTTACTAAATGTAAATCTTCTACTTTTGGCCGATTACTTGCCACGCTCCTAGTTGCCGATCAACTTCGCCCAAGCATCGTTATATTTCGCTGCTTGTTCTGGGGTAAAGGTCATAGCAGAGTACGCGCGTTTTAATAATTCGTCTGGTGGGAAAATTAATGGATTTTCTGCCAAGACAGGATCGGTTTTCATTAATTCTTCTGCAGCACCTTTAACTGGAGAAATATATTGAACATAGGCGGCAACACGTGCTGCAACCACTGGATCATAAAAATAGTTCATTAACTTCTCAGCGTTTGCTTTGTGTTCAGCGCCAGCTGGAATCAGCATTTGATCAACAAAGATAGACCCACCAGTTTCTGGTAAATCAAATCCAAAATCTGGACCTAATTGGCCAAGATCTCCAGACCAGCCAATGACTGCAATTACGTCACCATTTTCTAATGCGGTTGCATAATCGTTACCGGTGAACGCCTGTATATGTCCATCATCCACTTTGGTTTGCAAAAAATCAATTGCTTGCTGGAATTCAGCATCACCAAATTGGGTTGGATCATTTCCTTGCCAAGAAAGAATCAAAGGGATAGTGTCTCTTAATTCACTTAACACAACAACTTGACCCTTTAGTTTTGGATCAAAGAATTGATCCATTGAAGTTAATTTGTCAGTACCCAATGTTGCTTTTAATTTTGCTTTGTTCCAGCCCACACCAGCAAAACCAGATTGCCATGGCAATGAGAATTTTCTACCTGGATCCCATGATGGGTTTTTGTAAGCATCATTCAAATTAGCAATGTTAGGAATATTTGCTTGATTAAGTTCTAATGCAAAACCATTTTTAATCCAAAGGGCTGCCATCCAGTCAGTTGGAGAAACAATGTCCCTGCCTAATGGTTCACCTTTATCTAGCAAAGGTTTTTGTTTAGCGTAAAACTCGTTGTTGTCGTTGTAATCTTCTAAATACTCTACTTCAATTCCGGTTTCAGCGGTGAAGGCTTTTAATTCTGAATATTCTTTTGTGTTTTCATCAACTGGCATGTAAAGGGGCCAGTTTGACCAAACAACTTTTTTATCTGTTTCTGATTTATCAACAATTTCAGCAGCTGGCGCTGCATCTTCTGTTGTTGATCCACCAGCGCCACATGCTGCGGCAACTGCTGCGGCACCACCAATGGCACCTGCTTGTAAAACTCTTCGACGAGTTAGAAACGGTCTGATTTCTGCTGGAATGTCTTGCAGTTTTTCTTCTTTATTCATTTTTCCCCTTCGGTGTAGTTAATCTTGGCAGAATTAGTTGTCTATCTTGAACATTACGTGCTTGATTCTTGTGTAATCTTCAAAGCCATACATTGAAAGATCTTTTCCATAGCCTGAGTGTTTGAAACCACCGTGAGGCATTTCAGAAACCATTGGAATATGGGTGTTCACCCATACGGCACCAAAATCAAGTCCTTTTGCCATTCTCATGGAACGAGCCACATCTTTAGTCCAAACACTTGAGGCCAGACCATAAGGAACACCATTTGCCATCTTCAAAGCTTCTGCCTCATCAGCAAATTTTTGCACAGTGATAACTGGTCCAAAGATTTCATTTTGAATCATTTCGTCATCTTGTTTTAAATCTGAAACAACGGTTGGTTCGAAGAAATAACCTTTGTCTCCTTGACGATGTCCACCTGCTTGTACCTTGGCGTGATTTGGCACTCGACTTAAGAATCCAGTAACTCTTTCTAATTGGTTGGCGTTATTTACCGGAGGAACAAAAGAATCAGGATGTTGTGGTCCTTTAGCAAGTGAGGTTTGAGTATTTTTTGCTTGTTCAGCTAATGCTGCGACAAAGTCATCATAAATTTTTCCGTGCACAATTACTCTTGTTGCGGCGGTGCAATCTTGACCAGCGTTGAAAAATCCTGCAATGGCAATCCATTCAGCTGCAGCTTTAATATCTGCGTCATCAAAAATTACAACAGGAGCCTTACCACCTAATTCAAGATGAACTCGTTTTACATCTAGTGCTGCAGATTGTGCGACTTGCATTCCTGCTCTTACAGAGCCAGTAATGGCAACCATTTGGGGAATTTTGTGTTCAACTAAGGCTTTTCCTGTATTTCTATCTCCTGTAACAACATTTAATACACCCGGTGGAAGAATTCCTGCATCAGTAATTATTTCTGCCATACGTGCAGTAGTAACCGGTGTTGTATCACTTGGTTTTAAAACAGTTGTGTTTCCAGCTGCAATTGCTGGTGCATATTTCCACACAGCCATCATCATTGGATAATTCCAAGGAGTAACTTGACCAATCACACCAATTGGTTCGCGGCGAATCATTGAAGTGTGACCCTTCATGTATTCCCCTGCTGATTTTCCTTCTAAGTTTCTTGCTGCTGTTGCAAAATATCTAATTTGATCCAACATGGGACCGACTTCTTCAGCCATGGTTACACCAATTGGCTTACCGGTATTTTCTGATTCAAGTGAAACTATTTCTTCAATGTTTTGTTCTAAAACATCAGCAATTTTCCAAAGCGCCATTGATCTTTCACTTGGCGTGGTATTTTTCCAAGATTCAAAAGCTTTAGCTGCTGCGTTATAAGCAAGATCTATATCTTTTTCATCTGAAAGTGCGGCTTTACCAAACACTTCCCCAGTTGTGGGATTAATTAAGTCAGTAAATTGTCCGGAAAGTGATTCTTGT
>BJFU01000059.1 GCA_014190035.1 Actinomycetes bacterium | reverse complement strand
ACGGTGCGCTCAAGCGCAATGTCTCAAAACGTTCTAAAGTAGAAGTCTAATGACTACTGAAATTGTGACCGGGTTAAATCCGGAAGGTAAAAAACTTCTTCGCATTGAAGCTCGTAATGCTGAAGTTCCTATTGAGAAAAAACCAGAGTGGATTAAAACCAAACTTAAAACTGGACCTGAATACACCCGTATTCGAGACATGGTTAAAAAAGAAGGTTTACACACAGTTTGCCAAGAAGCGGGATGTCCAAACATATTTGAATGTTGGGAAGATCGCGAAGCAACATTTCTAATTGGTGGTTCAGCTTGTACAAGACGTTGTGATTTTTGTTTAATCGATACTGGAAAACCTGATCCATTAGATAGAACAGAACCAGACAAAGTTGCTCTAAGTGTTAAAACCATGGGTTTGAAATATGCAACAGTAACTGGTGTAACTCGAGATGATTTAGAAGATGAAGGTGCTTGGTTGTATGCCGAAACAATCCGAGCAATTCACAAACACAATCCTGATTGTGGTGTGGAAATTCTTACTCCCGATTTCAGTGGCAAAAAAGATTTATTACAACAAGTCTTTGATGCCAAACCTGAAGTATTTGCCCACAACTTAGAAACTGTTCCCAGAATTTTTAAATCAATTAGACCTGCATTCAATTACGAAAAATCCTTAGGTGTTATCACCACTGCAAAAGAGGCAGGCATGATTACTAAATCAAACTTGATTTTAGGTATGGGTGAAGAAAAATCAGAAATTGTTACAGCACTAGAAGATTTAGTCAAAGCAGGTTGTGACCTGATCACAATTACCCAGTATTTGAGACCTTCAACGCTTCATCACCCGATTGCACGTTGGGTTAAACCAGAAGAATTCGTAGAATTAGGTGACTTAGCTAAAGAATTAGGTTTCGTTGGCGTAATGTCTGGACCATTGGTTAGATCTTCTTACCGAGCAGGTCGACTATATAAACAAGCACTAGAAGTTAAGAATGGGAAGAATTAGTGGCTAAGAATAAAGAACCAAAAGTAAAAAAAGAACGATTTAAGACCTTAAAACAAATTGGTCAGACTTATTCAATTACCCGTAAAACTGACAAGGCCCTTCCCTTAATAATTCTTGGAACACTCTTCGGTACAACTGTGCCACTGGTATTAATAGCTCAACTTGCCTTTGAATCATCTTTTTCTCAATTAATTACTACAACGTTAGCTGTATCAACCGGTTTACTTGCAACTGTTTATGTTTTTGGTAAGCGCGCCGAAAAGGCAGCTTATGCTCGAATTGAAGGCCAACCAGGTGCAGCAGCTGCAGTATTAAACACTTTAAGAAAAGGTTGGTTTGTTACTCCCGCAGTTGCCGTAACTAGAAATCAAGATCTTGTACACAGAGTTATTGGACCTGTAGGAATTGTCCTAGTAGGAGAAGGATCTCCAAGTCGTGTTGCTCAGTTGCTAGAAAGTGAAAAAGTTAAAGCCAAAAGAATTGCAGGAGATATTCCAGTAGCTTCCATCATTGTAGGAAACGGTGATGGACTTGTCACATTTAAGAAATTAAATAAAACCATTATGAAAATGGGTAAAAAGATTTCACCTGCAGAGTCTCGTGAATTAAGAAATAGATTTGGAGCATCTGGTGCTAGTGCTCTTCCAATTCCAAAAGGTGCTATGCCTAAAGGTATGAGAATTCCTAGACGTTAGTTATTTTCGTCTTTGCAATTCGATCGTGTAATCCTCTGCCCTCTGCGTCTGCCAATAATGGCGGAACAAGTAGCACAATTAACAAAGTTCTAAATACGCTTTGAATCAATGTTGGATTTGAGTCATTACTAAAATCTCTAATGCGCAATCCCACAATTCGTTGCCCAAAGGATGAGCCCATTAACCATGTAAATAGTGCTACCTCAGTTGCAAACACAACTAACGTTAGAAGTGAATTTGTTTGAGTTCCATAATCAGGACCATTAGGGATAACCTGCACCACCAAAATGGCAGCTACCCAATCAAAGATCAAGGCTAGGATTCTCTTTAAAGTCATGGGTTAAAGTTAGACCCAATCTTAAAGTGGCGCAACGTGTGACTTGAATATCTTGACTAGAATTGCTAATTCACACAATTACATGCTGCATTAACCCTTTGTAATTTATTCTTTCTGGCTAACTTATTTCACACCAATTCAAACGGAAATACACTACTGGCTGTATCATTCGCTTATGACTCGAAAAATCTTGAGCATCTTTTTAACTTTAATTTTTTTAATCTCCTATGGTACTACGGGAGTCTCGGCTGCACCCATAGTTCCAAAATGTTCAAAAATTGGTGCAACTAAATCTGTAAAGGGTTTTAAATATACCTGCGTGAAAACAGGAAGAACAAAAGTTTGGGGTAAACCAAAAAAGATTGTTAAGAAGTTAACTAAAAGTCAAATTTCAATTGCTCCAGTTAACCCTTTGCCAAGAACAGTTGTAGTTAATTCAACACCTTCTTCAAATTCCGGTAGTCAAGATATTGCTCCAGTGATAACTTTTGATAATTTGGATGCAACCTGGACAAGTAAGATCTCCAGAAATGATTTAGTAACAGAGTTTAACAAATTAAGTGCTCCAACAGATGTTGTTGATATTCGCTCCGGCCCAACTGTAGTTTCTTCAGATTTAATTGAAGAACAAAGACTGTTGCGTATCGCAACAAGAATGTTTTCTGGTTACTTCTTACCGGTCAATTACAAGGCAGTTTTTTTCTCCCAAAACGACGGTGCTTGGGCTGAAAATGTGCAAGCAACTTTGGGTGGGTCATTCCCCACTTCAATTAGCACAGAAATTTCTAGGTGGCCTGATGGATGTAATTTCGCATTTGCCACAACAGGTTTTGGTTCAATCCCGATGTATTACCAATGTATGGATACTCGCGGTAGAAGTATCTTTGATAAACAAACTGCAATACATGAATATTTTCATCTTGTTCAACAAGAATATTCAATAAACAAAATGCCTTGCTGGATGAAAGAGGGTTCAGCTATTTACTTTGGTGCATTTCTTGGAATATATGATTCTGACACGACTGGGGAATCCACAAAAAATTTCATCAAGGGGCTTAGCTTTCAATACAACCCAGGTGGAACATATCAAAATCCACCAAACACGAGATTGATAGACAAAATACAAACCAATGCAGGAGTTCTCGAAATTCTCACTGCACTTGAATCACCAACTGCAGAGTGTTTATCTCTAGGTGCATATTCAGTCGGTGCAACTGCAACTGATGCTCTCATAGCGGCAAAAGGTTTTACTAAATATATGGAATTTGTTTCAACTTTCGACACCAGTACAGACTGGAAAACTGATTTCGCAACGACCTACGGATTGAGTCCAGAAGCTTTTTATATAAAACTGGCTCCATATTTAAGACAAAGACTTTCCTAACGATTAGTTCTGCTTCCGTCTTTTGATCTAGAAGAATTGCCAAAATTAGACTCGATTGGCTCGAGAATGAAGCCTTTAGAGGCGTTTGGGGAAACTTGTTACAAGCCCGAAACAATTGGGTTACCGACGCGATACACCCCTTTAGTAGGTTATGAACCAACAGATTGATGGCCCGAGGTCGTGCCCTCTTTTTTGAAAACCAATAGAAAGTTCTATCAGGAGGTTATTGATGTTTAAGAACGCCGCAGAGGCGATCAAGTACATCCGCGAAAACGATGTTGAATTCGTTGACGTGAGATTCATGGACTTGCCTGGTGTTATGCAACACTTCAACATTCCAGCCAAAGCATTTAATGATTCCGTTTTTGAAGACGGATTAATGTTTGACGGCTCTTCAATTCGTGGTTTCCAAGCAATTCACGAATCAGATATGAAGTTAATGCCGGATGTGACAACTGCATATCTTGATCCATTCCGCGAAGCAAAAACATTAGCAATGAATTTCTCAATTAGAGATCCATTCACCAATGAACCATATTCAAGAGATCCAAGAAACGTTGCTGCTAAAGCTGAAGCTTTCTTAAAAGCATCAGGTATTGCTGACACTGTTTATTTTGGTCCAGAAGCTGAGTTCTATATCTTTGATGAAGTTCGTTTTGATAATCAACCACAAGGTTCATTCTTCAAAATTGATTCAATTGAAGCAGCATGGAATACCGGAAGAGAAGAAGAAGGTGGCAACCTTGGATACAAAACTCCATTTAAAGGTGGCTACTTCCCTGTTCCTCCTGTAGATCATTTTGCTGATTTGCGTGACATTATTTCTTCAACACTAATTAATCTTGGTTTTGAAGTAGAACGCGCACATCATGAAGTAGGAACTGCTGGTCAAGCAGAAATCAACTACAAATTTGACACATTATTAAAATCAGCAGATCAAATTATGTTGTTTAAATATGTTGTGAAAAACGTAGCTTTCCTAAACGGTCACACCGCAACCTTTATGCCAAAACCAATGTTTGGTGATAACGGTTCAGGTATGCACTGTCATCAATCATTGTGGAAAGACGGCAAGCCTTTGTTTTATGACGAAAAGGGTTACGCCGGATTATCCGACATTGCTCGTTGGTATATCGGTGGATTGTTAAAGCATGCACCTTCATTGCTGGCATTCACTAACCCAACTGTTAACTCATATCACCGTTTAGTTCCAGGTTATGAAGCACCAGTGAACTTGGTTTACTCACAAAGAAACCGTTCAGCTGCGATTCGTATTCCTATTACTGGATCTAATCCAAAAGCTAAACGAATTGAGTTTAGAGTTCCAGATCCTGCATGTAATCCATATCTGGCATTTGCTGCCATGATGATGGCCGGTATTGATGGTGTGAAAAACAGAATCGAACCGCCAACACCAGTTGATAAGGATCTTTACGAACTACCACCAGATGAAGCAAAATCTGTGCCACAAGTTCCTGGTTCTTTGGATGCAGTATTAAATGCATTAGAAAAAGACAAGGACTACTTAACAGCAGGTGGTGTATTTACTCCAGATCTAATTGATACCTGGATTGAATACAAGAGAACTAAGGAAATTGACCCAATTCGTTTGCGTCCAACTCCTTACGAATACCAGCTTTACTACGACATCTAAAAAGTCGTATAAAACACCCCCAACAAGTCAATTGTTGGGGGTGTTTTCATTTAAATCCAATAAAACTTAAACGATTGCCTTACTCTTAAATAAGAAAAGGAGCATTCATGGCAAAGCCAAGCGCAACACAAATCAAATCACTAAAGAACTTCAACAGAATCGCAGGAGTATTTCATCTCTTGCAAATGTTGGCAGTGCTAGCACTTGCTAATGATTTTGCATTACCGATGACCGGAACTTATTTAAACGGTCCTCCAGGAACTACTTTTAGTGCACCTGTGGTAATTCTTGAAACCCCAATCGGACTAGCTGTAGCACTGTTCTTGGGTCTTTCTGCACTTTTTCACTTTATTGTTTCAAGTGGAAAATTCTTTAAGAGATATTCAG
>BJFU01000058.1 GCA_014190035.1 Actinomycetes bacterium | reverse complement strand
AAAATCAACTCAACAGGTTTGTCAATCATTGATCTACGAAGGTTCTCACTAGTTAGTTCAGGAGCAAAATAAATAATGGAAGAACAAATCTTGACCCCAATAATTGGTAGCGAGGATGGACAAGCAGTTTTGTCCACTTGGTCTATCAAAGTTGGGGATCAAATAACTGTAGGTCAAATAATTGCAACTATTGAAACTAATAAAGCGGTACTAGACCTTGAATCTACCAAAAAAGGTGAAGTTAAAGAACTATTGGTATCAGCAGGTTCTGAAATCGCAGATTTACAACCACTAGTTACCGTAGCGGTTGAATAATAGTAAATGGTAAAGGCATTAGCTGTAGATCCTATTGAAGTAAGAAAGAAAAAAGTAATTGAATTAGGCAATATTAGTGTAAACACATTTTCAAAGTCATTTACTGAATCTTTAGCGCAAATAGGAACTGAAAAAGTTATTTTCTCTTTTAAGACAATGTTGATAATTCGTGAATTTGAATTAATGCTAGAAGAAATAAAGAAACAAGGAAAATATCAAGAAACTCCTTTCAAATATGCAGGCCCAGCCCATTTATCTATCGGACAGGAAGCCGCAGCTGTTGGACAAGCCCTTGCTCTTGACTCGAACGACATCATTTTGGGAAGCCACAGAAGCCACGGAGAGACTCTGGCTAAAGGACTTTTTGCGATTGAGAATTTATCTGAATCAGAATTAGAATCAAAACTAAATTCAGAAGAAACTAAACATATTGTTGAGAAAATCAAATCAGACAAGTTAGGCATTAAAGAACAAGCGGTGGATATTTTCTTGTTTGGCTTACTATCTGAGATTTTTGGCAAGCAAACAGGTTTTAATAGAGGCTTAGGCGGAAGTATGCACGCCTTTTTCACACCCTTTGGAATATATCCAAATAATGCGATTGTAGGTGGATCTGCACCAATTGCGACTGGAATTGCTTTGTATAACAGAGTTCAAAGAAAAAATAATATTGTGGTTGCCAATATTGGGGATGCATCAAGTGCTTGTGGTCCGGTTTGGGAATCCATGAATTTTGCCGCAATGGGCCAATTTAAGAAAAATAAAGATACAAAAATAAACGGGGGATTACCAATTGTTTATTTCTTTGTAAATAATTTTTATGGCATGGGTGGCCAACCAATTGGTGAAACGATGGGATATGAAAATTTAGCTCGAATAGGTTCGGGCATAAATCCAGATAAATTACATGCCGAAGTTATCGATGGAAATAATATTTTTGCGGTTCATGATGCAATCACAAGATCAAAAGAAATAATTGCCAGCGGTAAGGGGCCCGTTTTACTAGATTGCCAAACATATAGATTTTCAGGCCATTCCCCAAGTGATGCTTCTTCATATCGAACGAAAGAAGAAATAGATTCCTGGAGAGAAGTTGATCCAATACATTTATTAGAAGTCAATATTTTAGAAAATAGTTTGATGAATGCAGATGAAATTGCGGTGATGCAAAAAGAAGTAAAGATGTTAACTTTTGAAGCCTTCAAAAAAGCTATTGATGACAAAATTTCTCCAAGGTTGCCGCTTGATTCCAATCCAGAGATTGTTGGAAACTTAACCTTCAATAATACTTCGAAAGAGATAGATTTTACTTTTCAAGCAGAAACTCTTACCGACTCAAGCCAGATTCAGAGAATCCAGAGTTTAAGCAATAAGTCACGCATAGGCGTGGTTGAAGGTGAATTATTAAGTGGAACCAAAGCAATTACTTTCAGAGATGCATTATTTGAACCGATTTTGGAACACGCTATTCATGATGATTCTTTAGTAATTTATGGTGAAGAAAATCGTGATTGGGGCGGAGCTTTCGGGGTTTATAGAGGTTTGACTGAGCTTTTACCAAGTCATCGACTGTTCAATTCACCCATTGCAGAAGCAGCAATTGTGGGTACTGCTGTGGGATACGCCATGGCTGGTGGACGAGCCCTAGTCGAATTAATGTACGCCGATTTCATAGGTCGAGCTGGAGATGAAATATTCAATCAGTTAGCAAAATGGCAAGCAATGTCTGGCGGAATACTTAAACTGCCGGTTGTTTTAAGAATTTCTGTTGGATCAAAATATGGTGCACAACATTCGCAAGACTGGTCTTCGCTCTTAACTCATATCTCAGGTTTGAAAGTTGTTTATCCAGCAACCGCTTACGACGCTAAAGGTTTAATGGCGTCTGCTCTTGAAAGTAATGATCCAGTGATTTTTGTGGAAAACCAAAGGCTTTATGACAATGTTGAAACACTAAATTCACTTGGCATACCAAAAGACTATTACAAAATTGAAATTGGAAAACCAGCTTTAGTTAGAGAAGGTAAAGATATTACAATTTTTTCTGTAGGAGCCTGCCTAAATAGAGCACTAGCCGCAGCAGAAGTTTTAAAAGACAAGTGGAATATTTCAGCTGAAATAATTGATGCAAGATCACTTGTTCCCTTTGATCCCGATTTACTTATTAAGTCGGTATCTAAAACTAATAAACTAATTTGTATTTCTGATGCGTGCGAAAGAGGAAATTGGTTACACGGAGTGATCAACTTAATTTATGACAAGAATAGTCATGAATTAAAAAAGAAAATATCTTCTGTAATGGCACCAAACTGGATCACACCAGCAGCTGAACAGGAATGGAATTATTTTCCAAGTGTGGAAAATATTTTAGATGCAGTAATGGATCAAGGAATTAATTTAGATGGACGCCAACGCTCATCCATTGTGGATGTTGTAGAGAATTTCAAAAAAGGAATATAGAAAAGAGATATATGACAAATCTAAATGATAAAGAAAAAGGAATAATTGCAGAAAGAATTCTTACATCTAGTGAGGCCATCTCTTCACTTTCTGGAAAGATTGAACAAAGCGTCATAGAAGTGGCAGATATAGTTGAGAAAATTAATGGCAAAGTAGTTGTTTCTGGGTCAGGAACCTCGGGAACAACAGCTCGAAGACTTGCTCACCTTTTGAATGTGACAGGTACCCCCGCATATTTTCAACATCCCACAGATGCCTTACACGGTTCTATTTCCACAGTTACAAAACAAGACATAGTAATTGCGATCAGTAAAGGTGGAGGCTCTTCAGAAGTAAATAAAATGTTGGAACTATCTTTAGATTTTGGCGCATACACGATTTTGTTAACTGAGAATCTAAATCCAAGTGCAGCTAAATTTTGTAAAAAAGTTGTTACTTTGCCCGAAGTATCCAAACCAGGAGATCCTGGCTCGATGATTGCAATGGCTTCAACATTTGCGAATAGCACTTGGGGAGATGCTTTGTGTTTAGTATTAATGAGTAGAAATGGTCATAGTTTTGAGCAAGTACTTAAATCTCATCCATATGGCGCTGTAGGAGCTACAGGAAACAAGTAGGGGAAAACTGTAATTATGGAAAAAGTTGTTTTAGGAGTTGATACTTCAACACAATCTTGCACAATTGTTGCCCGCAGGATTGAAGATGGTTCAATTGTTCAGACTGTCAAAGCAGCTCACCCGGTAACTCATCCACCAGTTAGCGAACAGCATCCAGATGAGTGGTGGTCTGCTTTTAAAAAATGCCTTAGTCAACTAGATAACTTAAATGTTGATGGAATTTCTGTTTCAGGTCAAGGGCATGGATTAGTAGCCATTGATGATAAAGATCAAATTATAAAACCAGCCAAATTATGGAATGACACAACTTCAGATAAACAATCAGAAAATATAATTAATGAATTCGGTCCAAAATATTGGGCAGATAAAATAGGAACTTTGCCTTTAGCTTCATTTACAATAACAAAATTATTGTGGTTACAGGAAAACGAACCAGAAAATTACAAAAAGTTGCATAAAATTATGCTCCCCCACGATTATTTCAACTATAAGTTCACAGATGTTGCCTCAACTGATAGAAGTGAAGCCTCTGGTACAGGATTTATGGATATCAAAACAAATACATTTGATCGAGCAATCTTAAAAAAAGTCGGATTGGAAAATGCAGATAACTTTGAATTTTCAAGAATATTACTTCCAGACAAATCAGCAGGATTCCTAACAGATAAAGTTAAAAAAGAATTAAATTTGTCAAATGAAGTTATCGTCGGTACAGGAGCAAACGATAACCCTGGTAGTGCGCTTGCTTACGGAGCAATAAATGAAGGAGATTTAGTTGTTTCTTTTGGTACATCAGGGACAGCATTTGCACCTTATTCAAAATCAGTTCATGACGATTCAGGAACAATTTATGGAATGGCCAACACTGTTTCGGGATTTATTCCTTTAATCTGCACTCTCAATTGCGCAAAAGTAACTGACTTGTTTGCCAAAATAATGAACGTATCTATACAAGAATTTGGGGAATTAGCACTCCAAGGATCTAATAAAGCCAATAGGCCGATTTTGATACCTTGGATTGACGGAGAGAGGACTCCCAATAGGCCAAAAGACCGGGCCTCAATTCATCAAATTGATAACAATCTTTCGAGATTTGATCTAGCTAGAGCAGCATTTGAAGGCGTTATTTTTGGAATTGTCAGTGCCATTGAAAAATTTGAAAAGTTTAATGTTCCAATAAAAAGATTAATTGTTACAGGCGGAGGTTCAAACTCACCTGCTTATTTACAATTTCTAGCCGATGTCATGCAAATGCCAGTTCATTTAGCAGAGATTAAGGATGCTGCCGCAACAGGAATTGCAATTCAAGCAGCAGCTTTAGTAAAAAATCAACCAGTTCGCGAACTAGTAAATCAATGGGCTCCAGAATTGAAAGCTAGCGTAAACCCACGAACTGATCAAAATACAAAAGAAGTACTTCAAAGATTTAAAGAACTTATCAAAAATTAAGTTGAATCTAATATTTCCGGTTCACTTCTAAACAACAGGATGTTTAGCAATAATAAATATTAGTTGTGTTTAGGTTTGTTTTGCAAATCAGTTAAGCCAAAAGGATTACAAATCGTGTCTATTAAAGCGCGAAACCGGGTCTACCCGCCAAACTACGGAGGGCGCCCGGTTCACTTCTAAACAACAGGATGTTTAGCTTCTCTAAATATATACACATGAGTATAAAAAGTCAATAATTGTGGATAACTAAAATAGGAACACTTTAAAAAGTTTATCTTATATAGATGCCAAAACAAATCTATATTGATGAATCAGTAAGAAAAAATTATGTTATACCTTTAGTAATAGTTGAAACAGAGAAAATCAACAAAATTAGAAAAAGTTTAAGTCACTTCGTGAAGCGAAACCATAGAAATATTCATATGTTCAAAGCAAATAAGGCGTTTAAAACTCGAATTCTCAAAGAAGTTATGAGTTATGACCTTCAAATAGTGATAGTTGAGGATTTGAATTTCAGGTATAGGAAATACCTTTCACGCCAAATTTGTCTTCGATCCGCTTTTGAATTTGCAGCTGAGATGGATGTCGATCACATTGTTTTAGACCCCGGTGGCTCTCAGGAG
>BJFU01000057.1 GCA_014190035.1 Actinomycetes bacterium | reverse complement strand
AGAGTTTTTAGCCCCGTGTGAATTTGGTGAAGACACATATGTGAAGTGTGAAAAATGTGAATATGCAGCAAACGTAGAAGCAGTAACAACTCCTGTTCCCAAAGATTTAGATTTTTCTAAAGTTCCTGCAGCTCACGTTGAAGAAACTCCAAATACCCCAACTATTGACACTTTGGTTGAAGTTTCTAATTCAAGAAAAGATTTAAGACGAGAAGACAGAGATTGGAATGCTGCGGACACATTGAAAAATGTTGTAGTCATGCTGACTCATCCTGATGGAAAAAATGAACCATTAGTGGTTGGAATTCCTGGAGATCGTGAAGTTGACATGAGAAGACTTGAAGCTATTGTGTCTCCTGCAACTGTGAGAGTGTTTGAAGAAACTGATTTTCCTAAGTATCCAGCATTGGTTCGCGGCTACATTGGACCACAAGCTTTGGGATTAAAATCTGCTAGCAAAATTAAATACTTAGTAGATCCAAGAATAGTTTCTGGAACTCGCTGGATCACTGGATCAAATTTTGTTGGAAAACACGTTTACGATTTAGTTTCAGGAAGAGATTTCACTGCTGATGGAACTATTGAAGCAGCAGAAATTAAGGAAGGCGATGTTTGTCCAAGTTGTGCCGGCAAATTAACAATTGCTCGAGGAATTGAAATTGGACATATTTTCCAATTAGGAAAAAAATATGCTGAAGCACTTGATTTAAAGGTGCTAGATGAAAACGGTAAAACCCAAGTTGTGACGATGGGTTCATATGGAATCGGTGTATCAAGAGCAGTGGCGGCAATCATTGAGCAAAATCATGATGAGCAAGGAATCGTCTGGCCAGAAACAGTTGCACCAATAAGTGTGCAATTAGTTGCAGCAGGAAAAGAAGATTCCATATTTGCTGAAGCGGAAAAGATTGCTCAAAGTCTTGATCAAGAGGGAATTGCTGTGATGTTTGATGATAGAAAATCAGTTTCACCAGGTGTTAAATTTAATGATGCCGAATTGTTAGGTATGCCTTGGATAGTAGTTGTAGGAAAAAAACTGGCAGAAGGACTTGTAGAAGTAAAGAATCGTAAAACTGGTGAGCGTCAAGACGTAGCGGTAACAAAAATAGTTCCACATTTAAAATCAATCATTTAATTTAATGCCAGATCTAATTGTCATAATTTTTCTTATGCTTGCAGCATTTACAGCAGGCTGGGTTGATGCAATTGGTGGCGGTGGAGGATTAATCCAATTTCCCGCATTACTTTTTGGTTTACCAAATGCAACTCCTGCACAATTATTAGGAACAAATAAAGCATCAAGCATATTTGGCACAGCTGGTGCGACCAATACTTATTTTAGAAAAATGCCAAATGAGGTAAAAGCCACATTTCCAATGGCATTGATTGCATTTGTCGGATCTCTGGTTGGGGCAATTTTTTCTAGCAATTTACCTCGTAGTTCTTTTGAACCGATTGTTTTTGTGGTGTTAATCGTTGTTGGATCATGGATTTTATTTTCACCAAATATTCAAAATAAAGAAGTCCCAACGAAATTGAAGAATTCATTTGTGATGATTGCTGGTGGAGCAGGTATTGGTTTTTATGACGGAGCCTTTGGCCCAGGAACAGGAGCGTTTTTAATCGCACTTTTTGTTGGAACTTTAGGTAAACAATATTTAGCAGCAAGTGCTGGGGCAAAAGTTGTTAATCTTGCTACAAATTTTGGGGCAGTAATCATTTTTTCGCTTTCTGGTTCAATCATTTGGTCATTGGCACTTCTTATGGCAATAGCTAATTTTGCGGGTGGAATTTTTGGCGCAAAAACAGCAATTGGCAAAGGATCTAGTTTTGTAAAAGTAATTGTTGCAACTGTGGCATTTGCCAGTGCTTTAAGACTTGCTTTGCAAATTTGGGGTTAAGAAATACTTCCAGGAAGTGCAATTGGTGTTTGTTTGAATTCTAATATTCTAATTGCTCCATCAAGTGCGTATTGCAAAGTTTCACTACGCTCAGATTTATTCTCAATGGCATAAAGTTGGATATAGATTCCAATCAATCGATTTTCAACTAAACTGGCTAATTCGTAAGCAGTTACCATGTCTTTGACAACAATTGGAACTTCATAAACTTCTTTTGGTCTAGGAGGAGTTAGTCCTAAATCTCTCAAGATAAGTCTTAATCTGTCTCTGTTGTCGCGATGTAAATTGAAAACGGAAAATGCATAATCTTTATTTTCATCAGGAATGAATGAAAGCAAATACCCAAATGCCCAAACGGCAGCATTTTCTCCTTCAACGGCCATATTTATTTTACTAATTACTTCTTCCGAAAGACCTATCTCAACTGTTGGACTTGGGCTTGTGGTCATTGTTCACCACCAATGTCTGAACCTTCATATCTAGCATTTGGTTTTGGAGTAGCAGGAGTAATCATTTTGTTTAACCAATAAATATGTTGGGAGATACTTGCAGCAATTTGACCGATGTTTTGAAGAATTAAAACGTCATTTGTAGTTAGACAGGATGTTTTGCAAAAATTCAAATGTTCTTCTTCAGCTAATAACAATTGAGTAATACTTGCAACCTGCAAACCGGTAGGGGATGGATTAGGGGTAGCTGATACTTCTTTGGTCCAAAGAGTTAGATGAACTAAGTGGTGATCTCGTAATTCTTGTAATTGAGTTCTAAAACTTCTTTCTTGATTAATTCCAGCAAAATAGATATCAACTAAAGCAGTTTCTCTTTGAATGAATTCTTGAATTAGTAATTCATCACTGGTGGGCTTGGAGCCTAAAAAGGATCTATTGGCGCAAGCACTTAGTGCCAGGACACTTGATGAGGCAAGCAGAGTTCTGCGATTAATCATTTTGCCCCATTTCCAAATAAGTCTTTCATTATTCTATTGACCAATGAACTCAAAAGTAATTGAATAATGAATTAGCGCTACCCTAGAGACACAACTGCAAGACCCAACTGAATAGCACGACTTACACGCAAGGGAGTTGCCCGTGTCCACGCGTGAACAAATATTGCAAATTTTAGAGCCCATTGCCTCGAATATGGGACTTGATTTAGAAGACGTAGAAATTAAATCCGCAGGTAAGCATTCAATCGTTCAAGTCTCAATTGATAAAGACGGTGGCATCAACTTAGATGAAGTAGCACAAATCTCTAATCAAATATCAGAAGCACTTGATGCCAAAGATGTTTTAGGTGAAAAACCATACACACTTGAAGTTGGCTCACCAGGAATTGATAGAGCTTTAACTCTTCCTCGTCACTGGAGAAGAAATATCGGAAGATTAGTAAAAATTAACTTTGGATCAAACTCTGAAATTGGTCGAATTATTGAATCAGATGAAGAAAAAGTTTCACTAGAAGTTAAAGGTAAAACCAGATCAATTAATTTTGACAAGATTGATAAAGCATTTATTCAAGTTGAATTCAATCCTAAGAAAAGTAGTAAATAATGGATATTGACATAAAAGCACTCAAGCAACTAGTTAAAGAACGTGAAATGCAATGGGAAAGAGTCGCACTAGCCATTGAGGAAGCTTTATTTGCTGCTTATAACAAAAATCCCGGATCTAGTCCTAACGCAAAAGTAAAAATAGATCGCGTAACCGGACACGTTGAAGTAAAAGTTACCGAACTTGATGCTGAAGGAAAAGTTGTCAGGGAATTTGATGACACTCCAGCAGATTTTGCTCGCGTAGCAGCCGCAACTGCTAAACAAGTTTTGTTTTTAAAAATGCGTGATGTTAAAGATGATCAAGTATTTAAAGATTTTCTAAAGCGAGAAAATACTGTAATTTCAGGAGTCATTCAACAAGGAAAAGATCCATCTTTAATTGATGTAAAAATAGCTGATGGGGTAGAAGGATTTATTCCCGTTCAAGAACAAGTTCCTGGTGAAGATTATGAACATGGTTCAAGAATTAAGTGTTTTGTGGTTTCAGTTCGTAAAGGTCAAAAGGGTCCACAAATTACTTTGTCTAGAACTCATCCTGGTTTAGTAAAAGGATTATTTGAATTAGAAGCTCCAGAAGTTTTGCAAGGAGTTGTTGAAATTGTGGCAGTTGCTAGAGAATCAGGGCATCGAACAAAGATTGCAGTACTGACCCATGATCCACAAATAAGTCCTAAAGGAACTTGCATTGGACCAATGGGGCAAAGAGTAAGAAATGTGATGAGTGAATTAGGTGGTGAAAAAATCGACATAGTTGATTTTTCACTTGACCCAGTAGTTTTCATAGCTAATGCATTGTCACCTGCAAAAGTAACAAGTGTGACTGTTGTTGATCAAGAATCAAGATCTGCTCAAGTAATTGTTCCTGATTTTCAGTTATCTTTAGCAATTGGACGAGAAGGTCAAAACGCTCGTTTAGCTGCAAGACTTACTGGTTGGAAAATAGATATTCGATCTGATGCCAAACCTAACTCAAGTGCGATTGTCGAATGAGTGATAAGAAAACTATAAGAACTTGTGTGGGTTGTAACAAAAAGGAAGAAAAAAATAAGTTAATTAGAATCATTCAACAAAATGGTGAATTATTAATTGATCACAAGAATCTCTTAGGTTCCAGGGGAGCAAATCTTCATAAGTCGCTTGACTGTCTGAATTGGGCGATAAAAACCAAGGCTTTTCATAAAGCACTCAAATTCAGCGGCGCGCTAAATACCTCTCAAGTCTTGAATGAATTCAGCAGTGAAGTACCCTAAGAGATGTCACTTCAACTCCCAAACGGAGAAAAACCCAATGAGCACTAAATGAGCGCTTCGAAATGAAGGCTTTACTTTTAGTGTCCTAAGGATCGGGACTAATCCCTGTCCTTAGTCAAGGCAGGAGAAATAGTTGTCCAAGATTCGTGTATATGAGCTCGCTTCAGAGCTTGGCTACGAAAGCAAAGACGTCCTGGCCAAATTGCAAGAAATGGGCGAATTTGTTCGCTCAGCCTCGTCCACCATTGAACTTCCGGTAGCCAATCGCCTCAAAGCTGCGATGCCGGCTAAACAAACTAAACCTAAAAAACCTGCCGCACCGAAAAAAGTTGCGCCAGTTGAAACTTCTCCTGAACCAGTGGCCCAAAATCCGGTAATCCCAGAAACTCCTGTCGCCCAACCTCCGCGTCCCGCAACACCTCGACCTGGAAATAATCCTTTTGGATCTCCAACTCCACCACCTCCTCGTCCTGGAACTCCTCGACCAGGAAACAATCCTTTCGGTCAACCAGCAGGAACAAGACCAACAAATCCAACCGGCATGCCTCGACCAATGGGTCGACCATCTGGACCGGGTGGTCCTGGTGGACCTAGACCTGGTGGACCAAGTGGTCCAAGACCAGGCGGACCAAATCGTGGACCTGGTGGACCTAGACCTGGAGGACCAAATCGTGGACCTGGTGGTCCAAGTCGTGGACCCGGAAATTTTGGTGGACCTAGACCTGGTGGACCAGGCGGACCTAATCGTGGACCTGGAGGTCCTGGAGGTTTCGGTGGA
>BJFU01000056.1 GCA_014190035.1 Actinomycetes bacterium | reverse complement strand
AATGAAGAAAAAATTGCGAAAGTGCAAAAAATGCTTCAAGTAAAAAGTGGAGTATCTCTTCGCTTAGTACCTAATTTTTCAATTGGTGCAATTTTGATGATGCGATTTGCAAAAGCCGCTACCAAGTTTTATGACTCCGCAGAAATTATTGAATATCATCACCCAAATAAAATTGATGCTCCAAGTGGAACAGCAGTAAGAACAGCTCAAATAATTGCTGAAGAAAGAAAAGCCAATAACTTAAGTAGTAATCCTGATGCCACCATTTCAGAAATTCCAGGTGCTAGAGGATCAAAAATCGATGGAATTCCAGTTCACGCAGTAAGAATGCAAGGACTAGTTGCTCATCAAGAAGTTGTTTTTGGATCTCTTGGTGAAACTTTGACTATTCGACATGATTCCTTCGATAGAGAATCATTCATGCCAGGAGTGCTTCTGGCAATTAGAAATATTGCTAAGAAACCGGGATTAACAATTGGAATTGACGACTTAATTAATTAAGTCAAAATATCTTAAAATTGCTGCTAGAGCAGCTGCTCCAAAAACCACCACAATAAATGGTGCTCTAATTAGTAACAAAATTACTGCAAATAATAATGCAACAAGTCGTGCATCTATTACAAGCTCTTGACCCGAAGCAAAGGTTTGAACAACTACTAATGCAGACAGCATAACAATTGGAACAAGAGCAGTTATTGATTTAATTTTTGGTTGTTCTAAATATCTGGCAGGAACAATGTTGCCTGAAAATTTAAGAATAAATGCAATTACTGAAGAAGCAATAACAGCAATCCAGCGAGCTTCCATTATTTGTCACTCGCATTCTTTAAACCCATGGCAATTGCAATTAACACACTTGCAAGAACTGGTATTCCAGATTGAACAAATGGAGTTAAACCTAGAGCTAATAAACCTGCAAGAATTCCCACAACTCGAATTTGTTTATTAATTAGTCTTGGCCAAAGCAGTGCCAAAAATGCTGCACCAACAGCAGCATCTAATCCAAGTGATTTTGGATCTGCCACGAAGGATGCACCAAATGCTCCAACTGCTGTAGCAATGTTCCAGAAAACAAAAACAGAAATTCCAGTGGCCCAAAAAGCCCAACGGCTCATTTCTTCATCATCATTATTTGCAATAGACATTGCAGTTGATTCATCAATTGTTAATTGGGATGCAATAACTTTCTTAAATCCTTTTAGTTTTAATACATTGGCAATACTTAATGCGTATAGCCCATTTCTAACTCCTAGAAGTGAAGATGTTGCAATCGCAGCAATTGCTCCGCCTCCTGCTCCCATAATTCCCACAACAGCAAATTGTGAAGCACCTGAAAAAAGTCCCAAACTTAGAACTTGAGTTTGAGCAAAACTAAACCCACTAGTAACAGCTAATGCGCCAAATGAGATTCCATAAACCCCAGTAGCAAGTCCAACCCCAATAGCGTTACGGGTCACAGTGGAGCGTCGCGCGTGTGAGGAGATATTCATCGTAGGTAAACGGTATCGTGCTTTTTTGTGACTAACTCCTCCACACCATCAATTCCCTTAAAATTTAGAAGCGATGTAACCGTTGAATTGGTTAAACATTCAGCTTCGGATTCAGATGTAGTTTGGGCTGCCCGAGTTTCAACAGCAGGAGAAAGATCAAATGTTGATGCTGGAAAAAATCAAGATGCAAGTGAGCACACTGGTTTAGTTAATTTCTTGATGCGCGAAAGACATGGCACACCTTTTGAACATTCAATATTTACTTTTTATGTAAAGGCTCCAATATTTGTGTGGCGTGAACATATGAGACATCGCATTGCTTCTTATAACGAAGAATCTGGCAGATATCGCCAACTTGATCCAGAATTTTATTTTCCAAATACTTCTAGAAATTTACAACAAGTTGGAAAGACTGGATCTTATACTTTTGAACCAGGAACACCTGAACAATATAAAATAACAGAAGAAGAATTCAAAAAATCTTGTGAAACTTCTTATGCAAGTTATGAAAAAATGTTGCAAGCAGGAGTGGCACGAGAAGTTGCTCGGGGAGTACTTCCGGTAACTATTTACTCCAGTGCTTATGTAACTATGAATGCCAGAGCTTTAATGAACTTCTTGTCATTGCGTCGAATTGCTGAAGGTTCTCATTTCCCTTCCTACCCACAACGAGAAATCGAAATGGTGGCTGAGAAGTATGAAGAGCATTTTGCAAAAATAATGCCAATTACTCACGACTGCTTCATCAAGAATGGTCGAGTCGCTCCCTAAGCGATAATCTTTATCCCATGAGTCACGATCACCGTCCGTTCGGAACGGTATT
Source organism: Actinomycetes bacterium (assembly GCA_014190035.1). Lineage (GTDB taxonomy): Bacteria > Actinomycetota > Actinomycetes > S36-B12 > UBA5976 > ATZT02. The sequence continues at coordinate 3,185 of BJFU01000056.1, read as the reverse complement.
AACAGCAATGATTACTCCATTTGCCAAAGACGGCAGTGTTGATGTTGAAGGTGCTGGAAAATTAGCCGAACATTTAGTGGCCCTTGGTAATGACGGAATTGTTGTTAACGGCACAACTGGTGAATCTGCCACCACAACTGAAATTGAAAAGAATCAAGTCTTAAAAGCAGTATTAGATGCAGTTGGAAATAAAGCCAAAGTTGTCGCTGGCGTTGGAAGCAATGACACCGCTCACACTGTTGGTTTAGCAAAAGATGCATCCAAACTTGGCGCACATGGTGTGTTAGTAGTAACTCCTTATTACAACAAACCATCACAAGCTGGTGTTTATGCACATTTTAAAACTGTTGCCGATGCAACTGATTTACCGTTAATGACCTACGACATTCCAGGAAGAGCTGGTGTGCCGATTGAATCTGAAACTTTAATCAGATTAAGTGAACACAAAAATATTGTTGCTAACAAAGATGCAAAAAATAATTTAGAATCTGCATCTTATGTAATCAAAAATACTGATCTTGCTTGGTATTCAGGTGAAGATGCACTAAATCTTCCACTGCTTTCAATTGGAGCAATTGGTTTTGTAAGTGTTTGTGGACATTTAGTAGCCGATAGATTAAAAGCAATGGCCGCAGCATTTTTTGCAGGAGATCATAAAAAAGCCTTAGAAATTCATCAAGGACTTCTACCTGTTTACACAGGAGTAATGAGTCGAATGCCAGGAGTGATGTCAATTAAGGCAGCACTTCGCTTACAAGGATTACCGGCAGGCGCAGCCCGTTTGCCACTCGTCGATGCTGACGAAAAACAAATAACACAATTAAGAGCAGATTTGCTCGACGGAGGAATAAAGATTTGACGTTAACTTCTCACGAGTTTCCGCTGCCAAATAAATTAGCGCCGGAAACTCTTCGAGTCATTCCCTTAGGTGGGATTGGCGAAATTGGTCGAAACATGACCGTAATGCAATACAACCAAGACATTGTCATTGTTGATGTTGGTGTTTTGTTTCCTGAAGAAAATCAACCTGGTGTTGATTTAATTTTGCCTGACTTTGAATACTTAAGAGATAAATGGCAAAAAGTTAAAGCCATTATTTTGACTCACGCTCATGAAGATCACATGGGTGGAGTTCCATATTTACTAAGAGAAGCACCACACATTCCTATTTATGGTTCTAAATTAACCCTTGCATTATTAGCAGAAAAATTAAAAGAACATCGCATCAAATCAGATTTAAGAATGGTTAAAGAAGACGATATTGAAAAAATTGGTGAATTTAGTGTTGAATTTATTGCGGTAAATCATTCCATTCCTGATGCTTTAGCTTTATCAATGAAAACAGGGGCAGGAACCCTTATTCACACAGGTGATTTCAAGATGGATCAATTACCACTTGATGGACGCATCACAGACTTAAATACCTTTGCCAGATTAGGTGATGAAGGTGTTGATTTAGCTTTAGTTGATTCCACAAATGCCGAAGTTCCAGGATTTGTTCCGCAAGAAAAAGATATTGCACCAGTTATTGAATCAATAATGTCTCGAGCCCCTAGAAGAGTTATTGTGGCAAGTTTTGCTTCCCACATCCACAGAGTGCAACAAATTATTGATGCCGCAAAACAAAATAAAAGAAAAGTAGCTTTTGTGGGAAGATCAATGGTTAGAAATATGGGAGTGGCAAGAGATTTAGGTTATTTAACAATTCCGCCTAATGCCACAATTAATATTGATGACATTGAAAACTATGCAGATAACGAAGTTGTTTTAATCACAACTGGTTCACAAGGCGAACCCATGGCTGCTCTTTCTCGAATGGCAGGCTTGGATCACAAAATTAGAATTGGTGATGGCGACACAGTTATTTTGGCATCATCTTTAATTCCAGGAAATGAAAATTCTGTCAACAGAGTAATTAATGGCTTAACCAAACAAGGTGCCAATGTGGTGCATTCTGGAAACGCAAAAGTTCACGTTTCAGGACATGCTGCAAGTGGAGAATTACTATATTTTTATAACTTATTAAAACCAAGAAATGTTATGCCCGTGCACGGTGAACCAAGACATTTACGAGCCAATGCAGCATTAGCTATCAAAACAGGGGTTAAAAAAGAAAACGTTGTTATCACAGCCGATGGCATGGTGGTTGATCTTCATAATCGCAAAGCAAAAATCGTAGGAGCTGTTCCTTGTGGTTATGTGTTTGTCGATGGATCAAGTGTCGGGGGAGTTGCCGAAGATTCCCTAAAAGATAGAAGAATTTTAGGTGAAGAAGGATTTATCTCTGTTGTAGTAGTTGTTGACTCTGTGGAAAACAAAGTTGTGGCAGGTCCAGAAATTCATGCTCGAGGATTTGCAGAAAATGATGCAGTATTTGATGAAGTTATTCCAATTATCAAAGCCAGTTTAGAAGATGCAATGAAAAATAACATTTATGATATTAATCAATTACAAAAAGTTGTAAGAAGAACAACAGGTAAATGGGTAAGTGATCAACACCGAAGAAGACCAATGATTGTCCCAGTCGTGGTTGAAGCATAAGGAGAAATAAATGAGTGAGAAAGTTAAAATCACAGTTAAACCAAATGGTTCAATTCGAGTTGAAGGCGACTTTGAATTGAATTACACCAAACAAGGTGAAAGCGAAGTAACCACCGAAGTAGTTGAAGCTTCTGCAAAATCACTTTGCCGCTGTGGCCATTCCAAGGAAAAGCCATTTTGCGATGGATCCCATAGGGATGCTGGTTTCCAGGGTTAAACCTAATATTTTGTGTCAGAAGTGACGACACGCACTAAAAGTCGCTTCTGATACTCAAGTAACAGGTGTTGCACGAGGGTAATCTCTGTTTATGGCTACTAGCACGCCGGCACGCTCGCGTGCCCGCAATTACAACTCCTCACGAAAATCTCGTGGTGGAACTTTAGTGCTATTTTTTGTCCGACTTCTTTCCCTTATTGCAATGGCTTGGGGAGTTATTGCCAAAGTTTTTGGTGCTATTGCTCGAGCAGTTGGACATGGCGCGAAAGAAATTGATCAAAAACAAAGACGAGATGGTTTAGGACTACTTCTTTTAGCTTTATCAATAATTGTGGCCGCTCAAAGTTGGTTTGATACTCAAACTGTTATAACTACTTATTCCAAATTAGTTATCAGTGGCGCAGTTGGTGCTTTAACTATATTTCTT
>BJFU01000055.1 GCA_014190035.1 Actinomycetes bacterium | reverse complement strand
CCACTCATAATTACTGTGTCTAATACATGTTCTAATAATTCTGAAACTAAAGCTTGTAAGGGTCTGCTTTGAAGTGGAACTCTAAAGCCTGCCATTTCAGATAAAACCGAAGTGTGGCCAGCTGCTGCCATGGCAACTTTGTTTGCTGAAATGAATCCTTGATTGGTGTCAACACCGACAACTTTTCCATTTTCAACTTTAACTTTTTTAACTTCGCAGCCTTGAATTAAATCAACACCTAAATCACTGGCAGCTTTGGCATAACCCCATGCCACCCAATCATGTTTAGCAATACCACCTCTTGCTTGGTAAGTGGCACCTAAAACTGGATATCTAACATCTGGAGAAATATTTACAATTGGTGCAATTTTCTTAACTTCTTCAGGAGTTAACCATTGTGAATCAATATCATTCACAGCATTGGCATAAAAGTTTCTTTGTTTACTTCTAAGATCACTCACGCTGTGAGCAAGTGTCATCACACCTCGTTGATCAAAAAACATTTCATATCCAACTTCTTCTTCTAATCCTTCCCAAAGGTGAAGTGATTTTTCATAAATTCCAGCACTTTCATCCCATAAGTAGTTTGATCTAATAATTGTGGTGTTTCTGCCCATGTTTCCACCAGCAAGATAACCCTTTTCTAAAACAGCAACATTGGTGATACCAAAATTCTTAGCTAAGTAATAAGCAGTTGCTAAACCATGACCACCGGCACCAATAACAATTACGTCATAAGATTTTTTAGGGGATGGGTTTTTCCATAGAAAGTCCGGATGTTCAGGTAACTCTTCTGTATGTCGTCTTTTAATTGTCATTAAATTTAGGATTTCAATCTGGTCATGTCAGGATCAAACTGTGGATCATTGCCAACTTTAGCTTTAACTAATTTGTCGAAGTATTGAATTTCTACTTTGGTACCAATTTTGCTGTGTTCAATTGGTAACCAGGCATAAGCAAGTGGGGCACCGACACTGTGTCCGTAATAGGCAGAAGTTGTGTAGCCCACAACTTTGTTATTAACCAATACCGGTTCTTTCCCCATAACTACATCTAAGTCTTTTTCTATAACAAGGCAACTTAATTTACGAGTGATGTTTTCAGGATTTATCTGAGAAAGGGCTTCATGTCCAATAAATCCACCAGTTTTTCTAACCGCAAAACCTAAACCTGCTTCATAAGGGTTATGTTCACTGGTCATTTCTGCGCCATAAGATCTGTAGCCTTTTTCCAAACGCATGCTGTTAAATGCACCACGTCCTGCAGGGATTAGACCAAATTTCTTTCCCGCTTTAAATATTGTGTCCCATAGTTTTAATGCCATGTCGGCATCTGCATAGATTTCAAAACCAAGTTCACCTACATAAGACAATCTCCATAGAGTTACTGGGACTTGACCTAAATAAGTTTTCTTTGCTTTGAAGTAGCCAAGAGACTCATTTGATAAATCATCTTCACAAATTGATTGAGCAAGTTGTCTTGCTTTTGGTCCAAATAAACCTAATCCAATTGTTCCTGAGGTTATGTCTCTTACATGAACATCATCTGGAGCAGCATTTTGCAATCTGACTAAGTCAACGTTTCCATTGGCACCAAGTATGAATTGATTTTCACTAAGTCTGGTCACAGTGATATCACTAATAATTCCACCATGTTCTGTGAGCATTAAGCAATAAGTTATTGATCCAATTGCTTTATCTAATTTTCCAGTCGTTTGATTTTGCAAGAAATTAAGAGCACCTTTTCCTGAAACTTCAATACGTTTTAAGGAAGTTATGTCAAATAGACCAACATGTTTTCTGACATATTGAGCTTCTGCGCCAATGATTGGTGACCAGTGCATTGCAGCCCAGTCATTTCTTTTTGGGGACTTAAATTTTGCGACAAGTTTCTTATTGGTTTCATACCATTGTGGTCGTTCGTATCCTGTTGCTTCAAGGAAATATCCACCCAATGCTTTTTGGCGAGGATAAAAACCAGTAGTTCTAATTGGTCTTGGTTCTTTCGTTGGCTCTAGTGGATGCAAAATGTCATAGACTTCAACATAATTTTGCTTGCCACGCATTTCGATATGTTCTGGTCCAACTTGGTGTTTTTCAAATCTGTTTACATCAGATTCATGTACTGACAAAGATGGATGACCATCAACTAACCATTCAGCAATTGCTCTTGCCACACCTGCAGAATGTGTTACCCAAACAGCTTCTGCGGTCCAAAAACCTTTCAATCCTGCCCATTCACCCATTAATGGAAAACCATCAACTGTGAAAGAAAACAAACCATTCATTGCACTATCAATTTTTGCTTTCTTTAATTCAGGAACAATTTTTCCAGAGTGCTTTATTGCACCTTCCCATTCTTTTTTAGTGAAATCTAAAACTGAAGGCATAATTTTGGCTTTATCGAAAGGCAAAATATCTTTTGCTTGTATTGGTAGTGGTTTATGTCCATACCAACCAACACCTAAACCTTTATTTCTTTGTCGGTAATACAAATCTTTATCTTGATGACGAAGTAGTGGCAAAACTGCTTCTTGAGTTTGATCAGCCAATCCTGGTAGATCTTGCATCCAAGCAAGTTGATGAGCAAGATGTGGAATTGCTGTTGGCATGCCAATCATGTCACCAACTTTTGGTCCCCAAATACCTGCACAAGCAATTACTACTTCAGCAGCAAAATCTCCTTGATTAGTTCTAACTCCAGTTACTTTTCCATTTTCTTTCAAAATATCTAGAACTTCGTGTCGGTCTAGGAATTTTGCGCCGCGAGAAATTGCTAATCTTCCCATCGCTTCATCTGCTCGAACACCTTTTGCTAATCCATCTGTTGGCACATGAAGAGCACCCAAAATTGCTTTTTCTTCAAGTAATGGAAAAAGTTTTTTAGCTTCTTTGGCACTAATTACTTTGGCGCCAATTCCCCAGGCAGTTGCCAAACTTGCTCTTCGATGTAATTCTTTTAATCTTTCTTTACTTGTAGCAACTTCAATAGATCCAACTTGAAGGAAACAAGGTTGGCCATCAAGATCTAGTGAGCACAATTTTTCAACAGTGTATTTGGCATAAAGTGCTAGAGATTTACTTGCATTAGTTTGAAAAACTAAACCAGGAGCATGCGATGTTGATCCACCAGCAGCCCAAAGAGGTCCTTGTTCTAAAACAGTGACATCTGTCCAACCACGTTGCGTTAACTCATCAGCAAGTGCGCAACCAACAATTCCTGCACCGATAATGACAACTTTTTTTGACATTTAACAACGCTTTCGGTTGGGTTTTATGCGTTTCGCATTATGAAACACACTTACTTAATTCTTAACGATAAACCCTTGCTAAAACAAAAGGGGCAGGCACGTCATGTGCCTGCCCCAAGTTGTACTTAATTACTTATCCCAACCAGGCTTTCACCTTGTCAGGGTTTGCATCAATCCACTTTTGTGCGGCTGCTGCAGGATCCATGCCACCTTCAATATCAGCGGCAACTCCGTTTTGGTCTTCGTTAGACCATTGGAAGTTTGTAAGCAATGTTGCAAATGGTGATCCAGAATCCATTAATTTCTTTGAAGCTAATTTAATTAATGGTGTTGCTGGATAATCTGTTAAACCACTTGCTTTTCCTGCATCTGTCCAGTCGTTAGCAGGAAAGTTAATTCTTGCCAATTCAACTTGGGCATTGAAATATTGTGGTGTGTACCAATATCCAATAACAGCTTTCTTGTTCTTTTGTCCATCAGTGAAAGCATCAATCAAAGCGGCTTCTGAACCAGTGTTAATGGCTTTGTAGTTCAGTTTATTTGCTTCAATCATTTTTTCACCAATTGTGGTGTATCCCGGAGGACCTTCTAACCAAGCACCTTTTCCATCTGAATCTGATGTTTTAAATAAATCAGCATACTTATTTAAGTTTGCAGAATCTAGGATGTCTGGATATTCGTCAGCCATCCACTTTGGTACATACATACCAATTAAACCTTCTTGTCCGTTAGGACCAACTTCAACGATTGATCCACGATCAACCCATTCTTGCCAACGTCCGCCGCCCCAGTCTTCAACAACTACGTCGACTGATCCAGCTTCCATTGCATCATAAGTAACGCCAGCTTCAGCTAATTCAACTTGATTAACTGTGCAACCAAATTCTTTCTTTGCAATTTCAGTTAGCACATTTGCAGTTGCTGTGTAGCCAACCCATGCGTGCATTGCGATTCCAACTTCACCGCATTCTGCTGTTGCTGCAGTGTCTTCTGTAGATGTTGCTGCTTGATCAACACCAGATCCAGAACATGCTGCAAGAAGCAGACCTAAAGTTACAAACAGTGAAGCAGTCGCGGCGCGACCTCTAAACTTTTGTTTCATTATTTCTCCCCTTCTTTAGAGAACTACCTAGATGTTAATGCATTCGAGTAATTTTTGAAATAATTACTAAATAATCGTTGGCTATTTGTTATCAATTACCGTATTTTCGGGCACTGGCGTGAGCAATTCGGTCGATCATCACTCCTAGAAGCAGGATGGAAAACCCAGCTACAAGACCTTTTCCCTGTAACTCAGGTTTTGACCCACCTACGATTACTAGGTATCCCAAACCACCAGAACCGACGAAACCACCAATTACCACGACAGCAAGCACAAATATTAATCCTTGATTAGTTGCAAGTAATAACGACTTTTTTGCAGCAGGTAGTTGAACTTTTGTAATTAACTGCCAGGCGTTAGATCCTGCGGATGTGGCAGCTTCAATCATTGTTGTCGAAACTCCCTTAATTCCTTCACCTACGATTTTTACAACCACAGGAATGGAGTAAACAATTCCTGTAACAATTGCAGTAAATCTTGAAGGACCAAATAAACCAAGAATTGGAACTAGATAAACAAACGCAGGCAGAGTTTGCCCGGCGTCAAGAAATGGTCTTAGAACTTTGTCAGCTTTTTCACTTCGACCAATCCATACTCCCAGGACCACACCTAGAATCATGGTTAACATGGTGGCAACAAGTGTTTGGGTAAGTGTAACCATAGTTTCATACCACAAACCACACGCAACAATTAGCAACATTAATCCAATAGCTAATAAGGTAACTTTTCTTCCACCGAGTAAATAAGCAATTAATGCAATCATCGTCACTGTGATAAACCATGGCGAATCAGCTAATAAAGTTTGAATTGAATTTAGAACATAATTTGAGATAAAATCTTTAAAGCTAACCGTTATAAATCTTAAATTATCTGTAGTCCAATCGGTTGCTGTATTTGTGTAACTTGCCACAATTTCGGATACATCTAATTGTTTAGGCCAAATAGCTGCCCACAAAACATTTCGGGAAAGCCAAATACAAACAATGGCAAAAATTCCCATTCCAGCGATAGAAAGTCTTCTTCGCTGAATATCCTTCTTTGATGGGGGAACAAATGTTTGCTTTGTTTTGGCAGCAGCACTCGTGCTTCGATCAAGCATGATTGCAATGAAGACAACTGCAAGGCCTGCAACAAATCCATCTCCAACATTTCTAATGGTGAGTGCATTAATAATTGGACCACCTAGCCCAGGAGATGCGATTAATGCAGCAATTACAACAAACGAAAGTGCAGCCATAACTGTTTGGTTAATACCAAGCACAATCATTTGCTTGCTCATAGGTAATTGAACTTTTGTTAAAGTCTGTTTTCCAGTTGCACCCATAGAAATTGATGCCTCTATAGGGGAATTATTCAAACTTCTTATTGCATGAGAAGTAATTCTTATTGATAAAGGAATGCTGTAAACCATAGTTGCAATAGTTGCTGAAGCAGTTCCAATTAGAAAAAATAAGGCAAGGGGAGCAAGATAAACAAGTGTTGGAAGAATCTGAGCTAAATCTAAAAATGGCGTTAAGACTTTTAAGACACGATCAGATAATCCAGCCCAAATCCCCAACGGAATTCCAATTGCCAGAGACAGAATTACCGCAGCTAATGTCATAGCCAGTGTGTCCATGCTGTCTGTCCACATTCCCAACAAACCACAACCAAATAGAAGTGAAACCGCTAAAATTGTAGTTCGGAAATTACTACTTAGAAAAACAAAAAATGCCACAACGCCAATTACACCCAACCAACC
>BJFU01000054.1 GCA_014190035.1 Actinomycetes bacterium | reverse complement strand
GGTTTGCTGGTTGGTTCTACATGTGGACACTGGTTGTTGCAATGGCAACAGTGGCAATGGGTGCAGCATCATTTGTTGCAAACGTTATTGGTTTAACAATCACACCAGGAATGCAAGCAATTATTGCATTAATCATTTTGGTTTTAGGAACTGTAGCAAATTTGCTAGGTCGAGGAGTTTTAAAAATTCTTTTGGTCGGTTCAATTGTTGCTGAAATTGTTGGATCAGTTGGATTAGGAATTTGGTTATTGTTGTTTCACGTCGAACAACCACTTTCTTCAATCACAACAGGTTTAGACACAGTAGTTGGCAGTGGATTTACCAACAGCTCCTTCTTAATTGCGATGGCTTTTGTTGGTTGGGCATTCGTTGGTTTTGAAAGTGCAGGATCCATTGCTGAAGAAGTAAAAGATCCGCAAAGAACATTGCCAAAAGTTGTTTTGTTCTCAATAACATTCGTTGCATCAGTTGTTGCATTTACTGCTCTCGCAGTAATTTTGGCAATTCCAGATCCAGCAAAAGTTTTGTCTGGAGAAGTAGGCGATCCAGTATTTTCAACTTTGGTTTACGCACTCGGTGAAGGTCCTGCCAAGGTTGCACAAATTCTGTTTGCAATTGGATTCTTAGCTTCATTTCTTGCATTACAAACCTCTGCCAGCAGAGTTATTTGGTCATATGCCAGAGATAAAGCGCTTCCATTAGAGAAATCATTATCAGCAATAAAAGGACAAGCATCAATACCGGTAAATGCGGTAATTGTTGCTTCTGTAGTTGGAGCAATTATGATTGGCGCAAGTCAATTAGCTCCAAACTTTTATGCCTTAATGGTTAACTTCACAACTGGTGGATTCTATATTTCTTTCCTATTCCCAGTTGCAGGATTTGTTGTTGTGTTGTTTAGCAACAAATGGAAATCAGGTCCATTCACATTCGGAGCAAAAATGAAAGTTATCAGCGTTTTTGCTTTGATTTGGACTATTTTCCAATTCCTAAATATTTCTTGGCCACGTCCGGTCTATACAGAAACACCTCTGTTGGATTGGTCAGTAGCTATTGGAATCGGTGGCTTAACAATTGTTGGAGCACTTATTTATGCAAGTGTTAATAAGCGCATGACAATGGTTGATGCTGACGCATTGAATAGAAATAGTTAAATAAATTGAGCACCAAAGTTGCCCTGGTAACAGGAGCAGCTAGCGGTATCGGTGCAGCAATCGCCACCCGTTTTAAACAAAATGGGTGGCAGGTTGCTTCTATTGACAAAAATAAATCAAACACAGATTTCTCTATCGAAGCTGATGTTTCAGATTTTAAAAGCATTAATGATGCCGTTTTAAAAATTGAAAAAGAATTAGGCCCAATTGAGGCAGCAATTTCTAATGCAGGCCATTATGAAATGAGATCGATAACTGATGTAAGTGATGAAAGTTTAATAAAGATGTTCGCAGTTCATTTAGGTGGATTTAGAAATATTGCTCTTTCAGTTTTACCACTTATGCGTGCAAGAAAAAATGGTTCTTTAATTTGTATAACTTCAGAATTAGGAATTGGTGGTGGAGAATTCGTCTCTCATTATTCTGCTGCTAAGGGTGCACAAATTGGATTAGTAAAAACTTTATCTTTGGAATATGCACCATTTAATATTCGAGTTAATGCCGTAGCACCAGGACCAACTGATACCCCATTAATACCTTTGGATTCACCAGAACGACAGCCTGAATTTCTAAACACTTTGCCACTTAAAAGACTTGTTAAACCTGAAGAAATTTCTCAAACGGTCTGGTTCTTAGCAAACGAAGGAACGTTTTTTAGTGGCGAAATTATTAGTCCAAATGCTGGGGCAGTGATTTAAGTATGAATCTAAAAGACAAAGTTGTAATAATTTCTGGGGCAAGACAGGGTATGGGATTAGCTATTGCTAAGAGATTGAAAAAAGAAGGAGCACTTTTAGCTTTAAATGATCGTGTTTTGGACGATAAATTAAAAGAAGTTTGCCAAGAATTAAATGCATTTGCAGCACCTGGCGATTTAAGTGATTTAAAAGCAATTCCAGCAATCGTTAAATCTGTTATTGAAAAGTACGGAAAAATTGACGCAGTAGTTGCCCAACATGCATATATAAATATGGGTAAATTTGAGGAACAAAGTAACGAAGAGTGGTGGAAAGTAGTTAACACCAATCTTTTAGGAACTTATGTCTTAATCAGAGAATCAATAGAACACTTAAAGAAAACAAAAGGAAAAGTTGTTGTGACAAGTAGTTATTGGGGATTAACAGGTTGGCCAGAAGCTTCTGCTTACGCCAGCAGTAAAGCAGGATTAATTTCACTGGTTAAATCTTTAGGAAGAGAATTAGCACCACTTGGAATAAACGTAAATGGAATCGCCCCAGGAGTGATTAATACTCCACAACTTGAAGTAGATGCACAAAACCTAAATATGTCTTTAGCGCAAGTTCTTGAAATGTATGCCAAAAATATTCCACTTGCAAGAGTGGGCACATCTGATGAAATCGCCTCCGTCGTAGCATTCCTATTAGATCCAGAACAAAATGCCATGGTTGGTCAAATCGTTAATGCCAATGGCGGAGAAATAAGGAGCAGAGCATGAGTGAAGCAATACCTGCCAAACCAATCAAATGGCCTGCTGGAAAAACTGCTGCTGCATCTTTTTCTTTTGACATAGATGCTGAATCAGCAATTCTAAATTTTAAACCTGCAGCTGCAGATCAAATGTCAACAATGTCTCATCAATCTTATGGACCTTTAGCAGGAGTGCCAAGAATTCTAGATATTTTAGAAAGAAATCAAATCAAATCAACTTTTTTCGTTCCTGGATATACAGCTAGAAGATATCCATCAGTAATTAAAAATATTGTTGCTGCAGGTCATGAAATTGCACATCATGGCGATATGCACGAACAACCAGCTCATGCAACACCTGAAGAAGAAGTTGGATTCATTGAAAGAGGAATTGAGAGTTTGCAAGAAGTTGCAGGAGTAACTCCAATTGGATATCGCGCTCCAATGTGGGAATTATCTTGGTACACACCACACCTACTTTCTAAATATGGATTTTTATATGACTCATCTTTAATGGATTCAGATCATCCTTACGAATTAGCAGTGGGGGATAAATCCATTGTTGAATTACCAATTCAATGGGCACTTGATGATTGGGAACAATACGCATTCTTGCCAGATATAACAGGATCTGGATTAATTGAATCTCCAACAAAGGTAAGAGAAATGTGGCAACTTGAGTATGAAGCTTTGAAAAAAGCTGGTGGCATATTTATTTTGACTAATCATCCATTCTTAAGTGGCAGACCAAGTAGAGCAGAATCTCTTGAGACTCTGATGAAACACGTTTTGTCATCACCAGATGTGTGGGTAACTTCGCTTGGCGAAATTGCTCAACACGTAAGAAGTTTGAACCTCACCCCCAGAGTTCTCACAAAACCTGACTTAAAAGCCTAAAAAAGCTGACAAAAAACATCACAAAATTCACGTCTTAGGTCTACTCTTTTTGTTAGCCAAACAAAGGGAGGGCTAAGCATGGCAAGTCAACCAAGAGTCATGGAAGTAGAACAACAAGGTATTGACACGATTTCAGATAGAGATAGAACAAGCTCACCAAAAGATTTATTCAGAATTACCTTTGGTGGAGCAAATACCTTTGCAACAATTATTTTAGGTACATTCCCAATTTTATTGGGACTAAGTTTTTGGCAAGCAGTAGCTGCAACTCTTCTTGGAGTTGTAGTGGGTGGATTGATATTGATGCCAATGTCATTATTTGGACCAGTAACTGGAACAAATAATGCTGTTTCATCAGGAGCTCACTTTGGAGTTAAAGGTCGATTAGTTGGATCCTTCCTCTCCTTATTAACTGCAATTGCTTTCTATTCAATTTCAGTTTGGGTAAGCGGGGACGCATTACTAGGTGCTATCTCAAGATTTTTTGGAGTAGATACTTCTTCAGCATTATTTAGAGGAATTATTTACGCAATAATCGGAGCTTTGGTAATCATGGTTGTTATCTACGGATATCAATTCATGTTGCTAGTAAACAAAACAGTCGTTTATGCAAACACTGTTTTGATGCTTGCAGGAATCATTGCTTTTGGTTCTTTGTTTAGCGCTAGCTACAACCCAGGTCCTGCTGCTTATGCATTAGGAAGCTTCTGGCCAACATTTATATTGTCAGCTTTAATCGTTATGGGAAATCCAATTTCATTTGGAGCTTTCTTGGGAGACTGGGCAAGATACATTCCAGCTAAAACTTCCAGAACTTCATTAATGGGTTGGGTATTTAGTGCTCAATTAATGACACTGGTTCCATTCCTATTCGGTGTGGCTACAACAACATTGGTAAAAGATCCAGCTGCATACATTGTTGGATTAGTTGAAATTTCTCCAGCTTGGTATGCACTTCCACTTATTGTTATTGCATTTTTAGGTGGATTATCAACAGGAGTAACTTCTCTATATGGAACAGGTTTGGATTTCTCAAGTGTGTTTCCTAAATTAAGTCGAGTGCAATCATCAATATTTATTGGTTCAATTGCATTCATATTTATTTTGGTAGGTCGTTTAGTTACTGACTTACTTGCAAGTATCAACGCATTCATTGGGTTAATTGTTATCTTCACAACCCCATGGATGATCATCATGATGATTGGTTTCTTTGTTCGTCGTGGTTGGTACTCACCAGAAGATGTACAAGTTTTCAATAAAGGAAAAACTGGTGGCATCTATTGGTTTAACGCTGGATTCAACTGGCGCGGACTTCTAGCTTGGATTCCATCTGCAATTTTGGGTCTGATGTTTTGTTACTACCCACCATTGTTGATTGGTCCATGGAGCGGTGCAGTTGGAGGAATTGATATTTCACTTCCAGTATCAATTGTTTCTGCCGCAGTGCTTTATGTGCTGTTTCTATCTATTTGGCCAGAACCAAAGAGTGCTTATGGTCCAAAAGGGTCACGTTTAGTTAGAACTAAGTAGTAGGTAAAGATATAAGTATGAGTAACGAACAAGGTGTGCTGCAAGCCGCGGCACACCTTGTTTCTCGTTTTGCATCCCACGATTTTGACGATTACTTTTCTTGTTTTGACGAAAAAGCAGTTTTCATTTTTCACACTTCTCCAAACGTTTTAATTAGCAAATCTGAATATCAAAATGAATGGCGCACCTGGGAAAAAGACTGGGGCTTTAAAGTTAAAGCTTGTATTTCCAGTAATCAAAGAGTTCAGCTTTTTGATTCAGTAGCTATTTTTTCTCATGACGTAGCAACAACGTTGAGTACAAATGATGGTGAAAAGTCTTTCAAAGAAAGAGAAACCATCGCATTTCACCAAGTTTCAGGTAAATGGATAGCAGTCCACGAACACTTATCTCCGATGCCAGAATAGATTATTGAACATGACCGCACCTGAAATTAACGATCCATTACGCAACAACATTAAAGTTAACGGAAATGTTGGACCGGTAAGTGGTGTTGATGTTCCTAGATTTGGTGGTCATACAACATTTGCAAGATTGCCCAGAATTGAAGATGTTTCAAATTACGATGTAGCAATTTTAGGTGCACCGTTTGATGCAGGCGTTTCATATCGATCTGGTGCAAGATTTGGTCCATCACACGTTCGTCAAGCTTCGCGTTTATTGCGTCCTTATAACCCAGCCCAAGATGTTTCACCTTTTGCGAAACTTCAAGTTGTTGATGCAGGCGATGCCATCATGAATCCATTTAATATTGAAGAAGCATTAATTGGTTTAGAAAAACATGCATCAATTTTAATTGATAAAGGTAAACCTTTATTTACCATTGGTGGCGACCACACCATTGCTTTATCCCTATTAAGAAGTTTGCATAAAGTTTATGGACAAATTGCGCTAGTTCACTTTGATGCTCATTTAGATACCTGGGACACGTACATGAATGCCTCTTACACCCATGGAACTCCATTTAGAAGAGCGTGGGAAGAAAAACTTCTTGCTCCAGACAAATGTATGCATGTAGGAATTCGTGGACCACTTTATGACAAAGAAGATTTAGCTAGTGATAAGAAATTTGGATTTGGAATTGTTTCATCAATTGACTTTAATAATTTCTCCCTAGAAGAAATCATTAATAAAGTTAAGACTCGCGTTGGTGATGCTCCGGTTTATATTTCTATTGATATCGATGTGCTTGATCCAGGTTTTGCACCAGGAACAGGAACTCCTGAAATGGGAGGTTTAACTTCTCGTGAGTTGTTGGCGGT
>BJFU01000053.1 GCA_014190035.1 Actinomycetes bacterium | reverse complement strand
ATTTATCACCACTAAGGCTATTTTGAATCATTGTTAGTGCAAGATCAGCTGAAGAATTCTGGGAAACATATTTTTGAGCAATTGCTAGTTTATCTGGATCACTCGTTGCAATTGCTGTGAATAAAGCTTTAACGTTTGCATTTGTAACTGAAGCATCAGAATTTGGCATTGCGGTAGCAGAAATTGAATTTGTTAAGAAAAATACGCTTACGATTAAGCCCGATACATACTTTAATTTACGCATAATGTTTCCCTTTTCCAGTTAATTGATTATAAAGCGCCAAGCCTAATTGCAAAGATTCCCACACTTGATAAACATCAAGTAACGCTTGATTTAGCCTCTCCCAGATGTTGATAATTTCCACTTTTTACATAATCGGCTATACGAATAAATCCTTGCCAGATTTCTTCGTAGGAATTGGTTAGAGGCGAAATTGCCAACCTAATGCAGTTTGGAACCCGATAATCCGGAATTACGTTCTTATCTATTCTTAAACCTCGAGCAATTTTTTCTGCATCTATGTGGTGAATTGAAATGTGACCACCGCGCCTATTTGAATCACGCGGCGTTGTTAATTCGAAACCTAATGGAGCAAGTGACTCATCAAACATTTCAATCATCAAAGAAGTACCAATTGCTGCTTTTTCACTAATTGTTCTTAAGGAAGCTGCTTTGATCATTTCAAATGAAGTTTTAACACAACGAAGACCTAAAATTGAAGGACTGGCAATTTGAAAACCGCGCATGCCTTCGGCTTTTTCAAATTCTGAACCCATAATGAATTGGTCTTTTTGAGCAAACCATCCTTGAATTGGCATGCTTAATTCATTTTGCAATTTTTGGCTTACATAAATCCAAGCAGGAGCTCCTGGACCTGAGTTTCCATACTTATAGGTGCAACCAATTGCAAGATCAACATCATCACGATCAAATTGCAAATCAACGACGCCAATGGCATGAGAGGCATCCCAAACAACAAGAGAGCCATTTTTATGAATTAATTTGGTTAACTCTTTCACATCATTTAAAGCACCTGAGCGATATTGAATAATTGAAAAAGTAACAAGTGCCACATCGTCAGTTAAGTACTTTTCTAATTCTGCAATTGTTATTGATTCATCTGAACCGTTATATTGTCCAGAATCTGATCTGATGTCATTTTGAATGGTTACTAATTTAAGATTTAGCTCCTTTGCAATTCCTTGCAAAATATATCTATCAGTTGGAAAATTTGCTTCATCAATAATGATGGTTTTTCTACCAGGTCTAGCACTAATTGCGGCTTTGCAAGCACGATAAAAATTAATACTTGTGGTGTCAGTAACTAAAACTTGACCACTTTTTGCACCAAGGGATGCTTCTCCAACTAAATCTCCAACACGTTGGGCTTCATCAATCCAATGAGTCCAACCATTAACTAATTCTTTGCCCCATTCATTAGTTAAGAAATCATTTATATTTTCAATTGTTTGTTTCGGTAAACGTCCTAATGAATTTCCATCCAAGTAGCAAAGA
This sequence comes from Actinomycetes bacterium, assembly GCA_014190035.1. Taxonomy (GTDB): domain Bacteria; phylum Actinomycetota; class Actinomycetes; order S36-B12; family UBA5976; genus ATZT02. The sequence continues at coordinate 5,022 of BJFU01000053.1, read as the reverse complement.
TTGGGATCATTTTTTACAAATTCAGAAATATATTTATTCAACGGGTCTTTGCGGTCTAGTTCCTGCACCTGGGCTTGAGTGATCATGGACAAATGCTAGGACTTGCGTAGGCTTTGGTCTATGTCAGATTCCAAATACCAGGCTTCCCTTTCCTATTCTTCGTACTTGAAGGTCAATCAGCTGCTGGAATTACAAAAACCTGTATCTGATGGTCCGGAACACGACGAAATGCTTTTTATCGTGATTCATCAAACTTATGAACTTTGGTTCAAACAATTGATTCATGAATTCAAACGTGCCATGGTTTTACTCAATGAAGATAAATTATTTGAAACATTAGCTGTACTAGGCCGAATTAGAACCATATACAAAACTTTAGTTGCTCAAATCGATATTTTAGAAACGATGACTCCTTTGCAGTTCAATTCTTTCCGAGGACGCCTTGAATCAAGTAGTGGTTTTCAATCATCACAATTTAGAAAAGTCGAAGCAATTCTTGGTCGAAGAGATGCTTCAATGAGTTCTCATTTTGATCCTGCGTCAAATGACTTTAAGGAAATAAATGAATTGCTGAACAAACCAAGCTTATGGGATTGCGTACTTAATCACTTGTCTCGCAGAAAACATGATTTTCCAAAAGATGTTTTGAATCGAGACGTAACAGTTCAATATGAATTAAATCCTGGGGTAGAAAAAGGAATATTGGCTGCATATAAATCAGATCCAGAAGCAAGTTTGTTATTAGAACAACTTGTTGATATTGATGAAGGCCAACAAGAATGGCGTTATCGTCATGTAAAAATGGTCGAAAGAACAATTGGAGCCAAAGTGGGAACCGGTGGATCAAGTGGTGCCCAATATTTAATTACCACACTATTTAAACCAACCATGCCAGAACTCTGGTCAGTTAGATCCCAACTTTAGGAAACTTTAATGACATTAACAATTAGAGCAATTGAGGAAAAAGATAAAGATCAATGGCTTAAATTATGGGCTGGCTATTTAGAGTTCTATAAATCTACAATTTCACCAGAACAAACAGAGCTAACTTGGAAAAGATTAATCAATAACGAACTAAAAATGTTTGGTTTTGTGGCAGAAAGCGAAGAAGGAATTATCGGTTTTACTCACTGTTTATTTAGACCTTCAACTTGGACCGAAACTGATTATTGCTATCTAGAAGATCTATTTGTTGATCCAAATATCAGAGGTAAAGGTATAGGCCGAGCGTTGATGAACAAAGTAGTTGAATTGGCAAAAGAAAAGAAATCGAAAAGAGTTTATTGGACTACACAAGAATTTAATAAGACTGCAAGAGTTCTTTATGATTCAATTACGCCGGTGTCGGAATTTGTTCAATATAGATTGCCGATAAATCAAGAAAACTAACTTTTTGTGCACCGCCAGGGAATCGAACCCCGGACCCGCTGATTAAGAGTCAGCTGCTCTAACCATCTGAGCTAGCGGTGCTTGGTTAGAAAATCATACCTACGAATAAATCTTCACAAACTCTGCTATTGCTCCCACAATCATCTGAACCGCAATTGCAGCCAAAAGTAAACCTGCCAATTTTGTGGCCACAGTGATTCCACCTCGACCAACAATGCGCATAACGGGAATCGAAAATCTCAAGAATAAATATAAAATAATGTGAACAACAACAAGCCCAAGCAAGATAGTTACGAAGTCAGTCACACTTTGTGATTGTCTAACAAAAATAATTGTGGCAGCAATTGCACCAGGCCCAGCTAAAAGTGGAGTTCCTAGTGGCACAAGAGCCACACTCACATCTCCTGTTTTGGAAGGTTCGGCATCTTTGCCAGTTAGAAGTTCTAGTGCAACAAGTAACAACAGCAAACCACCTGAAGCTTGTAGTGAGGGAAGTGAAATATCAAGAAAACCTAGAATTTGGTTTCCAAAAAGTGCGAAAATAATGATTACGAGAAACGAAATTAGCACTGCTTGCAGGGCAAGCTGTTTTTGTTTATTGACTTTTTCTTTTCTAGTAAGACCAATAAATATAGGAACTGTTCCAAGAGGATCCATAATTACAAAAAAAGTCACAACAACAGATGTAAACAGTGCAATCAATGCAGTTGCATCCATGATTGATTTTCCTTTTCTATCGTTAAAAATTGGGGTGAGTAACGGGACTCGAACCCGCGACGTCCTGGACCACAACCAGGTGCTCTACCAGCTGAGCTATACCCACCAAGTTTTACTTCTTTATTGCAACTTTGATTCTATCTTGATTGCAATATTGAACTTTTACTCGTGTTCAACTACAAATCTATTGGCTAATTCTTTAGCAATATCAGAACCAGGACCAGGTTGGGCAACCATGATTGCCTCTCGGTAATAACGAAGCTCAGCAATACTTTCTCTGATATCGGCTAGTGCTCGATGATTTCCAGTTTTTTCAGGGGAAGAGAAATAAACTTTTGGATACCATCTTCTGGCTAATTCTTTAATCGAAGAAACATCGATTACTCGATAATGAAGATGTTCATCTAATTCAGGTAAATCTCTTGCTAAGAAACCACGATCAACATAAACACTTGATCCAGCTAAAGGTGCTTTTCTAGCATCGGGCACATGTTGTTTCACATATTGCATAACTTCTTTATTAGCCTCTGCCAGGGAAACTCCATGAGGAACTTCTCGAAGTAAACCTGAGGCAGTATGCATTTCTTTTACAACATCAATCATGGAGTCTAATTTTTCATCTTCACATTTAATGACGATGTCAATTCCTGGATCCATTTCATTTAAATGAGAATCGGTTACTACAACAGCGATTTCAATAAGAGCATCTTTTGTTAATGACAAACCAGTCATTTCGCAATCGACCCAAACTATTAAGTCGTTATGGTTGGCCATTTGTCATTTTCACTTTCAGCTATTTTTGAAAAAGTAGTTATTTTCAAAAGTGCGCCCGGAGGGAATCGAACCCCCAACCTACTGGGTAGAAACCAGTTGCTCTATCCGTTGAGCTACGGGCGCAGGGTTTCTATTTTGCTCTATTGCCCACAACCACCAGTTATCCCCAGTTAGTTTGTGCGAATAAGTAAGACAACTTAAAGATATTGCACCCTATTAATCCCTAAGAAAAGGAGAAATAAACATGAACGACATCATCACCACCGTCATTGGCAACGCTGTTACTGATGTTTCGCTAAGAGTTACCTCAGCTGGCACAAGTGTGGCATCTTTTCGGATCGCCTCAAATTCCAGACGATTTGATAAATCAACAAGTTCTTGGATCGATCAAGAACCTAGTTATTTATCAATTACTGCATGGTCACAATTGGCAGAAAATGTGGCATTAAGTGTTCATAAAGGGCAACCCTTAGTAGTGACCGGAAAATTAAAAGTTAGGCAATGGCAAGACGAAGATAAGAGTGGCACCAATGTAGAGATTGATGCCATAGCAATCGGTCATGATTTAAACAGGGGAACTAGTGAATTCACCAAAGTCAAAAGAGTGAGTGAATTTTATGAACAAGACCCATGGATGAATGAGGCTTCAGATACTGAAATTAACGCAGCCTAAATGAATGGATAGTCTTGTGGTGTGGCTGAATTTATTTATACCCTTTCAAAAGCGCGCAAGGCTCATAATGACAAAGTCGTTTTAGACGACGTCACCTTGGCGTTCTTACCGGGCGCCAAGATTGGCGTAGTTGGACCAAACGGTGCAGGTAAATCTTCTTTATTACGAATTATGTCTGGCAAAGATGATGTCAGCAATGGTGAAGCAATGTTGGCACCTGGTGCCTCAGTTGGAATTTTGGAACAAGAACCAAAACTTAGTGATGACAAAAATGTTTTAGAAAACGTTGAAGAAGCAGTTGCATCCACTAAAGCAAAGTTAGCAAAATTTAATGAAATCTCAGAACAATTAGCAAGTCCAGAAGCTGATTATGACAAATTACTTGCTGAAATGGGCAAACTTCAAGAAGAACTAGATCACATTGGTGCTTGGGATTTAGATTCCCAGTTAGAACAAGCAATGGATGCGTTAAGACTTCCACCACCTGATGCTGATGTAAAAGTTTTATCTGGAGGAGAAAGAAGACGAGTCGCATTAGCAAAACTTCTTTTAGAACAACCTGATTTATTACTTCTTGATGAGCCAACAAACCATTTAGATGCTGAAAGTGTTTTGTGGTTAGAGCAACACTTAGAAAAATATCCGGGCACAGTTATTGCAATCACACACGATAGATATTTCTTGGACAATGTTGCCGAATGGATTTTGGAATTAGATCGTGGACGTGCTTATCCATATCAAGGTAACTATTCAACCTATCTAGAAAAGAAACAAGAAAGATTAAAGGTTGAAGGTGCAAAAGACATAAAGCTTCGTAAACGATTAGAAGATGAATTGGAATGGGTCAGATCAAGTCCTAAAGCTCGTCAAGCCAAATCAAAATCTCGTTTAGAGCGTTATGAAGAAATGGCATCAGATGCCGATAAAACTAGAAAAATGGATTTTGAAGAAATTCAAATTCCACCTGGTCCAAGATTGGGTAATCAAGTAGTTGAAGTTAAAGACTTATCAAAAGGTTTTGGCGACAAACTCTTAATCGATAAATTGTCATTTACTTTGCCTCGAAATGGCATTGTGGGAATCATTGGTCCAAACGGTGTTGGTAAAACCACATTATTCAAAATGTTATTAGGAAATGAAAAACCAGATTCAGGCGAAATCAAAATTGGCGACACTGTAAAGGTTGCTTACGTTGACCAAGGAAGAACTGGAATTGATCCTAAGAAAAGTGTTTGGGAAGTAGTAAGTGATGGACTTGATTTTATTAAAGTAGGAAATGTTGAAATTCCTTCTCGTGCATATGTTTCAACATTTGGTTTCAAAGGCCATGATCAACAAAAAGCAGCGGGTGTTTTATCTGGAGGAGAAAGAAATAGATTAAATCTTGCTTTGACTCTTAAGCAAGGTGGAAATCTTTTACTACTTGATGAACCTACAAATGATCTTGATGTTGAAACTTTGGGAAGCTT
>BJFU01000052.1 GCA_014190035.1 Actinomycetes bacterium | reverse complement strand
AGAACTGAATTCCATCAACGAGCAAATATGTCCACCGACAGTATTCCTAATTGGATGTGGATTTCTACAAACTTAGTTGTGAAGGATTCGATAAAGTCAGTATTAAAAGGAAAAGCTGTAGTTATTCCTCATTTTAAATACAAATTGTTATATTTACTGCTTAGAAATTTGCCTAGATTTGTAGTGCGAAAGTTTTCTAATTCTTATCAGTCTCGCCGACAATAACGCTAATTGATTTGGCGAGAGCAGTTTTAACTTCTTCAGTAAATAGTTTCCAACCTCTTACTTTTACTTGTTCTGCCCAAATTGATGAATCTTCTTTTGTTTGGATGTAAACAACTGGGGCATTTGGCCAATCTTCAGTTAAAGGAACAGAATCAAAATAATGTTCTAACCATTGTGAATTTGGAGTTGAAACTTGGTTAGGAGCAGGAAGTGTTCCGTCAATAAAGATGTATCCAGCAAGTTTTCTATAACTTGCTCTTAGTCCACTGCCAATTCCAGGTAAAAGTGTTCCTGATCTTTCTTGAGCAACTAAAATAATTGGTGAAGTATTTGAAACTTGCATACAAATATTAAAAACTGCTCCAGCAATATCTTCTCTAGCTGACTTTGCACTAGAGGTTCTGATTACTACATTAAATAGTGACTCATCTAAGGGATTTTTTTCAAACGGATCTGTAATAAATACAGTTACTGGTTTTTCAGGTACTTCAAAAGGATTCACGTGTTTATTCTGCTACATCCGCAAATCTAGAACTTTTGCCCAACCCGAATTAAGCAAAAAGAACGCTTATGAAAGACCTAATTCTTGTAATGAAACAACTGAAACATATTTCAATCCCGCATCTTCAATTTTTTTGCCAGCACCACGATCAACTACAACTGCTACTCCAACAACAATTGCGCCAGCTTCATTTAAAGCTTCAACGGCAGTTAAAACTGAACCTCCAGTTGTTGAAGTGTCTTCCACAGCTAAAACTCTTTTGCCTTTAACATCTGGTCCTTCAATTCTTCGTTGTAATCCGTGAGCTTTTCCTTCTTTTCGCACCACAAAAGAGTTAAGAATTCTTCCTTGTTTCTTTGCTTCATGCATCATTGCTGTTGCCACAGGATCTGCACCAAGTGTTAATCCACCCACTGCTTCATAATTAAATTCTTTGGTTGCTTCCAACATTGCTTGTCCCACCAGTGGAGCAGCTATCGCATCTAGTGTCACACGTCTTAAATCAACGTAATAATCGGCTTCTTTGCCACTTGAAAGAATCACTTTGCCGTGAACGACGGCTTTTTGTTTGATCTGTTCAATCAATTCGGACTTGATACTCATAAGAATTACCTTAATCGCTAAGTCGTGGTTTTGCCCGCACCTGGATGTGGAATACTTAGAAACCTAGCCAGATAAACATTTCACTCATTTGAAAAGGATGACCTTGAATACAGAGCAATTAGAAAAAATGAAAAACGGTAAAGGTTTTATTGCAGCCCTAGATCAAAGTGGTGGAAGTACACCAAAAGCTTTGAAACTTTATGGCATTGAAGAATCTGATTATTCAAGCGAAGAAGAAATGTTTGATTTGGTTCACCAAATGAGAACCAGAATTATTAAGAGCCCATCATTAAACGCTGAAAGAACATTGGGTGGAAGAATCTGCTTATTCAAGCGAAGAAGAAATGTTTGATTTGGTTCACCAAATGAGAACCAGAATTATTAAGAGCCCATCATTAAACGCTGAAAGAACTTTGGGCGCAATACTTTTTGACATGACAATGGAAAGAACCATTGATGGCAAAGGAACAGCCGAATATCTTTGGGAAAATAAAAAGATTGTTCCTTTCTTAAAAATAGATAACGGTTTAGCTGCTGAAGAAAATGGCGTTCAAGTTATGAAAGCTATTCCAGAACTTGACGATCGCCTAGCCAGAGCAAACGGTCACAAAGTATTTGGAACCAAAATGCGCTCAGTTATTAAATTAGCTAACCGCAAAGGAATTCAACAAATAGTTGACCAACAATTTGAAATTGGCAAAAAGATTTTGGCTGCAGGACTTGTGCCAATCATTGAGCCAGAAGTTGATATTAACTCTCACGAAAAAGAACAAGCTGAAGGAATTCTTAAATTAGAACTTCTTGATCAGTTAAATAAATTGAAAGATAACCAGAATGTGATGTTGAAATTAACTCTTCCTACACAGGTTAATTTCTATTCAGATCTAGTGGCCCACCCACGCGTAATTAGAGTGGTAGCACTTTCTGGTGGATATTCAAGAGACGAAGCAAACAAAATGTTGGCTAAAAACAATGGAGTTATCGCAAGTTTCTCACGCGCGCTAACTGAAGGTTTATCTGCTCAACAAAGTGATAAAGAATTCGATGATGCCTTGGACAAAGCCGTTCAAAGTATTTTTGAAGCTTCTAACACCTGATCCAAATTTAATTAAACGTGCCAGCAAAAGTTGCGGTAATTGGCTCTGGCATTTCAGGTATATCTGCAGCACATAAATTAATTGAAAACAATTGTGCTGTCACAATCTTTGACCAAGGAAAAAATCCAGGCGGAAGATTAGGTTTAAGGTCTTTAAGAAATATTCCTTTTGTTAATAGACCAGTTGATGTGGGAGCAGCTTATTTCACAATCTCTGACCCTATTTTTCAAAATAAAGTTGATGATTGGCAACAATTAGGTTTAGTTCACAAATGGACTGATACTTTTCATGTCTTTAGCGATTATGAAATATCAACTACAACAGGACCCATGCGTTATGCCACTAAAAAGGGATTAAGAAGTTTAGCAATCCATGAATTAGGAGCTTTAACCAAAATGGGTGTAAAAGTTTTACAAGAAAGAAAAATAGCGAAAGTAAAAGTTAATTCCAATTATGTAAAAGTAGACAACGAAGAATTTGATGCCGTTGTTCTAGCAATGCCAGGAATTCAAGCAGCAAGAATCATAGAAAATGACGAAATAGCAAATGAATTAAATAAACAAAACTGGGCATCAGCTCTTTCAGCTTGGTTTGTTATTGATAGCGATACTCCTAAATATGATGCAATGTTTGTGAATAATCATGAAGTCATTTCATTAATTGTTAATGATGGCAAAAGAAGAGGCGATAACGCTCCAGTAATAAATGTGATTACCACAAGTGATTACGCCAAACAAAGATTAGATAATTTTGCAAATTTTGTTGACGAAGTAATTGATCATGCTTTAGAAATATGGAACATACAAAGTGAAGTTGTGGAAAAAGGTATTACCCGCTGGTCAATAGCTCAACCAAGCCCAGCGACAAGACCTGAATTGCCCCAACGCTTGGCCATTGTTGGGGATGCGTACAGCGATAACCCCAGAATTGAATCCGCATGGCTAGATGGCGTTGCGGTGTTAAACCAACTTGAGATGCTGAACTAGATTCGTCCAGGCAAGTTTTTACAAAGATAAAGGAAAAAAGATGCCAGCCATCGTTTTGCTCGGAGCACAATGGGGCGATGAAGGCAAAGGTAAAGCAACAGATTTATTAGGTCATCGAGTTCAATACGTTGTTCGCTATCAAGGCGGCAATAACGCCGGGCACACTGTAGTAATTCCAACTAAAAATGGACCAGAAAAATTTGCACTACATCTTCTTCCTTCTGGAATTTTAACTCCAGAAGTAGTTCCAGTAATTGGAAATGGCGTAGTAATTGATCCTGCAGTTTTGTTAAATGAAATTAAAGGATTAAATGAAAGAGGAATTGATACTTCTAAATTAAAGATTTCAGCAGATGCTCACATCATTACTAGTTATCACGTCATGCTTGATAAAACAATTGAAAGATTCTTAGGTAAATCAAAAATTGGTACTACTGGTCGAGGAATTGGTCCAGCATATGGCGACAAAGTAAGCAGAGTTGGAATTAGAGTTCAAGATTTATATGACGAATCAATTTTAAGAAAAAAAGTTGAAGGATCCCTTGCTTCCAAGAATCAAACTTTGGTAAAGGTTTATAACAGAAGAGCAGTTGATGTTGATGCAATCGTTACTGAATTATTAAGTTATGCGGATAAATTAAAACCATACTTAGCTAATACTTCTCTTTTACTTCACGAAGCACTAGAGCGTGGTGACAATGTTTTATTAGAAGGTGGACAAGGAACGCTGCTTGATGTGGATCATGGAACTTATCCATTTGTTACTTCCTCAAATCCAACTGCAGGTGGAGCTGCAACAGGTTCAGGAATTGGGCCCACAAAAATTACAAGAGTTATTGGAATTGTTAAGGCTTACACCACACGAGTTGGCGAAGGACCATTTCCAACAGAATTACTTGACGAAAATGGGGAGCGCTTAAGACAAATTGGTGGAGAAGTTGGCACCACAACAGGGCGTCCAAGAAGATGTGGTTGGTATGACGCAGTAGTTGCACGTTATGCCACAAGAATTAATGGATTAACAGACTTTTTCTTGACTAAATTAGATGTATTAAGTGGTTTTAAAGAAATTCCAGTTTGTGTTGCTTATGAAATTGATGGCAAAAGATATGACGAAATGCCCATGACTCAAACACAATTTCATCACGCCAAACCAATTTATGAAATGATGCCAGGTTGGGATGAAGATATTTCTAACGCTAGAAAGTTTGAAGACCTGCCAATTAACGCTCAAAAGTATGTGGAATTCCTCGAAAAGATTTCAGGTGCCTCAATGAGTGCAATAGGCGTGGGCCAGCACCGCGATGCGACAATCTCTCGTAGAGACCTGATTAACTAATCCCCATGGGAAACGAATTCGTAGCAAACCCTGAAGAGGGCAAAAGAGTTTTCGATTTAGATCGAGCTCACGTTTTTCATTCTTGGAGTGCTCAAGGTGCAATTAAACCTTTACCAATTGCTGATGCCCAAGGATCTTATCTTTGGGATTATGACGGAAATAAATATTTAGATTTTTCTTCCCAATTAGTTAACACAAATATTGGGCACCAACATCCAAAAGTTGTCAAAGCAATTCAAGATCAAGCTGCACGTCTAACAACAATTGCACCGCAACATGCAAATGATATGCGCGGAATTGCTGCGAAGAAATTAACTGATTTAGCACCCGATGGTATGGAACATGTTTTCTTTACTAACGGTGGTGCTGATGCAATTGAAAACGCTGTACGTATGGCAAGAATTCACACCAGACGCCATAAAGTTTTAAGTTTTTATCGTTCATATCACGGCAATACCGGAACTGCTATTCAAATGACAGGAGATCCAAGACGTTGGCCAAATGAATTTGCATATGGCGTAATTCATTTCTTTGGACCATTTCCCTACCGTTCCCAATTCTGGTCAAATTCACCTGAACAAGAAACAGAAAGAGCTTTGCAACATCTTGAATCTGTAATTCAATTTGAAGGACCTGCAACCATTGCTGCAATTTGTATTGAAACAGTTGTGGGAACTGCCGGAATTATGGCACCAACTCCTGGGTATCTAGAAGGTTTAAGAAAAATTTGCGATAAGTATGGAATTTTATGGATCGCTGATGAAGTAATGGCTGGTTTTGGTAGAACTGGTGAATGGTTTGCATTCCATCACGCCACTGCAAAACCTGACTTAATTGTTTTCGCTAAAGGATCAAACTCTGGTTACATTCCAGTTGGTGGAGTAATCATTGATAAACCAATTTATGAAACATTTGTTGACAAAGTTTTCCCAGGTGGGCTTACTTATTCCGGCCATCCATTAGCTACAGCTTCAATTGTTGCAACTTTAGATGCGATGAAGGAAGAAAAAATGATTGAGAATGCACGTGAAATTGGTAAAAATATTATTGGTCCAGCTTTAGAAAAAATGAAAGAAAAACATTCTTCAATTGGCGATGTACGCGGTATGGGAGTTTTCTGGGCAGTGGAATTTGTTAAAGACAAAAACACTAAAGAACCACTTGTGCCATATAACGCCGCAGGAAAAGATGCAGCCCCAATGGCAGAACTTGGTGCGGAATGTAAAAAATTAGGACTCATGCCATTTATCAATATGAACCGTTTACACGTTGTTCCTCCTTGCAATATCACTCAAAGTGATGCAGAAAAAGGTTTAGCGATTTTGGATCAGGCTTTTGCCGTTACAGATAAGTACGCCAGCGCATAACTAATCAAGTCCTGTGAAAGAATAGGCACTGTGGCAATGATCCCGGATGTATTAGCTTCCCGGTACGCCTCTAGCCAAATGTCAGATATTTGGTCTCAAACAAACAAAATAATCTTAGAAAGAAAACTTTGGGTTGCTGTTATGAAAGCCCAACAGGAATTGGGATTAAATATTCCTGCTGCCAATATTGCAGATTATGAAAAAGTAATTGAAAAAGTAGATTTGGAATCAATCAGAAAACGTGAAGAAAAAACTCGTCATGATGTGAAAGCAAGAATCGAAGAATTTAACGCTCTTGCAGGATACGAAGATATTCATAAAGGATTAACCAGTAGGGATTTAACAGAAAACATTGAACAATTACAAATCAAAGAATCTCTTAAATTAATACATGACAAAACTGTTGCAACTTTGTCTCAACTAGCAAAATTAGCCACTCAATATTCAGATTTAGCAATCACTGGTAGAAGCCACAATGTCGCAGCTCAAAGTACAACTTTAGGAAAAAGATTTGCCTCTGCTGCAGAGGAAACTTTGCATGCTTATTCAAAACTAAATTCTTTAATTGCCGAATATCCTTTAAGAGGGATTAAAGGCCCTGTTGGAACATCACAAGATGTTTTGGATTTATTCGATAACGATGATAAAAAAGTGCAAAAACTTGAACAAATTGTGGCTAAACACTTAGGTTTTGAAAATGTATTAACAAGTGTTGGTCAGATTTATCCTAGATCAATTGATTTTGATGTCATTTCAACTTTGTTTTTAATTTCTGCAGGCCCTTCATCTTTAGCGACAAGTATTCGACTTATGGCAGGACATGATTTAGTAACTGA
>BJFU01000051.1 GCA_014190035.1 Actinomycetes bacterium | reverse complement strand
GTGGGAAATTGTGAGATTAGAAAGTGAACCAACTCAATTTGTTCCTTCCCAAGATGATTTATTAGCCCTTGCCAACGCTGTGCGCGAAGCAGCCAAGCCTCAACCTGATGTTTGGTCTGAACCAGCCTTTGCCAACGACTATGCCAATAGAAGTCATTTGCGCATAGTTCGTGATGAAAACTAAATAACTACTCTTTCTCTACTAGTCTTTGAAGTCTTATGAGTTCTGAAATCACCCTGCAACGTTTACAAAACCTTATTAAGGCCTATGACGTTCGTGGCATTGTGCCAACTGATCTTGATGAAAATATTTGTTACTTGATTGGTCAAGCTTTTGTTGTTGCTTTGAAACTTAGAAAAACAGATGGCGGTTGTGGCCAAGTTGTGATCGCTCATGACATGAGACCTAGTGGACCAGATTTAGTAAAAAGTTTTGCCAAAGGAGTTACAGAACAAGGTGTGGATGTTTTATACATGGGGCTTGCCTCAACTGATGGTTTGTATTTTGCAACAGGATTTCTAAATATTGCAGGAGCAATGTTTACCGCAAGTCATAATCCTGCTGAATACAACGGCATTAAATTAGCAAAAGTAGGCGCTGCTCCTGTGGGCCAAGATTCAGGGTTAAAAGAAATAACTCAACTAGTGCTTAATGGCATTGCCAAGTATTCAGGACCTATTGGAACTGAGAGTTCGAAAGATTTAAATACAGAATATGTGAAGTATTTACATACACTTGTCGATTTAAAATCTGCTAGGAAACTAAAAGTAGTAATTGATGCTGGAAACGGAATGGGTGGATTTAGTGTGCCCAAGGTGTTTGAGAATTCAAATTTTGAAATAGTGCCAATGTATTTTGAACTTGACGGAACTTTTCCCAACCATGAAGCAAATCCAATTGAACCTGCAAATTTAGTTGATTTACAAAAAAGAGTTTTAATTGAAAAAGCAGATTTAGGTATTGCTTTTGATGGGGATGCGGACCGCGCCTTCTTTATTGATGAAAAGGGTCAAAGTATTTCTCCAAGTGCAATTACGGCCCTTATTGCAAAAAGAGAATTAAAAAGAGAACCTGGATCAACAATTATTCATAATTTAATAACCTCAAGAAGTGTGGCTGAAGTAGTTAAAGAAAACGGCGGCACGGCTCGAAAAACCAGGGTGGGCCATTCATTTATTAAGCAAGTCATGAAAGACACCAATGCAATATTTGGGGGAGAGCATTCTGGACATTTCTATTTCAGAGATTTTTGGTTTGCAGATAGTGGAATGTTAGCTGCGCTACACGTTTTAGCTGCATTAGGAGAAACAAAAAATGGCACAACTTTTTCATCACTAATTAAAGAATTTGATAGATACGTTGCAAGTGGCGAAATCAATACGCGCGTTAAAGATGTATCTGTAACTAGCAAGAAGGTGAAAGAACATTTTGCAGGGTCAAAAGATGTCCAAATAGAAGAATTAGACGGCCTAACTTTTTCAGGAGACACTTGGTGGGTCAATGTTCGCCCTAGCAACACCGAACCATTGCTTCGACTAAACGCAGAAGCAAAAGAGCATGCAACAATGGAAAAAGTCAGAGATGATGTTCTAGCAATCATTCGAAAGGATGCACAATGAGTTCTGTGATCAAACCAGAATTATTAGAAATATTGGCTTGTCCTTGCGATAAGCATGCAGACGTTTCAGTTTCAAGTGATGATACAAAAATTGTTTGTTCAAGTTGTGCCACAACTTTTCCAATCAAAGATGGAATTCCAGTTATGTTGCTAGATGAAGCAATTCCTGGTCCACGTGGCATTGGCGGCTAATCTTTTTAAATGAGTAACAACTCGATAATTGTTGTTAGAGGTTCTTTAAAAGAATACGCCTGGGGAAAAGTTAACGGACTACAAAACTGGGTTGATAAAACTGATTCACCTCAAGCAGAATTATGGTTTGGTGATCATCCATCAGGTAGATCAATAGATAAAGAAACAAATAAAGAACTTAAAACCAACTCAAGTTTTCCTTTATTAATTAAATTACTTTGCGCCAATGAACCGCTATCTATCCAAGTTCATCCCGATAAATTTACAGCAGAATCAGGCTTGCCAGATTTTGATGATAGTGAAAAATTATTGTCTGATGATAACGGCAAGGATGAAATGCTCTTTGCTTTGGAAGAATTTCATGCTTTTGCTGGAGTTGAAAGCAAAAGTAAAAGAGATGAAGTCTTTAAATTACTTTATGAAAAGTCAAAAGCAAATGAAATAAAAGAAGTAATAGAAACAGATACTTTCTTCGACGCCGCAGATATTATTTTTGAAATTGATAAAGCTAAAATCTCTGAAATCAATAAATTGGTTGTTGCCTGCGTGAAAGATGCAAAATACTCACCTAAAGCAATTACTGCCTTTGAAAAAATAGTAAACAAGTATCCAACAGATCCTGGTGTTTTAGTTTGTTTATTGATGCAATTTCATGTTTTGGAAAAAGGTCATGCGATTCATGTATCTCCTGGCACACCTCATTCATATGTTCACGGTTTAGCTGTTGAAATCATGACAACTTCTGACAATGTTTTGCGAATGGGATTGACAAATAAACATATAAATATTGATGCGGCTTTAAGTATTGTGGAGGAAAAGCAAGTGCAGGTGCTTTCGCTTGAAACTACTGACGGAGTCCATATTTATAAGCCAGAAGCAGATTATGAATTAGTCGCTATTGACAATGCGACCTATCAATCAAGGGACACTAATTTTGCGGGAGTGCTCAACTTGGAAGGTGAGACAAAAATAACTGATGGTGCCGTTGAGATTTCTCTAGCAAAGGGAGAAGTAGCACTTATTAGCAATATTGATGTAAAAGTTGTGGTTAAAGGTCATGCCGTAGTTGCAAGAAGTTTTTAGTCTGGCAGAATTGCGTTAGTTACATTCATACTAAATCCCAGGGGTAAATATAAAGTGTCTGACTTTTCAATGACTGTTGATCGTTCCGGAAATCTTGATTACAAAGTAGCTGACCTTTCTTTAGCTGATTTTGGCCGTAAAGAAATGCAATTAGCTGAACACGAAATGCCAGGTTTAATGGCAATGAGAAAAGAATTTGGTGCCTCAAAGCCACTTAAAGGTGCACGCATCACAGGTTCTTTGCACATGACAATTCAAACAGCAGTTTTGATTGAAACACTTGTTGAATTAGGAGCCGAAGTTCGTTGGGCATCTTGCAATATTTTTTCTACTCAAGATCATGCAGCAGCTGCAGTTGTTGTTGGACCAAATGGAACAGTAGATAAACCAAACGGTGTTCCAGTTTTTGCTTGGAAAGGTGAATCACTAGAAGAATATTGGTGGTGTACCGAACAGATTTTGAAATGGACTGACGGTGAAGGTCCAAACATGATTCTTGATGATGGTGGCGATGCAACTTTACTTGTTCACAAAGGTGTGGAATTTGAAAAAACTGGTGATCAACCAGAACCTGAAAAAGCTGACAATGAAGAATTTGCAGTTATCTTAAAATTAATCCAAAAAACATTGAAAGAAAATTCAAGACTATGGACTGATATTGCTAACAACATCAAAGGTGTAACTGAAGAAACCACCACAGGTGTTCATCGCTTGTATGAAATGTTTAAATCAAACCAATTACTTTTCCCAGCAATCAACGTTAATGATGCTGTAACAAAAAGTAAGTTTGATAACAAATATGGAACTCGTCACTCTTTAATTGACGGAATAAATCGTGCTACTGATGTTTTGATCGGTGGAAAAGTTGCCGTGGTGTGTGGTTATGGTGATGTTGGTAAAGGAACCGCTGAATCATTACGCGGACAAGGTGCTCGAGTAATTATTACTGAAATCGATCCAATTTGTGCATTACAAGCTGCAATGGATGGATATGAAGTTAATACTTTAGAAAACACTCTTTCTTACGCAGACATGATTATTACTGCAACAGGTTGCAAAAACGTAATCACAGTTGATCAAATGTCAAAAATGAAAGATAAAGCCATTGTCGGAAATATTGGACACTTTGATAACGAAATCGATATGGCAGGACTTGCTAACGATAAAAGAACTAGAAGAGTAAACATCAAACCTCAGGTTGATGAATGGGTATTTGATGAAAAGAAATCAATCATTATCTTGAGTGAAGGAAGATTGTTAAACCTTGGAAATGCTACTGGGCATCCTTCATTTGTTATGAGTACTTCTTTTACAAACCAAGTATTAGCCCAAATTGAATTGTTTACCAAGACTGAGCAGTACCCAGTTGGCGTTTACACACTTCCAAAAAATCTGGATGAAAAAGTTGCCCGATTGCATTTGGATGCTCTTGGTGCCAAATTAACAGAGTTAACAACTGATCAAGCTAATTACATGGGACTAGATAAGAGCGGACCATATAAGTCCGATCATTATCGCTACTGATTTTTAGCTTTATCTAAATCTGTAGCAATATTTTCTTTTCTAATTCTTAAATCTGTATATAACAATGTGGTAAATGCTGCAATAAATGGCAGCATCACGGTGTAGCCCAAAATTGAGCCCATCGAAGACATAAAAATTGAAGAAGTTGTTGGATCTTCTCTTGCATTTGATTGAGCAAATAATGCAAAAGGTGTTGAAACCACAATTGAAATTGCTTGACTGGTAATTATTCCCATAATCCCAATTCCTAAAACTCGAAATGTATTTGTTCTTGCCAGATAGAAAGAACGCTTAAAAGCAACTAGAAATTTAGAATCTTCCAAAACTAAAGTTGGAATACTTACGTATAACCCAATCCAGCAATAAATGGCGGCTGCAAGTCCAATTCCTAAGCCAACAAAAACAAGTATTGAATTAATTCCTGTAAGTGCCACACCAATAAATAGACCTATAAAAATGGCAGATGTTGGCAATAGGAAAGAAATAATTGAAAGTCCAATAACTCGCATCAATTGTGGTCTTGTTTTTTTCCAAGATTCTGTCACGTTAATTTTCTTACCAATGATGGCATTTCCAACAACGTGAGTAAACATCCCTGCAGTTACAGCTTGCACAATGAACAAAACAACAGCAGTTATAACTCCAACTCTAAGTGTTGGCGCAAGTGCTGTAACTAGTTCTTGAATTTGTTGTTGGGTAATAACATCAGATGGATTTGGTAATTCTGGCATTGTTAATGATTCACCACTTTGCACAACTAAAGCGGTGGCAATGATATTGCTCAAACCAATAATGAATCCGGAGAATAATCCAATTCCTAAAAGTGTTTTAGGCATTCGTCTTAGGGAGTTCAAAGATCCACTCAAAATTTCACTGAGGGTTAATTTCGTTAAAGGAATCAAATTTGGGCCAGGACCTTGAGTCATATCTACCTCCACTTTGATTTTGTCATAGATGGGGTGACAACATTGCATTATGGCTCGCGTATTAGTAGTCGATGATGACCAAGCTCTTTCTGAAATGTTGGGAATTGTGTTAAGGGCAGAAGGCTATGAAGCCTTGTTTTGTGATGACGGTTCCAAAGCCCAAGGGATATTTAAAGAAACCAAACCCGATCTTGTGTTACTTGATTTGATGTTGCCAGGAATTGATGGAATAGAAGTTTGTAAAAGAATTAGATCTGAATCAGGTGTGCCAATAGTTATGTTGACCGCTCGAGGCGACACTTTGGATATTGTAAAAGGTTTGGAATCTGGAGCAGATGATTACATCGTAAAACCATTTAAACCCAAAGAACTTGTGGCAAGAATTAAAGCAAGATTGCGAAAAGAAGATGTAAAAGCAGAGCTATTAACCTTAGCTGATTTAACAATTGACGTTGTAGGTCATAGTGTAAAAAGAAATGGTAAAGAGATTTCCTTAACGCCATTAGAATTTGATTTACTACTGGCTTTGGCAAGAAAACCTTGGCAAGTTTATACACGTGAACAGCTTTTGACAGATGTTTGGCATTATCGAAATCCGGCAGATACAAGATTAGTTAACGTGCATGTGCAAAGACTTAGATCTAAAGTTGAACATGATCCTGAGAATCCAGAAATCGTTATGACGGTAAGAGGCGTTGGCTACAAGGCTGGTCCGTGAAGTATTTTTATCAATTTAAACAAGCGTGGAATAAGTCT
The DNA here is from genome assembly GCA_014190035.1 of Actinomycetes bacterium. Taxonomy (GTDB): domain Bacteria; phylum Actinomycetota; class Actinomycetes; order S36-B12; family UBA5976; genus ATZT02. The sequence continues at coordinate 1,149 of BJFU01000051.1, read as the reverse complement.
TTAAGTTTAAGAATTATTGCTACAACTTTTATCGTTTCTACCATTTTGGTAACAGTTATTGGACTTATCCTTATCAATCGAGTTTCATCAGGAATTCTTACCTCTAAAGAATCATCTTCAATTACAGAAGCTTCATCGGCAATAAATGAAGCTCAAAAAGTCGTAACAGCAACTGACACTGGAGCTGGTGCACCTAATATTTCAACGGTTGTAGACACTGCTGTTACAGCTTTGGCAGTTAGAGCAGGTCAATCTGGACTTTATGATGTTTTATTTTTAGCTTCATCTGATATATCTAAACAAGGTTTGCCTGAGCGGGGAACAAATCTAGTAGCTGAAAATAGTGTGAGTGAAGATTTAAGAAGTCGAGTTGAAAAGACTGAGAAATTACTTTGGGCTTATACCGAAATAAACTATTTAGATGGTCGAAAGATTCCAGGACTAGTTGTAGCAGCACCAATCAAAATAAATAACGTAGGAAATTATTCCTTATTCTTACTTTTCCCACTTGATAAAGAAGAAGAAACAATCGGAATTATTCGCTCTGCTGTATTAGCAACTGGAATCTTTTTAATTTTTGGACTTCTTATTTTAGTTTGGTATTTGACTAGATCTGTGTTATCACCCGTTAGAAAAACTGCTGAAGCAGCAGAGCGATTGCGTATGGGTTTGTTAAATGAACGAGTACCAGTTAGTGGAGAAGATGATTTAGCTAAATTAGCGGGCTCCTTCAACTCAATGGCTGCATCTATTCAGCAACAAATCGGTCAATTAGAGCAAATGTCTCGAATGCAAAAACGATTCGTTTCTGATGTTTCCCATGAACTTAGAACTCCATTAACAACGGTGCGAATGGCTGCAGATGTTCTGTACGAATCACGGGATCAATACACGGGAGAAACTGCCAGAGCTGCAGAGTTATTAAGCACTCAAATTGAGAGATTCGAAATTTTGCTTTCACAGTTATTAGAAATAAGTAGATTTGATGCAGGGGCTGCAGATTTAAGTCTAAACATGGTCAACATAAAAGATGTTATTGAAAAGACTGCTGACTCTCTTTCAAATTTGTTAGCTAAACAAGAAACTCCAGTCGTGATCACGGGAAGTGCTCCAGAAATTGAATTAGATCAAAGAAGAATTGAAAGAGTA
>BJFU01000050.1 GCA_014190035.1 Actinomycetes bacterium | reverse complement strand
GCGTATCACGCGGGTGATTTGGTCTTAATTAGAAAGTCTCGAAAAGTTAAAAGAAACGACGTTGTCATCGCGCATCGCCCCGATCGAGAAGACTTATTGATCATCAAAAGAGTAATAACCATTACAAATAATGGTTATTGGTTACAAGGCGATAATTCGGAATTCAGTGATGACTCAAGACTTTTTGGAGAACTACCTAAGAACTTAGTTAAAGGAATTGTTATGTTTAAGTATTGGCCGTTATTTACAAACTGAGTTAATATCAGCTGCAAATTTTTCAACATCTTCAGTAGTGGTATCCCATGAACACATAAGTCTAACTTCACCTGTGTTGTCGTTCCAGACGTAGAAATTGTGTTTCTTTTGTAATTCAATGGTGTGTTGTGGATCAAGAATTGCAAATACTGCATTGCTTTGAGTTAACTGAGTTATCTTTACTTTTGGATTATTCTCTATTTTTGAACGAAGTAATTTTGCCATTTCGTTGGCACTTGAAGCATTTTGCTTCCAAAGGTCATTTGTCAATAATGCAATAAATTGAGCAGCAATGTATCTGTGCTTACTGGCTAATTGCATTGAAGATTTTCTTATCCATGGATATTTTTTTGCTAATTCTGGTTTAAATAAAACAACAGCTTCGGCACCCATCAAACCATTTTTTGTTCCACCAAATGAAAAAATATCGACACCAACCTTACTGGTTAAGTCTGCAATGGAAACTCCAAGACTTGCAGCAGCATTACTAATTCTTGCACCATCCATGTGCAGATATGAATTATTTTTATGCGTAATATCAGCCAAAGCTTTTATTTCACTAGGTGTGTAAACAGTTCCCATTTCTGTAGATTGGGTGATTGAAACAACATTAGGTTGCGAAGTGTGGGGATCTCCCATGCGAATCCAAAGCGGGGCAATTAATTCAGGGGTTAATTTTCCATCTTTAGTTGGAATATCTAATAATTTAACTCCCAAAAGTCTTTCGGGTGCGCCACCTTCGTCAACATTTATGTGAGCAGTACTTGCACAAATTACCGAGTTCCAGGAATCCATAACTGTTTGTAGGCCTGTGATATTTGCACCTGTGCCATTAAATACAAAGTTAACTTCACATTTTGAATCTTGAAGAGTATTTCTAATTAATTCAATTGCTTTAAGTGTTACATCATCTGCGCCATAGGCTTTTACGTGATCTTTGTTTATTTCTGAGATTTGCTCTAAAACTAAAGGGTGAACTGGAGCATAATTATCGCTTGCAAATGATTTCATGGCTACAGCCTTTCATAGGCTTGTTAACTATTTATCTTTGAGGGGATTACTCGATTATTGATTTAATTAAGTCTGATTGTTCTTGATCGTGCTTGGTGTGAGAACCAACAGCAGGAGCACTAGAAGCTGGACGAGAAGCTCTTATGACTACGCGACCTAATTGAGGAGCAAGTTCAGTCATAACAAATGGATAGGCGCCTTGATTAGCAGGTTCATCTTGTGCCCAAATAATTTTTGCATCGTTTGAGTAGCCAGACAAAATTGATTTAATTTCTTTAATAGGAAGTGGGTAAAGTCTTTCAAGTCTGATTATCGCAATATTTTCTAGATTTGCAGCATCTCTTGCTGCAGCAATTTCATGACTTATTTTTCCAGTACACATCACAATCTTGTTAACTTTTGATTTATCAGACTTCACATCCTCTATAGCAGGATTAAATTTGCCATCAGTAAATTCTTTAGTTGCACTAGTTGCTGGTTTTGCTCTTAGCATTGATTTAGGGGTAAAGACAATTAGTGGTTTGTTATGTGGATTTAATACTTGCCAACGAAGCAAATGAAAATATGAAGCCGAAGTTGAAGGCTGGGCAATAGTCATGTTGTCTTGTGCAGCCAAACTTAAGAATCTCTCAATTCGTCCTGATGAGTGATCTGGACCTTGTCCTTCCATTCCGTGTGGCAATAGCAAAACTAAACCAGATTCTTGTTGCCATTTCTGTTCTCCAGATGAAATAAATTCATCAATTATTGTTTGTGCACCATTTGCAAAATCTCCGAATTGACCTTCCCACATAACAAGTGATTCAGGATTTGCAACTGAATAACCGTATTCAAAACCCATTCCAGCAAATTCAGTTAACGCTGAATCGATAACAAATAATCTTGTGCCTTCTTTTGCAACTTGCTTTAGTGGTTTATAACCTTTACCTGTTTTGTAATCAACAATCACACCGTGTCTCTGACCAAACGTTCCGCGTCTAGCGTCTTGTCCTGCAATTCGAACCCAGTGACCTTCTGAAAGAAGGGAGCCAACAGCTAATGCTTCTCCCATTGCCCAATCGATGGTGTCATCTTTAATCATTTGGGCGCGACGTTCTAATTGTGGCCAAAGTCTTGGATGAGGAGTAAAACCTTCTCGCAAATTAACTTGAGTTTGCGCAATTCGGTCAATTAATTCACGAGAAATTTTTGTTTCAATTTCGGCTGGAAATGACGGTCTGTTATCAACTGGAATTGGATCAACTTTCTTCAAATCACCTTTTGTTTCAGCCAACACTCGTTCTAATTGATTTTGGTAATCAATTAACGCATTCTCGGCTTCTTCAATGGTGATATCACCTCGTCCAATTAATGATTCTGTGTAAAGTTTTCTCACACTTCGTTTCTCGTCAATTACTTGATACATCAAGGGTTGAGTTAATGAAGGATCATCAGCTTCGTTATGTCCACGACGACGATAAGTAATCATGTCGATAATTACGTCTTTTTTGAATTCTTTTCTGTATTGATAGGCAAGTCTTGATACAAGTGAAACAGATTCTGGATCATCACCATTTACGTGAAAAATTGGCGCTTGAATTGTTTTTGCCATATCACTTGCATAAGTTGAACTTCTTGCATCAGCAGGAGCAGTCGTGAATCCAACTTGGTTGTTTACAATTAAATGAATTGTTCCACCTGTTTTATAACCTCGTAATTTAGAAAGATTTAAAGTTTCAAGTACTACACCTTGACCTGCAAAAGAAGCATCTCCGTGCATCAAAACTGGCAAAATCGGATGATCATGACCTTTACCTAATTTGTCTTGTTTTGCTCTTACGATTCCTTCAAGTACAGGATCAACTGCTTCAAGATGAGAAGGATTTGCCGCTAAATAAACTGGAACGCTATTTCCTTCTTCGGATGTGAATTTTCCATAAGTTCCTAAGTGGTACTTAACGTCACCTGAACCTTGAACGAAACCGGCAGCACCAACATCTTCAAATTCGCGGAAAATTCTTTCATAAGATTTGCCGGCAATATTTGCTAATACATTTAGTCGACCACGATGAGGCATTGCGATGTCTACTTCTAAGAGATTGTCGTTAGCTGCTTCAACAAGAATTGAATCAAGAGAAACAATTGCAGATTCGCTACCTTCAAGTGAAAATCTCTTTTGACCTACATATTTAGTGTGCAAGAATTTCTCAAAAGCTTCAGCTGCATTTAAACGTCTCAGTATTCGTAATTGTTCTTGTCTGTCCATTCTTTCGTGAGGTTTTTCAATTCTTTCTTGAATCCATTTACGTTCTTCGGGTTCTTGAATATGCATATATTCCACACCAATACTTCTGGTGTAAGAATCCTGCAATCGATTCAAAATATCTCGAAGTTTCATAAATGGAACTCCACCAAAACCACCTGTAGCAAATTCTCGTTCTAAGTCCCACACACTTAAACCGTGATTAGCCATTCTTAGATCGGGATGAGTTCTTTGGGCGTATTCCAATGGATTTGTGTCAGAAATTAAATGACCGCGCACGCGGTAATAATGAATCAATTCTTGAACTCGAGCTACCTTATTTATGTCTTCATCATGAGTAGTTGCAATATCAACTGCCCAAACATAAGGCTTGTAAGGAACTTCAAGGGAAGCAAAAATATCTTCATAGAAATTATTCTTACCAAGTAACAAGTCACTTATTCTCTTTAAGAATTCTCCACTTTGAGCACCTTGAATAATCCTGTGATCATAAGTTGATGTCAAAGTTATAACTCTGCTGATGGCTTGTCTAGCTAAAGTTTCAGGAGCAGCGCCTTGCCATTCGGTTGGAAAATCAAGAGCACCAACACCGATGATGGCACCTTGTCCTTCCATTAAACGAGGAACCGAATGTTGAGTTCCAATTGTTCCTGGATTTGTAACACTTATTGTTGTGCCTTGAAAATCTTCAACAGTTAGTTTTCCGGCCCTTGCCCTTTTAACTAAGTCGTCGTAAGTTGACCAGAATTGTGCAAAATCTAAAACATCTGCATATTTAATATTTGGGACAAGTAATTGTCTAGATCCATCTGGTTTTGCTAAATCAATTGCTAAACCCAGACCAACGTGAGGATATTTAATAATTGCTGGCTTATCGTCAACCACTGTGTAAGCAGTATTCATTTCTTTAATATCACTAACAGCTTTCGCAACGGCGTAAGCAATAATGTGAGTATAAGAAACTTTGCCACCGCGTCGGCGAGCTAAATGATTATTAATAAAAGTTCTATTTTCTTGTAACAAGATTGCCGGCACACTTCTCACAGAAGTAGCTGTTGGAACTTTTAAGCTTGCTTCCATGTTCGTAACTACACGAGCAGAGGTTCCACGAATTGTCTCGGTAACTGCATCATTTGAAGTAGGAACTTCAATAATTTTTTTGCGAATAGGAACTATTTCTTCAACTGGTTTTCTAGCAATAGGTTCTACAACTGGAGTTGAATTCTTTGCTTCGTTTGCAATTTTTGCAGCATTTCGCTCAGTAGGGGAATAGTCGCCAAAAAATTCCCACCATGAAGGATCTACGGAATTTTTGTTGTTTAAATATTGTTGGTAAATCTCATCGACTAACCATTCATTAGGTCCAAAACCTGTGCTTGAAGGGTTCTTTGGCGCTTCACCCGACATGTTGGCTGTCACGACCTCTTTCGTTTTTTAGCCGTATCTCCAGCGTAGTAGTTAAGTCAAAGATGCGTGATTTTGCATCTCGTAGCAGGCTTAGTGTCATGAGTGGTGAACATAATCCTGGGGCGATGGTTGTTGACGATGCGCCATTGCTGGCAGGTTCCTTAACTAATCAAGTGGCAGTTGTTACAGGCGGCAGTAGGGGAATTGGTTTTGCAGCAGCTTTAGGTTTAGCAAAACTTGGTGCAAACGTTCTAATTATTGGCCAAAACGCCGCCAACGTTTCTAAAGCTAGCGAAGAGCTTAAATCTAATGGATTTCAAAGCGAAGGCTTTGTGTGTGATGTTTCAGATTCAGAACAAATCGATCAAGTTGGTTCACAAATATTAAGTAAATTTACTCCGACAATTTTAATTAACTCAGCTGGTGTGATGAGTGAAAAAACTGCCAAGACTTTAAAAACAAGTATTACAGAATGGAATCGAGTTATTTCAATTAATTTAACTGGAGTTTTTAATTCAATCCGAGTATTTGCTCCAATAATGGTTGAAAACCGTTCAGGAAGAATTATTAATGTGACCGCATGCTTGGGAAGAATGTCAGGACCTGGAACAAACGGAGGACTTGCTCCTTATCGAATTTCAAAAGCTGGAGTAAATGCATTAACTAAAAATTTTGCAGCAGAAACTGGAAATGGTAAACGTGGAGTTTTTGTTGACGCAATTTGTCCAGCACATTGCCAGACCGACATGGGTGGACCTGATGCTCCACGCACTGCTGAGCAAGGCGCAGAAACTATTTTGTGGCTTGCATCTCGAGAAGTAAATGAAAGCACTCAAACAGGATTTCTCTGGGAAGATCGAGCCATAGTTCCCTGGTAGTAGTTAAGAATTGATGAGTATTATTTGCCCCATTCATAATTGAATATTTTGATTTAAGTTTTAAGGTTCCTATACCTAGGAGCCAGATGAAAAATCATATTGTTTCAAATTCGTTGATTAATGATTTCATTCAAGACGATTCTGTTGAAGAAATTTGGATAAATGGACCTGGACATATATTCGTAGCTCGAAATGGAATTTCAGAATTAACAAGTGTTGTTTTATCAGAAAATGAAATCATTGTTTTAGTCGAGCAGCTACTAAGGAATACCGGTAGAAGATTAGATATTTCTCATCCATTTGTGGATGCAACACTTCCTGACGGAAGCAGACTTCATGCAGTGATTCCTGATATCACCAAGAAATGGCCAGCTATAAATATTAGAAAGTTTGGCTCAGCGGCACCCAATTTAGAATTCTTGGTTGAAAAACAAATGCTTGATTCTCAAATTGCTTCTTTACTAAAGGAAATGGTAGGTAATTCTAAAAACATCTTAATAAGTGGCACAACGGGCGCAGGTAAAACTACATTCTTAAGTTCACTACTAAATACCTTACCTGCAAATACAAGAATCATTACTTGTGAAGAAGTCTTTGAATTGAAGCTTAATTCAAGTGATTGGGTTGCTTTGCAAACACGAGAAATGAATTTGGAATCTGAAGGAGAAGTTTCCTTAAGACGTTTAATTCGAGAAGCTTTAAGGATGAGACCGGATCGACTAGTTCTAGGAGAAGTTAGACAGGCAGAAGCACTTGATTTATTAATTGCTTTGAATAGTGGAATGTCAGGCATGGCAACAATCCATGCAAATTCAGCTAGAGAAGCAATAAATAAATTGATGTTATTACCTCTTTTAGGTGGACCTAATATTCAAGCGGAATTTGTAAAGAAGACTGTTGGTCAAGTTATTGATTTTGCAATTCATCTAGAGAGGAATCAGACCGGATTTAGACAAGTAGCCGAAATCATTGAAATTTCAAATGATCCGATAAGAGACAACATCAAAACCAATTCGATTTACACAGCAAATCAAAGCAAAAGAAAATTATCAGAGGCAGTCTAATGAATATTGAATTACTTAGTCTTTTGATGGTGATCTCAGGTATATGGATGGCGCTAATCAGCTACTATCTAGATTTTGATTTTTTAAGAATAGAAAAATTGAAGCACATTTTTAGCAATATAAAGGAAAATACGTTGATTATGGTTTCTGTTGCCTTTATAGGAATAGTTGTTTCAATCATTACCAAAGTCTTTGTTATCGCACCCGTTTCACTAGCTGTAGCAATATTATTACCAGGCATATTGTTAAATCAAAGAAAAACAAAAATGCAAGATCAAAAAATGCAGCAGTGGACACTATTAATTGATGACTTAACAAGTGGTGTAAGAGCAGGTTTAACTATCTCTGAAGCGTTAGCCCAAGCCTTACAAAATTGCGAAGAACCCTTGAGATCAGATTTTCAAGAGGCAATATTTGAGATTAATCGATCAGGTCAAGTTTCAAAAGTTATTTCAATATTAAAGAATCAAATCACAGATACTGTTGGTGTTGCAACATTGAAACTTTTACAGGTTGTATTGAAGACAGGAGCTAATGATTTAGCAACTTCTTTATCAATACTTTCTAACTCTTCTCGAGAAAATCACAATTTGATTCAAGAACTGAAAGCCAAACAATCTTGGGTTCTCAACGGTGCGAGAATATCGGTTATTTCTCCTTGGCTTGTTCTTTTAGCGTTATGGACTCAGGAAAGTGTCAGAAATGCATATCAAAACCTAATTGGGCAATTGATTTTAATTTTAGTTGCCGCAGTTGGATTATTTGGATATTTAGTTATGAAAAGAATCGGACGAATTGATGTCTTTAGAAAAATTGAGACAATATGAATACCATTTTACTCTTTTTAGGTGCTCTAATTCCGATAGTAATTTATATTAAAATATGGAATGCAAATCAGATAATTCTTGTAAGAAGAGTGTCTAGCTTTATCTCCGCCAAAAGCGCATCTCAAAAAATTAAGCAAAGCAAAAGAAAAAGTATTATCAGAAAAAGAGTTAATGAAGCTGAAGGTTT
>BJFU01000049.1 GCA_014190035.1 Actinomycetes bacterium | reverse complement strand
TGAAGCAATTCTTAAAGAAGCACAATTAAAAATTGATAAAGCAATTGAAGTAGCTAAAGAAGATTTTGCCACTATCAGAACTGGTAGAGCTAATGCTTCAATGTTTAATAAAATTTCTGCTGATTATTACGGAACCCAAACTCCTTTGAATCAAATGGCAACTTTTCAAACTCCAGAAGCAAGAATGATCATCATTACTCCTTTTGATAAGAGTGCTATTCAAGCAATTGAAAAAGCTATTCGAGAAAGTGATCTTGGAGTAAATCCTTCCAATGATGGTGGAATTATCAGAGTGGCAATTCCTCAATTAACCGAAGAACGCCGTAAAGAATTTATTAAGGTTGCTAAAAACAAAGCAGAAGATGCTCGTATCTCAATTAGAAATATTAGAAGAAATGCCAAGGATGCTCTTGATAAATCCAAGAAAGATGGCGATGTCAGCGAAGACGATGTTAAGAGAGCTGAAAAAGCACTGGATGAAATCACCAATAAAGGTGTTCACGGTATTGATGATGTGCTTAAACACAAAGAATCTGAACTTCTAGAGGTTTAAGTTAAACCTCTTTTTAATTAAATCTGGGCTAAAGTCCAATAATGAGCAAAATTCAAACTGGTAGAAATCTTCCCCTTGCCTCAGCAATTGGGTTGTTTCTTATCTTGCTTGTAATTGCCTCATTGTTTATTAATAAATATGTATTTGTAGTTCTTGCTTTATCTGCACTTTTGTTAGCTGCACGAGAAATAGTTACTCAGTGGTCAAAAACAAAGAACGTTTCTGCATCATTTCCATTAGTTGCTTTATCCATTATTGCAATGACTGTGTCATCTGTTCTTTATGGATCAACTGGATTGATTATTTCATTTATAGGTGCAATTTTTATTAACTTACTTTATTCCTACATAGCAAGAAAACAATCCAGTTTTAGAAGTATCTTTGGAATCTCATTATTTGCATTTAGCTATCTGGGAATATTTGGCTCTTTAGCAATGTTGATGCTTCGACCTGAAGATGGTGCAGGTCGAGTTTTCTTATTTATTGCAATCACAGCACTTAGTGATACCGGTGGGTATCTAACAGGAATATTAATCGGCAAACACCGAATCGCACCAAATATTTCGCCTAAAAAATCTTATGAAGGTCTAGTTGGTTCAATTGTTTTTGCTTCTCTTTTTGCAGGTCTAATTGGACCTAAATTTGTTGACATTCAATTTAGTGAAGGACTACTTATTGGATTTGTCTTAGCAATATCTGGAACAGTTGGAGATCTTTTTGAAAGCTCAATCAAAAGAAAACTTGGCATCAAAGATTTTTCTTCGTTAATTCCTGGGCATGGTGGCATGTTTGATCGTCTAGACTCTTTGGCCCCAAATGCACTAATGTCATTTTTACTATTCGGCTTGTTCTTAGGATTTAATTGACATGTTAGAGATAATTGAAAACGAAAAAGAATCCAATAGAAAAAAGCCACCTAAACATATTGCTGACTTTGATTTAAAAGAACGTAAGAAATTCGCAGAGGAATTAGGTTTGCCTGGATTTAGAGCAGATCAAGTAAGCAGACATTGGTTTGGACAACTTTCAGATAATTTTGACGAATGGACCGATCTTCCAGCAGGGGAGAGACAAAAAATTGCTGAATTACTAACTCCTAAATTAATCAATGAGTTAAAGGTTCAAAAAGCTGATGGTGGCAATACCGTAAAAACTTTATGGAAATTACATGATGGATTGTTAATTGAAAGTGTTTTAATGCATTATCCAAATAGAACAACAATTTGTATTTCTTCACAAGCAGGTTGTGGCATGGGTTGCCCATTTTGCGCAACTGGTCAAGGTGGATTAAAAAGAAATCTTTCCACTGCAGAAATTGTTGCTCAAGTCCAAGCAGGTGCAAGATATGCAGCTCAAGGTTTACTTCCTGAAGGTCCAACTCGACTTTCAAACATTGTTTTTATGGGAATGGGTGAACCAATGGCAAATTTCAATGCAGTTGTAGGAACCATTCATCGCATCCATGATGAATCACCTGCAGGATTAGGAATTAGTGCTCGAAATATAACTGTGAGCACCGTGGGACTTGTGCCAAGAATTAATGATTTAGCAGCACTTGGATTACCGGTGAGATTAGCTGTAAGTTTGCACGCACCAACTGATGAGTTAAGAGACACACTTGTGCCGATCAATGAGCGATATCCAATCAAACAAGTTCTTGATGCATCTTGGAAATATGCCGAAACAAGTGGTCGAAGAGTTTCAATTGAATACGCCATGATCAAATCAATGAATGATCAGGTAATTCACGCCAAACAATTAGCAAATCTATTAAGAGGCAAAGATGTGCATGTGAATTTAATTCCGCTTAATCCAACTCCGGGCTCAAAGTGGACTGCATCTGAACCTGAAGATGAAAAGACTTTTGTTGAAATTTTGGAACAGTCAGATATTGCAGTAACAGTAAGAGACACCAGAGGTAGAGAAATTGATGGCGCTTGTGGTCAATTAGCGGCGAGTGAAGTTTAGGAATAGAGGAATCATGAGCCAAAGCGAAAAAGACCAGCAAAGTTTAAATGAAACTTATGAATCAAAAGAATATTTTGCAAACCTATATGGCGCAACGGATGAATCAGGAAACCCTAGTCAGACAAAGATAGATAAATTGCGCGATAACATGCTTGTAAAAATGTTTGCCAAGTATGGATCTGTTGATTTAAAGAATGCCAGTGTGGTTGATATTGGTTGCGGTTATGGCTGGTTATTGAATTATTTCGACTCAGCTAAAAGGGTTTGTGGCTCAGATATTTCAGATCATGCAATCGAAGTGGCAAAGAAGCGCTCACCAAATCGTGAATTCAAAGTTGCAGATATTCAAAATGGTGTGGCCTTTGATAACAAATTTGACTTAGTTTTAGCAATTAACGTAATTGAGCATTTGCCTAATCCGGCTGCTGGAATTAAAGCAATTTGCGACGCTCTAAATCCTGGAGGAATTGCGTTGGTCCATTTACCAACAATTAATAACGCCTTTAATAAGTGGGAATATAAGTATCTCTACGACTCAGATCCAACTCATATTTATAGACCAAAGGGCTCAGAAATTAGAAGAATGTTTGAAGAAAATGGACTTAAGACTTTGCGTGATTCTTTCTTGCCACATTTTCCCGCTTGGTTAACAAGATTAATTCCAATTCATCCTGCTTATTTAGCAGTTTATAAAAAGAATTAACTAGCTGAAACGATTGCTTTTTCGAGAACGTCTAGTCCTTCATTGAGCAATTCATCACTAATTACAAGTGGTGGTAAGAATCTCAATACGTTTCCGTATGTTCCAGCAGTCAAAACTAGTACACCTTCTGCATGACAAGACTTAACAATTTTGGTTGTAGTTTCTGGATCTGGGGTAGTGGTTCCAGGTTTTACTATTTCAATTGCAACCATGGCACCTCTTCCACGAACATCGACAATTAGTTGGTGTTGTTTAGCCATATTTTTTAATCTTGGAATCATTATTGATTCAATATGTTTTGCAGCTTCTACTAAATTATCTTTTTCAATTGTTTCGATTGCACCTAACGCTCCAGCTAAAGCAATTGGGTTTCCGCCATATGTGCCACCAAGTCCACCAGCATGAATTGAATCCATAACATCTGCTCGACCAGTTACAGCAGCAACAGGAAGTCCACCACCCATACCTTTTGCCATAGTGATTAAATCTGGAACTATTTGTTCATGATCAGATGCAAACATTGATCCAGTTCTGGCAAATCCTGTTTGAACTTCATCAGCGATAAATAGAACTCCATTTTCCTTTGCCCATTTGGCTAAAGCGGTTAAGAATCCTGGGGCTGGAACTATGAATCCACCTTCACCTTGAATTGGTTCAATAACAATTGCTGCGACTTGATCTGGCCCAACTTCTTTTTCAATTCGAGAAATCGCATTAGCAGCAGCATCTGCTCCCGTTAAACCATCATGGAAAGGATATGAAGTTGGTACGCGATAAATTTCTGGGGCAAATGGACCAAAACCTTTTTTGTAAGGCATATTTTTGGCAGTCATTGCCATAGTTAAGTTAGTTCTACCGTGATAACCATGTTCAACAACGACTACTGCATCACGCTTTGTGAAGTATCTAGCAATTTTGACTGCATTTTCTAAAGCTTCTGCACCTGAGTTAAAGAGTGCTGATCTTTTAGCATGCTTGCCCGGAGTCAAACGAGAAAGAGCTTCACAAACTTGAACATAGGATTCATACGGTGCAATCATGAAACAAGTGTGAGTAAATTGTTCTACTGCTTCTTGCACATTTGCTACAACTCGAGGATTTGAATTTCCAACTGTGGTAACGGCAATTCCAGAAGCTAAATCTATAAAAGAGTTTCCATCAATGTCTTCAATGATTCCTCCACCAGCTCTTTTTACATAAACTGGCAAAGTACTACTTACTCCCGCACTAACCACTTCAACTCGACGCTTTTGCATCTCAACAGACTTAGGGCCTGGGATTGCAGTAACTATGCGACGCTTTTGTTCCAGAGTTGGTCCACCGACTACTTTGCTTGACATGTTGCTCCTGTGCTTAATTTCCTACCGCAAGATTACGCGTAATGAGCAATATCGCACAATTGGAGTGTGCCAAAACGCCGAATAACTGTGCTGGGTTCCACAGGATCAATAGGAACTCAAGGATTAGAAGTAATTGAGAAACATAATGACAAATTTGAAGTAGTCGGGCTTTCTGCAGGCAAGAATTTTGAACTTTTGGCCGAACAAATTAGGAAATTCAATCCCCAGAAGGTTTCGGTAACGGATGATAAAACTGCAGAATCTTTGAAACAAAATCTTGGTTCAACAAAAACCGAAATAATTGTGGGCGAAAACGCAAGTGCCGAGATCGCTCAACTAGGAAGTGAAGTTGTTTTAAATAGTATTACGGGCGCAGCAGGATTGCCTGCCACCATGTCTGCATTAAAAGCAGGATCAAAGTTGGCACTGGCAAACAAAGAGTCATTAGTAATTGGTGGAAAACTTGTCTTAGATATTGCAGCAAAAGATCAAATCATTCCTGTTGACTCTGAACATTCCGCCCTTGCTCAATGTTTAAGAGGAGAAAATAAATCCCAAATTAAGAAACTGATTTTAACTGCAAGTGGTGGACCATTTAGAGGTAAATCAAAAAGTGAATTAGAAAAGGTAACTTTAGAAGAAACTTTGAAACATCCAACTTGGGCAATGGGTCAGGTAGTAACTATTAATTCAGCAACTTTAATGAACAAGGGTTTAGAAGTAATAGAAGCACATTTACTTTTTGGAATTGATTTCAAAGATATCGAAGTTGTAGTTCACCCACAATCAATTGTGCATTCAATGGTGGAATTTGTAGACGGATCAACAATTGCTCAAGCCTCACCTCCAAATATGAAAGTTCCAATAGCTCTCGCCTTTAGTTGGCCAGATCGACTTGAGAACATTTCTCCAGCAATTGATTGGACTAAATCTTCTAATTGGAATTTTGAACAAGTTGACGAAGAAGTATTTTCAGCCTTAAATGTTGCAAGAAAAGCTGGGCAGGTAGCAGGAAGTGCTCCGGCTGTGATGAATGCTGCAAATGAAGAATGTGTTGCTTCTTTCATCGAGCGAAAGCTTTCATTCCTGTCTATAGTAGAAATTGTGAATAAAGTTTTGGAAAAACATATTTCCAGTGGTCAATTTATTTCAAATAGTGATCTAACGATTGATAAGTTATTTGCAGCCGACAAACAAGCAAGAGTTGATACTAAACAATTAATTAGTGAGGTTTCAAAGTAAGTGGAAATTCTGGGGATTCTATTTTTAGTTTTTGTAGTAATGCTTTCTATTGGTTTACATGAAATAGGGCACTTAGCTCCTGCAAAGAAATTTGGGGTAAAAGTAACTCAATACATGATTGGCTTTGGACCAACAATTTGGTCAAAGAAAAAAGGCGATACTGAATATGGACTAAAAGCAATTCCACTTGGTGGCTACATTCGAATGATTGGCATGGTTCCACCTGCCAGAGATGGAAAAGATTCGACCGGTCCTTTTGCTGAAATTGTGAACTCAGCTAGAAAACAAAGTATGGAAGAAATTGAACCAGGAGATGAAAATAAAGTCTTCTATAAATTAAGCGTGCCAAAAAAACTTACGGTCATGGTTGGTGGACCGTTTATGAATCTTGTTCTTGCTTTCGTATTTTTTGCAATTTCTTTTTCAGCCATAGGCTTTCCTGCTGCTACTAATCAAGTTAAACAAGTCGTGTCATGCTTACCAAGTGATGTTGATGTTTTAGGTGATTGTTTAGTTGGAACCACCTCATCTCCAGCACTTGCCGCTGGTATCAAAGCAGGAGACGAAATTGTTAAATTTTCAGGAAAAGAAATCACAAATTGGGAAGAACTTGCTTCAGCAATTCAAAATAGTCGTGCTGAATCTGTAGCAATTTCAGTTTTACGAGAAGGAAAAATTGTTGAATTGAATGCTGAAATTGTTAATGCTATTAGACCTCAATCTGCAAATGCAACGGTTGAAAATAAGCCAGCTCCTTATTTAGGCATTGCCCCACAAATAATTATGGAGAAACAACCAATAAGTAGTGTCTTTCAAACTTTGAGAGAAATAACAGTTGGCACAGGAAAAGTGTTGTGGAATTTGCCAAACAGAGTGGGTCAATTGTTTGGTGCTGCATTTTTAGGTGAACAAAGAGATCCTGAAGGTTTAGTGGGAATAGTTGGTGTGACAAGAGTTGGTGGAGAAATTGCAGCAGCTGATATTCCAGTTATTTGGAGAGTTGCCACTTTGTTGAATCTTGCTGGTGGATTAAATATGGCTTTGTTTTTGTTTAACTTGTTACCTCTGCTGCCACTGGATGGTGGTCACGCTGCAGGTGCAATTTATGAAGGCTTGAGACGACAATTTGCAAAATTGCGCAGATTGCCAGATCCAGGTCCGGCTGATACTTCAAAGATGTTGCCCTTTGCTTATTCCGTGGCAATCTTGTTAATAGGTTTATCCATG
This sequence comes from Actinomycetes bacterium, assembly GCA_014190035.1. Taxonomy (GTDB): domain Bacteria; phylum Actinomycetota; class Actinomycetes; order S36-B12; family UBA5976; genus ATZT02. The sequence goes on along the minus strand of BJFU01000049.1, from coordinate 904 downwards.
CTGCTTCTTTACGTTGATGTTGTTAACCCAGTTCGACTTGGGGGATAGGATTAAATTATGACCGCGATTAACTTGGGAATTCCAGAAGGACCACCACCAGTATTGGCCCCACGTCGTAAAACTCGCAAAATTACTTTGAAACATCATTCTCACCCTTTAGAAATTGGTGGAGATGCACCAGTTTCGGTGCAATCAATGTGTACAACACTTACTGCAGATGTAAATTCAACTTTGCAACAAATTGCAGAATTAAATGCAGCAGGCTGCCAAGCAGTACGAGTTGCTGTTCCTAGTCAAGATGATGCAGATGCTTTAGCTGCAATTGCCAGAAAATCTCCAATTCCAGTAATAGCTGATATTCATTTTCAACCAAAATATGTTTTTGCAGCAATTGATGCAGGATGTGCTGGAGTAAGAGTAAATCCAGGAAACATTAAACAATTTGATGATCGTGTTGGAGAAATTGCCAAAGCTGCTAAAGATGCAGGTATTCCAATCAGAATTGGTGTAAATGCTGGATCCTTAGATAAAAGATTGTTAGAAAAATATGGCAAAGCAACTCCTGATGCATTAGTGGAATCAGCTCTTTGGGAAGCATCATTATTTGAAGAACATGATTTCCGAGATATCAAAATTTCTGTTAAACACAATGATCCTGTTGTGATGGTTTCTGCCTACACAAAACTTTCTGCAGCTTGTGACTACCCGCTTCATTTGGGTGTTACAGAAGCTGGTCCTGCATTTCAAGGAACAATTAAATCTGCCACAGCTTTTGGTGCATTGTTGAGTAAAGGAATTGGCGACACAATTCGAGTTTCACTCTCTGCTCCTCCAGTTGAGGAAGTTAAAGTTGGTATTGGAATTTTAGAAGCACTTAATTTGAAAAAACGTGGATTTGAAATTG
>BJFU01000048.1 GCA_014190035.1 Actinomycetes bacterium | reverse complement strand
AATCAGAGGAGAAATAATGTCAGATAAATTCAAAAAGATATTTCCAAAAGCAAAAAAACCATTAATTGCAATGGCTCACGTTCCGCCACTGCCTGGAACTCCTCTTTATGACGAAAAACTTGGAGTGCAAGGTTTAGTTGACCATGTAAAAAGGGATACAGAACATTTATTAAATGCTGGTTTTGACGCAATCATGTTTTGCAATGAAGGAGACCGCCCTTATCAATTAAAGGCAGGCTTAGAAGCTTCTGCAGTAATGGCTCGAGTCGTAACTGAATGTAAACCGACTGATCGGCCATATGGAGTCGATTTCTTATGGGACGCAAATTGTGCGCTGGCAATTGCAGTAGCAACTGATGCCTATTTCATGCGAGAAGTTGTGACCGGTGTTTGGGAATCAGATATGGGATTGTGGAATACAGATGCGGCGACAATTCTTCGAAATAGGAGAAATTTCTCCCGTGATGATTTAGCAATATTCATGAACATCACCCCAGAATTTGCTTCACCTATTGGTACAAGAACGCCCGCGCAAATGGCTCAATCAACAGTTGTATCAAGTTTGGCTGATGTAATTCTAGTTTCTGGACCCATGGCTGGTTCAGAACCAGAAATTAGCACTCTTGCTCAAGTGCGGGAAGCAGTTGATAAAAATGTTCCAGTTCTTCTTAATACCGGAGCAAAAGCTGAGACAATTGCAGACTACTTAAAATATGCAGATGGTTGCATTGTTGGAAGTTATCTAAAAGTTGACGGATACACCTGGAATCCAGTAGATCCTAACCGCGCGAAGAAATTTATTGACAATGCGAGAAGTGCTTAAATTGTCAAATAAAAATCTAATCGGAATTGACCTTGGCTCCTCTGGAGTCAAGGCAACTTTGATTAATGAAAATGGAAAAATTTTAGCCACTGCCGATTCAGCGGTAGATCTACATTCGAATAATCCTGGCTGGGCTGAAGCTGATACCAATCAATGGTGGAGCGGCGTTAAGTTAACTGTTTCTAATTTAATTTCAACTTCTAAAGTTAATTCTAACTCGATTGCCGCTATATCAGTTGCTGGAATGGTACCTGCTGTTGTGCTGGTAGATGGAAATTTTAACCCTTTGAGACTTGCCATGTTACAAAATGATGCAAGGGCAACAAAAGAAATTGAATACTTGAACAATAAACTTTCTAATCTTGATTTTTTAAATTTGACTGGATCTAAGCTAACTCAGCAATCTGTGGCTCCAACTTTGTTATGGATTTCAAAGAATGAAGATGCATTGTTTTCTAAAGTAAAATATGTAATCGGCTCATATGACTGGTTATCAATTAAGTTAGGTGCTCAGCCTCATGTTGAGCAAAATTGGGCAATAGAAAGTGGACTTTATAATTGGGATAACTCTGCCCTCACCGAATTAATCGATGCAACTGCCATAGATTTTCCAAACTTACTTTCTCCTAAAAAACCGGGGGAAATTGTAGGAGAACTAAACAAAGAATCTGCCCTAGAACTGGGATTAAATACTTCCACAAAAATTGTTGTTGGGGGCGCAGACCATGTGCTTTCAGCGTACGCAGCTGGACTAATAAGCGAAGGTGACTGTTTAGTAAAACTTGGTGGCGCCGGTGACGTATTGGCGGTAAGCGATAAAAAATTCTTAGACGAACGACTTTATTTGGATGCGCACCCAGCACCAAATAAATGGTTACCTAACGGTTGCATGGCAACAAGTGGATCTCTACTTCGCTGGGAACAATCCCTTTTAAATGGAATTGATTTAGTAGCACTTGATAAAGAAGCTGAAAGTTCTAAGCCAGCTTCATTATTAACACTTCCTTATTTCTTAGGTGAGAAATCTCCACTTCATGATCCAAACTTAAGAGGAGCAATTGCAGGATTGCATTTAGGAACTTCAAAAGCTGATATTCACAGATCGTTTTTGGAAGCAATTGCGTATGGGTTTAGACAACACATTGAAATATTTAATGAGCGTGGATTGAAAATAACAAATATTAAAGTGACAAACGGTGGGTCAAAATCAAAACTGTGGAAACAGATTTTGGCCGATGTTCTTGATCAGCCACTTTCTCCGGTGGTTGATCATCCAGGTGCATCCCTTGGTGCCGCATTAATTGCCGGTATAGGTGTAGGAATTTTCAAAGACTTTAGTGTTGCAAATTCAATCCTTATGTCTGATACACCAATTATTCCAAATAAAAAAAATCGTGATATTTATGACCAAAGATTTAGCGACTATTTAAAGATGGCAAAAAATATGACTGAGATTTCTCATTCAATATCAAGGGGAGCGTAAAATGGATAAAAAAGTAGCAGTAGTTACGGGTGCTGGTTCTGGAATTGGTCGAGCCATTGCAACAGAACTAAGTAATAGAGATTTTCATGTAATAGTTACTGATCTCAATGAGCAAGCAGCCAAAGATGTTGCTGCAACATTTCCTTCAGCAAGAGCAATTAAGTGTGATGTCACAATTCCGACAGACAGTGTGGCGGTTGCAAATTCTGTAAAAGAAATTGAGAAAAGATTAGATGTCTGGGTTTCCAATGCAGGTGTTTCAAAAATGGCTAAGTTTTTAGATATAGATGAAAAAATGTATGACTTCACTCTTGATGTGAACTTAAAAGGTGTTTTCTTTGCGAGCCAAGCTGGCGCTAGAGCAATGATCGAGTTAAAAACTAAAGATGCACGAATCATCAATATTGCTTCGATGGCCGCTAAGGCAGGAAGAGTTCCTTACCTGGCTGATTATGTTGCGAGCAAATTTGGGGTTCTTGGTTTAACTCAAGCCATGGCTTATGAGTTGGCTCCAAATGACATAAGAGTAAATAGTGTTTGCCCAGGTTTTGTGAGTACGCCAATGCAAGTGAGAGAACTTGCCTGGGAAGCGGATCTTCGAGGAATTTCTCCTGAAGATGTAAAGAAAATGTGGATTAACGACACTCCACTTGGAAGATTAGAACTTCCAGAAGATGTCGCCAAAGTTGTCGGTTTCCTTACCAGTAAGGATTCCGAATTCATTACCGGTGAAGCAATTGCGGTCAACGGTGGTGCATTTATGGATTAATTGGAAATTCCAATTAATCCATTCGCAATAAATAAGAAGGGGTGAAAATGAGAAAGCTAAACAAAGTAGCCAAGTTAGCCGCTATCAGCGCAGCAGTTGCTGTAGTTCTAGCAGGTTGCAGTAGCTCATCAGAAGAAACCGCAACTGATACAGGTGCTGCAGCAGGTGCAGCAAGTGGAACAGTTCGCGTATTGATGGAAGGTGTTCCAGACACTGACATCGTGAGTGGTTTACTCGCAGATTTCAATGCTGAATATCCAGACGTCAAGGTCGAAATTGAAACTGCTTCATATGATCAAATGCGCGATAAATACGTCGCATCTTTCACTGCAGCAGAACCAACTTACGATCTAGCAATTCTTGATAATCCATGGGTTGGAGATTTTGCTAAAGCAGGATTTGTTCAACCACTTGATGATCTAATTGCTGCATCTGATGGTTACGACTATGCAGATTTCACAGCACCATTGCGTGCAATTGGTGAATCCGATGGAAAAGTTTATGGCGTACCGTTTTATAACTACGCTCTTGGACTTATCTACCGATCAGATCTAGTTACAGCAGAACCAGCTTCACTTGATGAACTTGCAGCAACTGCAAAGTCTTTAACAACAGCTGATCGTGCTGGTATCGCAATGCAACCACAAAAAGGTTACAAAGCATTTGAAGAATGGGGTAACTACCTATTTGCAGCAGGAGGAAGTCTTTACACCGATGGCAAAGTTAAGTTAACTACTCCTGAAGCAAAGAAAGCTTTGGAAACATACATTGCAATGTACAAATCAAGTGCACCAAAAGATTCACTTAACTGGGGATTTGATGATGCGTTGAGATCTGTATCAAGCGACAAATCAGTAATGATGGTTTCATACAACTGGATGTTGCCTACACTAAATAATCCTGATGGCGATTCAGGTGCTTTAGCTGGCAAATTCAAACTTGGAACTATGCCTGGTGGCAAACAAGTACTTGGATCTTGGCATTGGGCAATCCCAACCAACTCCAATGCAAGTGATGCAGCTTGGGCATTTGTTTCTTGGATTTCATCCAAGGCTGGAGAAGCAAAGCGTGTAACCGCAGGTGGCGCACCAACACGTACAAGCGTGTTTAGTGATGCAGCTGCAACCGCTAAAGATCCTGCTTACTTCGCAACAATCGCAAAGATTCTTTCAAATGCAGAACCGCTATGTCAGGGTGCAAATTGCGATGAAATGATCAACGCTGTTGGAACTGAACTAAACGCAGCATTCGCTGGTGAAAAATCAGTTGATGACGCATTAGCAGCAGCTGAAGAACAAGCAAACAAAATTCAAGCAGAATAAGAATTTTGTTTAGAGTTCTTCTCTAAGTATTAAAGGAGTGGGTATGTCGTTTCGTTTGAAGTTAATGCTGCCTTTATTGGCAGTATTTACAGCAAGCGTTGGCTACCCACTCCTTTATGCTTTTTATCTATCACTTACTAATTACAAAATTACGGCTAGATATAACACTCGCTTAGTCGGACTAAAGCAATACATAGCAACTTTGCAAGATCCAAATTATTGGAGTGCTCTTCAGGTAACTGGCACATTTGTTCTCTTAGCTGTATTCATTGAATTCTGGTTAGGTCTTTTTATTGCTTTAGCACTTCAAAAACAAACGAGAATTAGAAACTTTACTCGATCATTTCTTCTTACCCCTATGTTTGTTACCCCTATTGCTATTGGATTAATGTTTAGATTTTTGCTGAATCAGCAACTTGGTGTTATTCCAACTTTCATGGCAAAATTTGGGTTAAGTTACGACTTTTTCGGACCTGGCAAAGCTTTGTATTCAATAGTTTTAATTGATGTTTGGCAATGGACACCATTCATGGTTTTGTTGTTATTGGCTGGTTTAGAGGGACTTTCTAGATCACCTTTTGAAGCCGCAAAAGTAGATGGGGCAAGTGCCTTTTTTACTTTTAGAAAAATTACACTTCCGCTGTTAGTTCCAGTTATATCGGTAGCAGTTTTGATTCGTGCTCTTGATGCAATGAAAGTGTTTGAATATGTATTTGCCATTACCCGAGGCGGTCCAGCTATACAAACGATGACAATTCAGTACTACACTTATCAAACTGGTATTCAATTTTATCGTTTAGGTTTAGCTTCAGCAATGTCATATTTGTTATTAATAATCGTCATGGTAATTGTGGTAATTCTATTTAGAAGAATTGAATCAACAAGGAAGAATCCATGACTACTTTAAATTCAACGAGATTAAAACCAACCTGGACCCTGGCAGGAAATTCTTTACTAATTCTTATGGCCTTGTCTGTGTTCTTACCTTTTTTCTGGCTTTCACTTGGTTCTTTTAAAACTGGGGCTCAGTTAAATAATCCTGCACTCCTACTCTTTAAACCAACTTTGGAAAATTGGAAAGAAGTGCTGAGAAGTGGCGTACTTGAGTCTGCTTATCGAAGCGCAACAGTTGGATTAGTAACAGTCTCTCTATCGGTTGTTATTGGATCTATGGGAGCCTACGCAATTAGTAGATACAAGACTGGTGGAAGTTCTACCAGATTTGGAATATTGGCTGCACAAGTTTTACCTCCAGCTGTGTTAGTTTTTCCGTTTTTAGAAGTGTCTTACAAATTTAGATTAAATGACACACTTTTTGCCGTAATAATTTCACACTTAAGTTTTGTACTACCAGTAATTACTTGGTTTCTTATTGGATTTTTTGATGCTGCACCAAAAGAAGTTGAAGAACAAGCACTAGTTGATGGTTTATCGAGATTTCAAGCATTTAGAAAAGTTGTAATCCCACAAGTTGCTCCTGGCATTGGGGCAGCAGCAGTATTTGGTTTTGTTCTTTCTTGGAATGATTTATTTTACGCTTTAATTCTTGCACCGGGCAATTCAGCTACATTGCCAGTTAAGATTGCAAGTTTTAATACTTTTCGAGGAGTCGAACTCGGTGCGATGTGCGCTGCAATTTTAGTCGCTGTAATTCCAGTTTTGATCGTTAGTTTCTTTATTCAAAAACGGCTAGTGCGCGGCATTAGCGGTGGCGCAGTTAAATACTAGGGAGAAAAATGGCATCAATAAGTTTAAAGCAGATTCAGAAATCATTTGGTGAAGTCGAAGTTGTAAAAGGCTTAGATTTAGAAATTCCAAATGGACAATTTACAGTATTAGTAGGGCCTTCTGGTTGTGGAAAAACAACAACATTAAGAATGATTGCTGGACTTGAAACTGTAGATTCAGGTGTCATTCAAATTGGCGACAAAGATGTAACAAAGTTGGAGCCAAAAGATAGAGACGTTGCAATGGTTTTTCAAAACTATGCACTTTATGCTCATTTAAGTGTGGCAGACAATATTGGATTTCCTTTGAGATCAAAGGGAGTAAAAAAGGAAGAGATTAGCTCCCGTGTAGCAGAAGTGGCAGCATCCTTAGGAATTTCAGAATTACTTAAAAGAAAACCAAAAGAATTATCAGGTGGGCAACAACAAAGAGTAGCAATTGGTCGAGCAATCATTAGAAATCCACAAGTATTTTTATTCGATGAGCCTTTATCAAACTTAGATGCAAAGCTCAGACTCGAAATGAGAACAGAAATTATTCGACTCCAAAGAAGACTTGGGACCACTGCTGTTTATGTAACGCATGACCAAGAAGAAGCAATGACACTTTCAGATGTAATGGTTGTGATGAAAGATGGAGTCATAAAACAACTCGGTAAGCCTGATGACATCTATAAGAAACCTGTAGATGTTTTCGTTGCTGAATTTGTGGGAAGTCCAAAAATGAATCTAGTTAAAGGTCATGCAAGTGCGGGAAACTTCACTGCACAGTCTGGTTTTCAAATCAAGGTAGATCCAAAACTCAGTGGAGAGATTACGCTAGGCATTCGCCCAGAAGATGTAAAGATTACAAATAAAGACGCTTCTTCTACACAAGGTAAAGTTGAAATTTTGGAACAACTCGGACCCCGAGCGATTTTAACTATTCAATCAGGCAATCAACAAATAACTGCCGTTGTGGATAATGAGAATTTAAAGCAAATTACTGACAAAACTAATATTTCAATAAATAGTCACTTGGAAGATCATCATTACTTTGAAACCTCAACAGGGAAAAGACTTAATTAGAAGTATTTAGCCTTTTTTGAGAATCTCCTATGGATCTCATTGAGGCTCTTTGCCTTCAACTTCCCCCACGCGAGCATAAATATCTAACTCGACTCTCCTCGTCTATTCACCCCATTTCTTAAAACCCAGTTCTAGGGTTACTTTTTAATGTTTCCTTTCTTAGGGAGCAGAAGTATTAACAAGGGAGATTAAAAATGCTTTCATGGAAATTACACGGTGATGGAAAATCCATTCAACCGGGTGAAGTTGTAGGAATTGGTGAACGTTTAACCTGGCCACGCACTATTGGTTTTGGTTTGCAACACATTGCAGCAATGTTTGGTGCCACATTCTTAGTGCCAATCATTACTGGTTTTTCCCCAACCACCACCTTGTTCTTCTCAGGTGTTGGTACCTTGCTGTTTATTTTGATCACTCAAAATAAACTGCCCAGCTATCTTGGTTCTTCTTTTGCATTCCTGGCCCCTGTTGCTGCAGCTAAAACTGAAGGCGGCATCCCTGCTGCTTTAGGTGGCATAGTTGCTGCCGGTGTTTTACTTGCACTTGTTGGTTTCATTGCCAAGAGTGCAGGAACTGCATGGATTGAAAACTTCATGCCACCAATTGTGACAGGAACAATTGTGATGGTAATTGGATTGAACTTAGCTGGGGCTGCGAAGAATGATTTCGTAGCAGGCCCACTGCTTGGTTTAATCACACTGCTATCAATTGGTTTTATCGGTGCATTCTTTAAAGGATTCATTGGTCGAATCAGCATTATTGGTGGATTAATTGTGGGCTACGTTGTAGCAGCACTTATGGGAGATGTTGATTTCAGTGGAGTAAACA
>BJFU01000047.1 GCA_014190035.1 Actinomycetes bacterium | reverse complement strand
GTTTAAGGATTTTGGCCAATTAGCGTCTATGGCTGATATGTAATTAATTGAATTTAGCTTTAAAACATATTTCAACTCCTGAATCTCGCCTAAATTACTTAGCCTATTTTTTCGTCTTTTCTCAACCGCATTTCTAGGAGAAGACTGGTTTATTACATTAAGAGTTTCTATTGCCCCAAATTTAGCTAATAGATTAGATGTCTCTAGATCGCAAATATCTGATATCCAACTCAAAGCTAAATAGGCATCAGGTTCTGTAATAATCTCTTTAAATTTGGCCATTATTTAATAATGACTATTTTTAGAATTTCCTGATGAATCAATTACAAATAATGTGGATAACTAATAGTTGTGGATAGATCTAGTTGCCGAGAATTTTTTGCCATTCTGCGCGATAAAGGGCATCTTTTGTCGCATCCATAATGATGAAAAACTTAACAAGATCAAATTGCTCTTGACTTGGGAAAACCCAGCGATTCTGTGCCAACTCAGGATCTAATTGTTTAGCTGCTTCTTGTGCTCCAACTACTGGACTTACATAACCTACATATTGAGCAACTTCTGCAGCAATATTTGGTTCGTAGAAATAGTCAACTACTTTTTCAGCCCATTGTTTGTTTTCAGCCCCTGCTGGAATCAATAAATTGTCAGCAAAAACTAATCCGCCAGATTCTGGTACTTCAAAACCAAATTCATCACCCAATTGCCATAGGTCTCCGGCATAACCAACAATTGCTGCAACGTCGCCATTTTCTAGCGACAAAGCTGATTCATTACCAACTATTTGTTGGATTTGTCCTGAATCGATTTGCTTTTGAATAAAACTAAGAGCATTACTAAATTCAGCATCTGTGAATTTATCAAGATTTACTCCCTGCCAAGCCATTACTAAACCAATTGAGTCACCCATTTCAGAAGACATCAAAATTTGTCCTTTTAGTCTTGGATCAAAGAATTGATCTAACGAGGTTATTGTGTCTACGCCCAATAGTTCTTTTATTTTTTGTTTATTAAATCCAATTCCAGTAAATCCTGATTGCCAAGGAATTGTGAATTTTCTCTCCGGATCATAAGCTGCACCTAAATATGATGGAATTAAATTATTTGAAACATTGGGCATATTGGATTTATCAAATTCTTGAACAAATCCACCTCGAATCCAGGGCATGACAAAATCATCGGTGACAACGATTAAATCTCTGCCAACTGAATCACCTTTATCTAAAACAGGTTTTAATTTGGCAAAAAATGCAGAATTATCATCAATGTCTTCAGTGTAAGAAATTTCAACGCCTAAATCTTTTGCACAAGATTCAACTAAAGGAAAACCTCCTTGATCATCAACTGGCATATAAAGAGTGAAATTAGACCAATTAACTTTTACTGAATTTGTGTTGGTTGATTCTGGAGAACTACTTGAACATGCACTGACTGCTCCCACAATTGGAAGACTTAGTGAAGTTAGAGCAACATTTTTTAAAAGTCTGCGTCTGCCTAATTGAGGACGCGGGGGCCAAGGATCAGTCACTTCACCTCACTTAAATGTCTTAGCGATCTTCTAACAATGGTCTTGCGTGATTAACAGGTTTACCATCTTTTATTGCTTTTCGTCTAGCCGCAATTCCAGAAAGTGCTTCCAAAACAACTCTGTTAGCAAGTAACGCTGTTATTTCGGCATGATCATAAGCGGGAGCAACCTCGACGACATCCATTCCCACAACCGGCAATTCAATAGCAATTTTTCTAACTGCATCGAGTAATTGTCTTGAAGTTAATCCGCCTGGCTCTGGTGTTCCAGTGCCTGGAGCTGAACCAGGATCAACCACATCAATATCAACGCTTAGGAAAATTCCATCAACATCTTTAATTGCATTTTTCATAACTTCATCCATGATGACATCAAAGCCGCGAGAAACTATTTCACTCATTTCATAAGATCGCATTTCTTGCTTTGCCATCCACGCCAAAATATCTGCCGGTGGCCAGTAACCTCTTAAACCAATTTGAAAAAACTTACTTCCCTTAACTGCACCTGATTCAATTAATTGACGCATTGGTTGACCATGGCCGACTAAAGATCCAAAAGTAATTTCGCCAGTGTCAGCATGTGCATCGAAATGTAAAATGGCTATTTTTCCCCAACCAACAGCTTTTGCAACACCTGTGGCATTTGGCCATGTGACAGTGTGATCGCCACCAAGAATTAATGGAATTGCACCAGACTTGGCAACTTTTTCAACGACTACTTCTAATGCGGCACATGATTTATTAATATCTCCGGAAAACATTTCCACGTCTCCAGCATCTTTGACGACAATGTCTTTTAATCCATCCATGCGTGTAGCTAAATGGGGACGAGAACCATCGTGAGGTAAATAATCTGTGCCTCTAATTGCAGAAGGTCCAAGTCTTGCCCCGGATCGATAACTTGTTCCACCATCAAAGGGTGCACCAATTATTACGACATCAGCATCTTTATAAGAATTAATTTCAGCAACATCGCATTCTGGAATTCCCAAGAATGTTATGTTTGGCCCAAACATTGATCCGTAACGCATTAGTTTTGTGGGAAACCTAAATTAATTCCACCATGACTTGGGTCAAGCCATCTGGAAGTTATAACTTTTCCTCTGGTGTAGAAATGCACACCTTCTATTCCGTGTGCATGAGAATCTCCGAACAATGAGTTTTTCCATCCACCAAATGAATAGTAAGCAACTGGAACAGGAATTGGCACGTTTATTCCTACCATTCCAACTTCGATTTCATTTTGAAATCTTCGAGCAGCTCCACCATCATTGGTAAAGATTGCAGTTCCGTTTCCATATGGATGATCGTTAACAATTTTTAACGCTTCTTCATAAGTTTTAACTCGCACAACGCTTAATACTGGTCCAAATATTTCATCGGTGTAAATGGTCATATTTGTTTTCACATTGTCAAATAAAGTTGGCCCTAGCCAATAACCATCTTTGGCCCCGTCTGCTTGCACATTTCTTCCATCAACAACAGCAGTTGCACCTTCTTTAATTCCTGCTTCAACATAAGAAGCAACTTTGTCTCTGTGCTGTTTAGTAACAAGTGGTCCCATATCAGAATTCTTGGTGCCATCACCTGTAACAAGTTTGCCCATTCGATCAACAATTCTTTTTATTAATTCATCTGCAACTGGTTCAACTGCAACTACAACTGAAATTGCCATGCAGCGTTCTCCTGCTGAACCAAAGCCAGCATTAATTGCAGCATCAGCTGTTAATTCAAGATCTGCATCCGGCAATACCACCATGTGGTTCTTTGCTCCACCTAATGCTTGAACTCTTTTACCGTTTTTTGTTCCTGTTTCATAAACATATTTAGCAATTGGAGTTGAGCCAACAAATGAAATAGCTTTAACTTTTGGATGTTCCAAAATACGATCAACTGCTACTTTGTCGCCGTTTATTACAGTAAATACTCCATCTGGTAAACCTGCTTCTTTCCAAAGTTTTGCTAACCAAATTGCTGCACTTGGATCTTTTTCACTTGGTTTTAAAATAAAAGTATTTCCGGCAGCAATTGCTACAGGGAAAAACCACATAGGAACCATTGCTGGGAAGTTAAAAGGCGTAATTCCGGCAACTACTCCAACAGGTTGTCTAATGGAATAAACATCCACACCGTTACTTACTCCCTCACTGAATCCACCTTTTAATAAGTGTGGGATTCCGCAAGCAAATTCAACTACTTCTTGTCCTCTAGTTACTTCACCTAGTGCATCAGATAAAACTTTGCCATGTTCACTAGTAATAATTGCTGCTAATTCTTCTTTTTTGTTATTTAATAATTCTCTAAATTTAAATACAATTTGTGCACGTTTTGTTAAAGAGGTATCTCGCCACATTGGAAATGCTTTGGCAGCAGATTCAATTGCTTCATCAATAGTGGCAATTTCAGCAAAATCAACTTCACCTGTTTTTAAACCACTGGCTGGATTGAAAACTTCACCCTTTCTAGCAGCAGTTCCTGACCAACTTGAACCATTAATCCAATGAGTGATGTGGTTGGTCATTTTGGCGATCCCCTTTGATTTGTTTAACTAAAACTTATCTTGGTGTTAAGAGTAATCAGGAGTCAAAGCCTAGGCCAAGCCAGTCAAGCAGTTTTAGCCATAAATTTCTTTTTCCACCATTGTGATCTGCCCTATCGATGGACCAACGAGTCAAATTAATTACCCAAGACTTAAACGGTTCTGGAGGAAAAGGCAGAGGTTTGGTTCTGACCATGGAAAGTTTTGTTCTCTCACTCTTTCGGCCATAAACCAAATCCAACAGAGTTAGAGCTGCAAATCTGGATGAGCCAACGCCAAGTCCTGTAAAGCCTGCAACGTAGGCAACCTTGCCGCGCATTGAAGTTCCCCAGAAGGGAGTAAATCTGGAACAAGTATCAATTGCTCCACCCCATTTATGAGAAAAACCAATTCCTCTCAAACTTGGAAATGTTCTATATAAATGTTCTGCCAACATTGCAAAAGATTCATCTGATTGTTCGTACTCTTTAATTACTTCGTTGCCGTAATGATAAACAGCGTCGTATCCGCCCCACAACATTCTTCCATCTTTGGTTAAGCGGAAATAATGAAATTGATTAAATGCATCACTGCAACCAAATGGTTCATTCCAACCTATAGAAGCTTTTTGCTCTTCTGTTAATGGTTCAGTTACTAATACATAGTCATAAACTGGAGCAATCATTCGATTCACCTTTGGCACTAAAGATGGAAATGCACCTGTTGCCAAAACACAACGTCTTGCTTTTATGCTTCCTAAAGCTGTTTTTAGTTTTACCCCATTAACGCTTTGATCAAGTTCTAGAACTGGTGAATTCTCATAAATTTCCACACCCAGTTTCAAAGCTACTTTTCTTAATCCCCAGGCAAGTTTGGCAGGATTTACTAATGCGCAATCTGCATCAAGCATCGCACCTTTATAAAGCGGTGATTTAACATATTTAGAAAATTCTTGCGCATCAAAGAAAGTAAAGTCTTCACCGTATTTTTTTGCAGTTGCTGTCATCTCTCTTAACTCATCAGCGTGCTCTTGAGTTATAGCGACGTCGAATTCACCAAACCATTCAAAGTCTGCATCGATCTTGTGTTCAATTAAGAAGTCTTCAATTTCATCTAAGTTTTCATGCCCTAAAGCAACTAATTGAGTTAATTCATGTTCCCATCGACCAAACCCATTTGGGAAACCATGAGTTAAAGATGCTGAAACAAAACCACCGTTTCGACCAGCTGCTCCATCCCCAATTCTTTGAGAATCAATTAAAACCACATCTAAATTTGGTTGATGAATTTTGGCATTGATCGCAGTCCATAATCCTGTAAAGCCACCACCGACAATTACTAAACCTGTGGAAATATCTTTAGCTAAACCAGGTGCAGCTTTTGGTCTTGATTTTGAATCTAACCAAAATGATTTTGGTTTGGCTTTGGAAATTGCATCTTTTGCTTCTTGGGACGTGACTCGACCATATGGAAAGTCATCACCCACGAACGCGACTGCAGTTGCAGTCATTTAAAAACACCTCGAAAAAATAGTTGGGGTAAGCCAAATACCGTGTTGGTATTTAACTTTTCTTTTACGATTTGGTTTCGCATCAATTTGCGAAATAAATCGGTGATTACGGACCGCCAACGGCAACTAGGCCGTGCTATGCGTCCGGCTCTCACCCCTAACTAACTAGATAACCAAGTGCATCAAGCACTAATAAGACTATAAACCCGACCATTCAAGTTAAGTCAAGTTGAAACTACAAGTCCTCACAAATTTAAATAAACGAGTTGATCTATAAGCCGGGTTCTGTCCTCATTGCTGAGGGACAATCATCCATCTTGCATATGCATTGCTACATATGTCATGCGATCTACCTGTGAACTCGAACGAGCAGTTCTCAAACATTCACTCCATTGCAATTGCTTGCAACTTCTTGATCTTGCTCAAAAGTGGGGTTTACATAGCCACTGCAATCACTTGCAATGCTGGTGGTCTCTTACACCACCGTTTCACTCCTTACCAAAATTTCTTTTGGCGGTTTACTCTCTGTTGCACTATTCCCGCGGGTCGCCCCGGGTGGAAGTTATCCACCACTTTGCTCTGTAGAGCCCGGACTTTCCTCTGCATGAATTGCTTCATACAGCGATTGCCCGACCAACTCGTTTAATACATCAATTGTAGATCTAAGGCATTATATTTATTACTTATGACTATGCCTCCAACCTCACTGTGGTGGGATTCCTTACCTAAACCGGTTCAAATCAGACCATCTTTAATAAAAGACATTGATGTTGATGTGGCAATCATTGGAGCTGGTTACACAGGTCTTTGGACTGCTTATTACTTATTAAAGAAATCTCCCAATATTAAAATTGCAATTTTGGATTCAAAAGTTGCAGGCTTTGGTGCAAGTGGTCGAAATGGTGGATGGTGTTCTGCATTATTCCCAGTTGAATTAGACAAATTAGCTCAGCAGTCAAATAAAGAAAAAGCAGTGCGAATGCAAAACATAATGTTTGAAACTGTTGATGAAGTTGGCAATGTAATTAGAACTGAAAATATTGATGCAGAATGGCAAAAGGGTGGCAGTTACTCCATAGCCCGAGATGAGATTCAATTAAATCGAGCAATTGATGAAGCAAATCATTTTAAAGAGTGGGGATTTAGTGATTCTGATTTCACATTCCTCGATCAAAATTCTGCTCAATCCAGAATTAATGCCTCAAACATTTTAGGATCTACATTTACTCCACATTGTGCGGCTATTAACCCAGCAAAATTAGTTAGATCTTTAGCAGAAATTGTGGAAGCAAATGGAGCTCAAATATTTGAAAATACAAGAGTCTTAAGTTTCTCAAAAAATAAAGTCAAAACAACCTCAAGTAATGTAAATACAAAATACATAGTTAATGCCACTGAAGGTTATCGTTCAGATCTTCCAGGATTAAAACGCTCCAGTATCCCTGTTTATTCCTTAATGATTGCGACAGAACCATTGAGTGAAAAAGTTTGGGATGAAATTGGATTAAGAAATAGAGAAACTTTTGCGGACTATCGAAATGTAATTATTTACGGACAAAGAACCAAGGACAACAGATTTGCTTTTGGTGGTCGCGGTGCGCCTTATCATTTTGGTTCGAAAATAGATGACAAGTTTGATCAACATAAACCAACGCATATCGAACTTTTCAGAACTTTAACTGAGCTTTTCCCAATAATTAAAGATGCCAAAGTAACTCACACTTGGGGTGGTCCTTTATCAATTGCCAGAGATTGGGCAGCTCATGCCTCTCTTGATGTAAACACCGGAATTGCAAGTGCTGGAGGTTATGTCGGAGATGGTGTTGGAACAGCTAATTTAGCGGGACGAACTTTGTCAGATTTAATACTTAATAAAGATTCAGAAATAGTATCCATGCCCTGGGTTAATCACAAATCTAAAAAATGGGAAATAGAACCTTTTAGATGGATTGGAGTTAATGGCACTTTACAATTGGCTAAAATCGCTGACTTTGTAGAACAAAAATTTAAAAAAGAAACCTTCGTAACAGGTTTACTCAACAAACTTCGTGGTCATTGATTTAATTCAGCGTCTAAAGCAATATTTAATAAAGTATCCGCTGCTAAATTATCTTCTCTGGGAACCCAAACGTATTTAACTTGAGATTGGGCAAATGCATTTCTAGCTTTTTCAACTAGCCCTTTCATGTTTTCATGTTTAATTTTCCAATTGCCACTCATTTGTTCAACTACCAATTTGCTATCCATTCGTACTTCAATTTGGGCATTTGGATCTATTTCATAAGCTGCTGCAAGTGCTGCAACTAATCCGCTGTATTCAGCAACATTATTTGTAGTAATTCCTAAAGTTTTGCCTTCTTTAAATAAAACTTCATTAGTTTGTGCATCTTTTACTAAACATCCATAAGCTGCTGGACCAGGATTTCCCCTTGATCCACCGTCTGCTTCAATGATTAATTTCAATTTCGCACCAATACACAACGACAGTTTTCACAGCGAACAATTTCCTCAGGATCTGTTGAATTGATGTTTTTTATTTCTGAAGGTGAAATTTGAATTTGGCATGAATTACAAGTTCCATGACTAAAAAGTCCTGCTCCTATCCCATGCTCTGATCTAATTTTTTCATAAAGGGCTATTAATTCACTCTCAATTTTGTCAACTACAATTTGTCTTTCCGTAGCAAAATTTGTAATCTCTTTGTTTGCTTTTTCAAAATCAGCTTTTATCAAAATGTTAAGTTCAGAAATTTCTGCTTTTACTTGTTCGAGAATTTCTTGCAGGCCTCGTTTTTTGTGTTCAAGATCTTCTACTTTTTCTAAAAATTCAATTTGTACCTCTTCTAGT
>BJFU01000046.1 GCA_014190035.1 Actinomycetes bacterium | reverse complement strand
TGACCAAGTGGGAATACGTGACCGTGCCGGTGCTGATTCATGCCACCAAGCAAATTTTAGATAACTGGGGCAGCGAAGGCTGGGAACTAGTTCAGATTGTTCCTGGGGCAAATCCTGAAAACCTTGTGGCTTATTTCAAGAGAGCAGTTAACTAACTTACTTCTGCTTTTCCTTCATAAATTCATAAACATACTTAGCAAAAGACAACGCACAAGTCCATGCGGGAGAAACTGCATTTAAGACATGCGTCGAATTCTTATCTCCCTCAATGACAAAATCCATTTCTAATTTGTTTTGATCTAAATCAAATAGTTGGGCTCTAATGCCACTTTTTCCTCGAAGGTTAAAGTCTGCAACATTAATTCCTTCCGCTAACAGGGAAGCTTGTTTTACTAAATAGGATCTGGAATATTTTGGAAGTTCTTGCTTAATTAATGCACCAAAATCATGGTGTGGAGATAATGCCATTTTTGGTAGATCGGTTGCAACTTGAAATAATTCTTGAACTTTAAAGTTACTTAACATTCGATAATTTTCTCGCCACAATGCAGGAATTGCAGTTGGACCAATTTTTACTTTACCTTCATCAGTGACTGTTAAGTGCACACCAAGAAATGGATTTCTGGCATCAGGAATTGGATAAATATGCCTGGTTAACTTATTTGTTTGATTTGGCGCATACCAGTAAAGCCCTTTGAAAGGAAGCATTCTGTATTTATGACCAAAATCAAATTGGTGTGCAACTTTATCTGCATAAAGACCTGCACTATTAATTACATGATTGGCACTAATTGTTGATTTAGATAAAACAATATTGTTGTTATCTCTTTTTACAAAAGATTGACCTAATATTATTTCGCCACCAAGTTTTAAGAAATCTTTTTCTAAAGCTTTAATAACTTTTTGGGGACTTGCAGATCCAGTGTTTGGTGACCATAAAGCTTTTTCATGAGTTTTAGCTCTTGGTTCTAATTCTTTTAATTGTTGTTTATCAACAATTTCTATAGTTACGCCATTCTCAATCCCGCGACGATAAAGCTCTTTTAAAGATTCTTCTTCCTGAGCATTTTTTGTTACAACAACTTTTCCCACATTTTTAATTGGCACATCATTTTCAGCACAAAATTCTCTAAGCAATCTATTGCCATCAACGGTTAACTTTGCTTTTAAAGAATCTGGTGAGTAATAAAAGCCTGCGTGTAAGACGCCACTGTTTCGACCTGAGGCATGAAGGCCAACTTCTGTTTCTTTTTCAACGATTATGACTTTGCTGTTTTTGTTATTAAGCAAAATCTCGCGAGCAATGGCTAGGCCTATTACTCCTGCTCCAATGACAAGAAAGTCGCAAGATTTATTAGACATAGGGTTAGTTTTCACCATTTTGGATTAAGCGACACGCTCAAATGAAACTAGGGACCAAGGTGTCGTTTCACTATTTATATGGCGCAATTTGTCGACCCCGTTTCCCCACAGATTAAACAGTATTGCAGGGATGATTAGGCGGACTTTGTGAGTGAATCCGTCCTTAAGGGGAGGGCTATACATATTTATTAGTCATATCTGTGTCTAAAGTGTCGCGAAGGAAGAAAAACCAAGGAGAAACCGTGTCCCACACACTAATTGCTTCAGGCGCCGCTGACGTCGTCTTGAGCTCAACTGGCCGAAGCCAGGTAATGATCGTTGCCGCAATTGCAATAGGTGCACTACTTGTTGCTGGCTATTTAGTTAGAGAAGTTCTTGCTGCCGGTGAAGGAACCGACAGTATGAAAAATATTGCTGCAGCTGTGCAAGAAGGTGCCACTGCTTATCTAAATCGACAATTTAAAACCTTAAGTGTTTTTGTTGTTTTAGTTTTCTTTGTTCTATTTTTACTTCCCGCAAACTCTTCAAATGAAAGATTAGGTCGATCCATATTCTTCCTAGTAGGAGCAGTGTTCTCTGCTTTAACTGGTTATTTTGGAATGTGGTTGGCAGTTAGAGGAAACGTTCGCGTTGCTAATGCTGCTCGCGAAGGTAATGAAAAATTTGCAACCAGAATTGCTTTTAGAACCGGTGGCGTTGTGGGAATGACCACTATTGGTTTAGGTCTTTTGGGTGCATCAATTGTGGTTCTTGTTTATTCCGGTGAAGCCCCAAGAGTTTTGGAAGGTTTTGGTTTCGGTGCAGCTTTACTTGCAATGTTCATGCGCGTTGGTGGTGGAATCTTTACAAAGGCAGCAGATGTTGGAGCTGACTTAGTTGGAAAAGTTGAACAAGGAATTCCAGAAGATGATGCCAGAAATGCTGCAACAATTGCAGACAACGTTGGAGATAACGTTGGTGATTGTGCAGGAATGGCTGCAGATCTTTTCGAGTCCTATGCCGTAACACTTGTTGCAGCTTTAATTCTTGGAAAAGCAGCACTAGGTTCACTTGGTTTAGTTTTCCCATTAATTATTCCAGCAATTGGAGTAATAACTGCAATAATTGGAATTTTTGCAGTAGCACCAAGAAGTGGTGACAAGTCTGCAATGTCTGCGATTAATCGTGGATTCTTTATTTCAGCTCTTGCTTCCGCAGTTTTGGTTTCAATTGCTTCGTTTTATTTCTTGCCCGCTTCATTGGCAGAACTAGTTGATGCTGATGTAGTTTCAGCAAAAATTGGTTTGGATGCAGCACAAATGGCAGCATTTAATCCAAGAATCATGGCAATCGGTGCAGTTGTCATCGGTATTTTGTTAGCCGCATTGATTCAATTGCTAACTGGTTATTTCACAGAAACAAATAGAAAACCTGTTGACACAGTTGCTGCTACTTCCTTAACAGGAGCAGCCACAGTGATCTTGTCAGGAATTTCTGTTGGTTTGGAATCAGCTGTTTATTCAGCACTACTAATTGGTGCTGCAGTATTTGGTGCTTATTCATTAGGTGCAGGTTCCATTACCTTGTCACTATTTGCAATCGCTCTTGCTGGAACTGGTTTGTTAACCACAGTTGGAGTAATTGTGGCAATGGATACTTTTGGTCCAGTTTCAGATAACGCTCAAGGA
Organism: Actinomycetes bacterium; assembly: GCA_014190035.1. Taxonomy (GTDB): domain Bacteria; phylum Actinomycetota; class Actinomycetes; order S36-B12; family UBA5976; genus ATZT02. The sequence goes on along the minus strand of BJFU01000046.1, from coordinate 5,489 downwards.
ATTGCTGAAATGAGTGGGGATGTACACGGTGAAGGTGCAGTAATTCTTACTTCCCTTGATGCTGTTGGAAACACTACAAAAGCAATCACTAAAGGAATTGCCATTGCAACAGCAGTATTAGCTGCAACTGCATTGTTTGGATCTTTCCGAGATGCAATCACAGAAGCTGCACTTTCTGCAGGATTAGATGTAACAACAATTGGTGAATACGCAGGTGTTATTGATGCATCAAATCCAAAGAACTTAGTTGGATTAATCATCGGTGTATCTGTGGTGTTCTTGTTCTCAGGACTTGCAATTAACGCAGTAGGACGAGCTGCTGGTGCAGTTGTGTTTGAAGTGCGTAAACAATTCCGTGAGAACCCAGGAATTATGACTGGTGAAACAAAACCAGAATATGGTCGCGTTGTTGATATTTGTACTAAGGATTCACTACGAGAACTCGCAACACCAGGTTTGTTGGCAGTTATGTCACCACTAGCTGTTGGTTTTGGTTTAGGAGTTGGAGCACTTGGTGCTTTCCTAGCTGGAGCAATTGGTGCTGGAACTTTGATGGCAGTTTTCTTATCAAATTCTGGTGGAGCATGGGATAACGCAAAGAAATTTGTGGAAGATGGACATCATGGCGGAAAAGGCTCCCCTGCACACGAGGCAACCGTAATTGGTGACACTGTGGGAGATCCATTTAAAGACACAGCAGGTCCTGCCCTTAATCCATTACTAAAAGTAATGAACTTAGTTGCATTGCTCGCAGTTCCTGCAGTAGTACAACTTTCAATTGGTACAGACGCCAATTCAACAATGCGTTTAGCTATTGCACTTGGCGCCACAGCAATCATCGTTATTGCTGTTTGGTGGTCAAAGCGTAAAAGCGTTGCGTTGAGCGCTTAATAAAGAGAAAATAAAACAAAGCGAGAGTATGGCTGACACCCAAGTAAAAAGATTAGTAATAGTTGAGTCTCCTGCGAAAGCAAAGACGATTCAAAAGTACTTGGGTGAAGGATATGTTGTTGAAGCAAGCGTTGGTCACATTAGAGATCTTCCCCAAAGAGCAGCTGAAGTTCCTAAAGAATTTAAGAAAAATAAATGGGCTTCATTAGGAATTGATATTGAAAGTGATTTTGAACCACTTTATGTTGTTGATTCTGCTAAACAATCTCGCGTAAATGATTTAAAAAAAGAATTAAAAGAAGCAGATGAATTATTACTTGCAACAGACGAAGACCGTGAAGGCGAAGCAATTGCTTGGCATTTATTGGAAGTATTAAGACCGAAAGTTCCAGTTAAGCGAATGGTCTTTAATGAAATTACAAAAGAGGCAATTCAAAAAGCAGCAAACAATACCAGAGACATTGATCAAAACTTAGTAGATGCCCAAGAAGCAAGAAGATTAGTTGATCGACTTTATGGTTACCAAGTTTCACCAATTTTATGGAAAAAAGTTGGTAGAGGATTATCTGCTGGTCGTGTGCAATCAGTTGCAGTGCGCTTAGTAGTTGAAAAAGAAAAAGAAAGAATTGCTTTTAAAACTGCTGACTATTGGGACATCGATGCAGTATTTGATCCAGGAAGTTTTGAAGCAAGACTATTTTCTGTTGATTCAAAAAGAATTGCTCAAGGTGGAGATTTTGATGACAAAGGTAATTTAGTAAAACAGGATGTAATTTTATTAACTGAAAAAGATGTTGCAGAAATTGTGGAAGGATTAGGTTCTTCTAAATTTGAAGTTTCAGAGGTAACTTCACGTCCATATTCTAGAAAACCTGAAGCTCCATTTATGACATCTACTTTGCAAAGAGAAGCAAGTAATAAATTTGGCTGGAGTGCCAAAAGAACAATGAGAACCGCACAAGGTCTTTATGAGCGCGGATTCATTACTTACATGCGTACAGATTCCACAACATTGTCTGACAGTGCATTAAAAGCAGCACGTGCTCAAGCAAAAGAACTTTTTGGTGCAGATCATGTTTCAGTAGAACCAAGACGATATGAAAGAAAAGTAAAAAATGCTCAAGAAGCCCACGAAGCAGTTAGACCAGCAGGGGATGTTTTCAAAACTCCAGCTGAATTAGCAAGTGAATTAAAGAGCGATGATTTCACACTTTATGAAATGATTTGGCGAAGAACAGTTGCTTCTCAAATGGTTGATGCCAAAGGTACAACAAGTACTGTAAAAATTTCTGGAAAAACAAATAGCGGCAAGGCTATTGAATTCTCAGCATCAGGAACTGTCATTGAATTTCTTGGATACAAAGCTGCTTATGAATCAGGTGAAACTGATGAAGTAGACGAGGCAGAAGACAAAAGACTTCCCGTTTTAAAAAAAGGTGATTCAATAACACCAAAATCAATTACACCATCAGGACATCAAACAACTCCACCTGCAAGATACACAGAAGCATCTTTGGTTAAAGAATTAGAAGCAAGAGGAATTGGTCGACCATCAACTTATGCAAGTATTTTGGGAACCATTGTTGATCGCGGATACATTTTAAGAAAAGGAAGAGCACTTGTTCCATCATGGACTGCATTCGCTGTTACAAGATTGTTAGAAGTTTTCTTTTCTAATTTGGTTGATTATGCATTTACTGCTCGAATGGAAGAAGAACTTGATTTAGTTGCCGCAGGAGAATTACCAAGAACTCAAGCTTTAAGAGATTTTTATTGGGGACCAGAAGATGGTTCTGCTAAAGGTTTAGCAACTCAATTAGAACAACTTCCCGATATTGATGCTCGAGGAAATTCAACTTTTGAAATTGGGGATTCAGGAATAGCAGTTCGAGTTGGAAAATACGGTCCTTATTTAGAACGTGGTGAAGAAAGAGCTTCGATTCCACCAGATATTGCTCCTGATGAATTAACTCCGGAAAGAGCTTTAGAAATATTGCTTGCTCCATCAACAGATCGAGAACTTGGAGTTCATCCAGAAACTGGTTTAACTCTTATGGTTAAAACTGGAAGATTTGGTCCTTACTTCACAGAAATTTTGCCAGAAGACGATAAAGAAAAACCAAGAACAGCTTCACTTTTGAAATCAATGGAACCAACATCAGTTTCTCTTGAAGATGCGTTAAAACTTTTCGCTCTGCCTCGAATTGTTGGAATTGATCCTGCAGACAATATTGAAATTACTGCACAAAATGGTCGATACGGTCCATATATGACTAAAGCAAAAGATTCACGTTCTCTTGATACTGAAGATCAAATTTTCTCAATTACTTTAGAAGAAGCATTGGCAAAATATGCTTTACCAAAAACTAGAAGAGGTGCAGTTGTAAAACCTCCACTAAGAGAAGTTGGAATTGATCCTTCAACTCAATTGAATATGGTTATTAAAGAAGGACGCTTTGGTCCTTATGTCACAGATGGTGAAACAAACGCATCTTTAAGAGTTGGCGATGATATCCCAACAATGTCAATTGAAAGAGCATCAGAATTATTATCAGACAGAAGAGCACGTGGTCCAGTTGTGAAGAAGAGAAAGAAAGCTGCTAAAAAAGCAGCACCAAAGAAAACTGCCAAAAAGAAAGCTAAAAAAGAAGTAGCAGAAACTTCAGATGAAGAAGTCAGTGTCTAATCATCCTGGTTTCTTTGTTGTCTTTGAAGGTGGCGATGGAGCTGGTAAATCAACTCAAGTTAAGAAATTAACTCAAAAACTAGAAAGCTTAAATGAAACTGTTGTTTTAACTCGTGAGCCTGGTGGAACTGAATTAGGTAAAAAGATTAGAGAAATATTGCTTGATCAAGATGAATTTGAAGTAACCCCACGTATGGAAGCTCTTTTATTTGCAGCAGATAGATCAATTAACATGAGCCAAAACATAAAACCTGCTTTAGAAAAAGGATTTGTAGTAATTGCTGATCGTCACATTGATTCTTCAATTGCTTATCAAGGTGTCGGTCGAGGTTTAGGGGCTGACACAATTGAAGATATTTCAAGATGGGCTGTGCAAGGAATTGTTCCTGATTTAACAGTTTTATTAGATGTTGATGCTAATACCGGTCAATCAAGATTAGAAAGTAAAGATCGACTAGATAGAGAATCGGCAGAATTTCACACCAAAGTAAACCAAGCATTCAGAGATCTAGCAAAAGCCAATCCTGATAGATACATCGTGATTGATGCCTCCAAACCTATTGATGAAATTGCAGATTTAGTATTTAATGCTTTTAAAGCAAAGAGAAAATAGATTATGTGGCAAGAATTAATCGGTCAAGAATTTAGCGTTAAAGTTTTACAGCAAGCTGCCCTTGATTCAAAGGAAGCATTAACTGGAAAAGTAATGCCAGGTTTTTCTCAAGCTTGGTTATTAACTGGTCCACCTGGAAGTGGCAGATCAACTGCAGCAAGACTTTTTGCAGCTACATTGCAGTGCGAACAAAATGGTTGTGGCAAATGTATTTCTTGTATTTCTGTTAATACTGGAACTCATCCAGATGTAAAGGTTATTGCACCACAAGGTTTGAGTTATGGAATTGATGACACAAAAGATTTAGTTAGAGAAGCAACTCTAATGCCAAGCTTAGGTCAATGGAACATAATTATTTTAGAAGATGCAGATCGCTTAACTACAGAAGCTGGAAATGCATTACTTAAAGCAATTGAAGAACCAGCAAAATTAACTATGTGGATTCTTTGTGCACCATCAAGTAAAGATGTGTTAATTACAATTAGATCTCGTTGTCGAATTGTTTCCTTAAGAACACCACCTGCGGATGCAATTGCTGATTTATTAATTAAACGAGATGGCATTGATAAAGCAATGGCACATTTTGCAGCTCATGCTTCCCTTGGTCATGTGGGAAGAGCAAAACTATTAGCAACAGATGAACAAGTAAGAGAGCGAAGAAGTTTAGTTTTGCAAGTTCCTTTTGAGTTAAAGGATTTACCTTCTTGTTTTGCTGCTGCCCAAAGATTGGTCGATGCAGCTACTGAAGATGCCGATATTGCAACTGATGAAATGGATGAAAAAGAATTGAATAATTTGCTTCGCGCCTATGGCGAAGGAGCAGAAGGAGTAACAAAGAGAAAAGTTGAAAGACTTGCCTCCAGTGCTAAAAAAGAATTAGAAGAAGGTCAAAAGAAAAGATACAAACGAATTACTAGAGATCGACTTGATTTAACTCTTCAAGAATTAGCTGCCTTTTATAGAGACGTTTTAGTTTTACAAACAGGCGCTGATTTAGAGCTATTCCACACAGAGATGAAGGGCTCAATCCAAAGATTTGCTGATTCATCAAGTGTTAATTCCACAATAAAAAGACTTGATTCTGTTGAATCAACCAGACGAATGCTCAATAGTGAAGCAGCACCACTTTTAGTTCTTGAATCTCTTACTGTGCAACTAGCTCGCGCTTAGCTTTAACTCTTTAGATACACTTAAAAATAAGATGAAAAAGATTATTCCAATTGTTGCAATTTGGACATTATTTCTCACTAGCTGCGCAAGTTCAGATAATTCAGCGCCAGTAGAAACAATTTCTCAAAA
>BJFU01000045.1 GCA_014190035.1 Actinomycetes bacterium | reverse complement strand
TGCTCGCAACGTTTTATTAAAGTCAGCTGACGACAACGGTTTCATTTTCTTTTCCAATAAAAATTCTGATAAAGCAACTGATTTAAAACAGAACCCTCATTGCACGCTTTTATTTTCTTGGCTAAGCCAACATCGTCAAGTAATTGTTAAAGGAAAAGCTAAAGAAATCAGCAGAGAAGAATCAAATACCTATTTTCAAACCAGACCATATGGTTCAAGAATTAGTGCTTGGGTGAGTGAACAATCACAAGTAATTAAAAGCCGAGAAGAATTAGAAATAAAAGTTAAAGAATTTATGGATAAATATCCAGAAAATGTTCCCATGCCAGATTATTGGGGTGGTTATTTAGTGAAACCAGAAAGTATTGAATTCTGGCAAGGAAGACCTTCTAGATTGCATGATCGAATTAGATTTACTAAAAAAGGTAATACTTGGACTATTGAGAGAATTTCTCCTTAATAACTTTTTCTCCCTTACTTGCTTTATATCTTCTTAAAGTTTCTTCACGTTCTTCACTGTGATCAACCATTCTTTGTGGATAGTAATTGATATATCCATCAGCTTGATCCCACGGGGTGTGAGCTTTTATACCTGCTAAATGTTTAAGTTCTGGAATAAATTTATGAACATATTCTGCATTGGGATCAAATTTTTCTGCTTGCATCATCGGATTGAAAATGCGGTAATAAGGAGAAGCATCTGTGCCACAACCTGCAGTCCATTGCCAACCATGAGAGTTACTTGCAATATCTCCATCAAGTAAATGCTTCATGAACCAATCAGCGCCATGTCTCCAATGGATATGTAAATCTTTAACCAAGAAAGAAGCCACAATCATTCTTACTCTGTTATGCATCCAACCTGTTTGTTTTAACTGACGCATTCCAGCATCAACAATAGGAAAACCAGTTTTTCCTTCTTGCCATCTTTTTAATCTTTCAGGAAAGTCTTTTTCTTGATCCCAACCCATTAATTCCCACTTTTGGTCTAATGATTTGGTTTCACTTTCAGGTGCAGTTGCTAAAACTTCGGCATAAAATTCACGCCAACAGATTTCTTTTCTGAATGTGTCATGATCTTTGGTGTCGTTTAATTCAGCAAGAATTGTGCGGGGATGAATTTCACCAAAGCGTAAAGGAATACTTAATTTAGAAGTTCCATTTAAATCAGGCCTATTTCTATTTTCGTCATAACCTCTGATGGCAGTCTTAAGGAATTTATCTAGCAGATCTAGAGCATTTTTTTCACCAGCTTTAGGGATTTCTATTTCACTATTTACCTTTGGCAAATCCTCACTGGGTAAAGGCATATACCAAGGAGGAGTTTTCTTAAACTTTTCTGCTGGTTTTCTCCAACCATGCTTTAACCAAGATCTGTAAAAAGGAGTAAAAACTCGATAAGGAGTCCCATCATCTTTTGTTACTCGAAAAGGAGCAACAGCATATGGAGAACCAGTTCTAACAAGTGGCACATTAATTTTTGCTAATTCTTTTTCAACTTCCACATCTCTTAATCGACCATACGGTTCAAAGTCTTCTGAGATATGAACTGATTTTGCATTGCTAGCTTTAACAACTTCTAGAAGAACTTCTTTCGGATTGCCGTAACGAATTAATAAATTGCCATTCAAAGATTCATTTAAAGATTTAAGAGATTCATTTTGATAAGCCTGTAACGGAGTTCCGGCTGCATCAAATACTTTTGAATCGATATTAAATAGTGCAACTACTTGTCCATCACCATCATGAAAAGCTGCTTCAATTGCAGCATTTAATGCAGGGTGATCAAGCACTCGCAGATCTCGACGAAACCACATCACACTAGGCATGGCTCTAGATTAGGAGTTGTGCTGTTTCAGCACAAATTCAACGAGTAATTCAATGAGACTCTCGTCACTTCATTCACAGTGATGTCTATATATATAGCGAATAAATCTATTCACCGTGTTATTTTGGTTTGGTGATGAGAAAACTATTGATCAGCACTTTGGCAACATTATTGATTGCTACAGGTTATGCCACACCATCATTTGCTGATTCAATTCCTGATTATCCAGGAATCTCAAAATTAACTCGTGGAGTTGAAAATAGTGCAGTTAAAAAAGTCCAACAAGCATTGATCACACTTGGCTACCCAATTCCAGTTGCTAATGGAAAATACGGTCCAGCAACAACAGCAGCAATTGCAGAATTTTATGAAGTTCAAGGTGACACCGATGATGGTATGACTCTTGGTCCAGCAGGTTGGAATGCATTATTTGAAGCATTAAATAGAGAAGAGAGTAATACTCCAGCAACTGAAGAAGGTGTTGTTGAAGATGACTCAGTAGATGAAGTAAAACCAGAAGACGTGGTGGTTGGTGAAGACTTAACAGCTGCTGCTGAAAGAGCTGCCAAAGTCTCTAAAGTTTTTGCAAGAGCAGCAAGTGTTAAAGGAACTCGCTATAGACGAGGTGGAGTAACCACTAAAGGATTTGATTGTTCAGGATTTGTGCTTTATGCGATGAAACCAGTTGGAATTACTTTTGGCAGAACTTCTCGAGACATGAGACGAGAAACTCCAAAGATAACTAAAGAAGAAGTTTTACCAGGGGATTTAGTTTTCTTTCATAATAAAAAAGGAACTGTTTATCACGTAGCAATTTATGCAGGGAATGGAAAGATTTGGCATGCTAGACGCCCAGGTTTGAGATTAGCTAAAACAAATATTTATGCCAAAAGAGTTTCTTATGGAAGAGTTGATTACTCTTCTTAATTCTTTTGTGCCCTCGGAGGGAATTGAACCCCCAACCTATTGCTTAGGACGCAACCGCTCTATCCGTTGAGCTACGAGGGCTAAGTCTTAACTAACAAATTAAAGCCTAATTCATCAAACAAATGTCTATATCTTTAGTGCAATAAAACCGTAAGTTTTTCGCCTGAATTTATTGCCAGATTCACCGCATTGTCGTTATTGGTTGAAACCATCACAACAGATCCAGCACTTGCACCAAAAGAAGATTTCTTACTTGCAATTGCCACCACTGAAACATCTCGAGCAATAACTCCACCAAGAACACCATTGGAATTACTGATTCTTACTACATCAACTAAAGATCCTGGTTTCAGAATTGAAGCCACTTCGCTATCAATGATTCTTACTCCCACAACTCTTTGATCAGTTATCTTTTCAGCTGTTGCTAAAACTCTTGTGTTAGATAACTGTTCAGTTTCAGCGATATTGCTTGCAAGCATTCGACCAATTAATTGATCTTGAGTTAACGGATTAGGTGCAATTGCGGAGATGGGAATCCTTGCTTCCTTTAAATCACTTTTTTCTAGAATTGTTCCAGCAGCAATATCTTTGCTGGCCACGATTACTGGTTTCGTGGCAAAATTATTTGCTGCCTTATCAACAATGGAATAGACAACAACAGCTATTAAGCAATAGGCAATAGTTTTTCGATAGATCCGAAAAAGAGTGATTAGGTCTGATTTCTCAATATTTATTCGTGGTATTTGCATCCTTTTAAAATAAAGGATTTGAAGAAATTCTGCTTAAAGGTTACTTAAATCTGTGGATAACTATTTATCGGACTTTGGTTTTGCTGGTTTTTCCTCAGTTTTAGTTTCCTTCTTACTTTCAGTTTTCTCAGGCTTCTTTGCTTTGTCATCTTTCTTAGGGGTACTTTCAGTTTTCTTCTTTTCTCTAGCGTCATTGCGATAGAAACCTGAACCTTTGAAAACAACTCCTACCGCACCAAATTTCTTTCTAACTTCACCACTACATTCTGGACATTTAGAAATTGCTTCATCAGAAAAGGATTGCACTACTTCAAATTCATGATCACATTTGCTGCAGGCATATTGGTAAGTAGGCATAAGACATATTGTGCCAATTAGTTATTTTTAGCAACACAAAGGCAGTACTCTTTTATCTATGCACTTTTCCCCATACGTATTAGTTGGTCTGGGTGGCGCAATTGGCAGTGTGTTGCGTTGGATGATCTCAATTCGTCTAGATGATTCTTTAGGAAGCTTGCCTTTAGGTCGAGAGGGTTTTGCTTGGCCCACATTAATTGTAAATATTTTGGGATGTTTAGCTATTGGTTTTATTGCAGGGCATAGAAAACATTCTCTTGATGTGTGGCATTTCTGGGTTGTTGGAGTTTTAGGTGGCTTCACTACTTTTTCTACATTCATGATGGAAACTTCTTGGCAAATACAAGCACAAAACTGGCCTTACATAATTCTTTATGTTCTAGGAACTTTTGGTGCTTGTTATGCAGCAACTGCTTATACATTGAAAAAATCTGAACAAAGAAGTAATCGATGAACGAAACAGTTCCCACACTTTTTGCTATTGCTCTGGGTGGAGCACTTGGTGCGATGCTGCGCTTTAGATTGCGCTTTGTCACACAGAACGCAAAAATTTCTATGGGAACCTATCCTGGAAATATCATCGCTTCGTTTTTACTTGGCTTAGTTTCCGCGCTCTTTGCTGACGCATTCTTTGCAGTTGAAGGTTGGCAAAGTTGGTTTCATCCATTCTTAACTGTGGGAATTGCTGGATCTTTATCAACTTTTTCATCCCTTATGTTGGAAATGCATGAAACAACTAAGAAACATGGATGGCTAAAAAGTATTGGTTATGCAAGCTTTACCTTTATAACAGGATTAATTGCTTTAAGTATTGGCTTATTCCTAGGAACTTCAGTTCCGGTTTAATCAGGTTTTGTGAAGTGAATTGATCTGTAAGGTGTGGCAATTGTGTGAATTGGTTGATCATGGGATTCTTTGGGAACTTCCAGGATAAATTCTAAATCAAATAACAAAACTATTCTTTTTACATTTTCATTTAGTTGTACAAGTACTCGGTCATAAAAACCTTTGCCTTTACCTAATCGAGTTCCTTTTACATCCACTGCAAGTCCAGGCAAAATGATTGCGCCCAGTTCTGGTAAGTCCTTAGCTAAAACTCCATCACCCTTTGGTTCTTTAATGCCATAGGGACCAACATTAAATTCTGTTGGATTTTTAATCCATAACAATTCGTCATTGTTAATTCGAGGAAGCCAAACATTTCTGTTTAGTTTTCTTACTTCTTGAATGAGATTTTCTGTGGGTGGCTCTTCAGGTAGAGACATATATATAGCAACATCACCGGTTGTTTTGGAAAGTTCAAATAAAGCTCTCTTTGTTAGTTGCTCTGCATCAAATGAGCCCAGTTGAGTCTTTCGTCTGGTTTCTTGCAGACTTTTACGCAAACTTTGCTTGGTCTCTTGAGTATTAGGAGTAGCCATAGTCCTAGAAGCATACTCAAAGCGCGTAATCTTTACTCATAACACTTTTAGCAAATTTAAGGAGGAAGTGGTGTCAAAAGTTACCTGTGCAGTTGTGCCAGTAGCTGGTTATGGCACACGCTTTCTTCCTGCTACTAAAGCAACACCAAAAGAAATGTTGCCAGTGGTTGATAAACCTGCCATTCAATATGTGGTGGAAGAAGCAGTAGCAGCAGGACTTCATGATGTGTTATTTATTACCGGGCGAAGCAAACGCGCGCTAGAAGATCACTTTGATGATTCACCAGAATTAGAAGCAGAATTAGCAAAACAAAATAAAAGTGAATTATTAGGAAAAGTTAAAGATCCATCAGAATTAGCAAAAATACATTTTGTGCGCCAAGGTGTTCCTAAAGGTTTAGGTCACGCAGTTTCTATGGCCAAAGAACATGTGGGCAATAACCCATTTGCAGTATTACTGGGTGATGACTTAATTGACCCTAGAGATTTTGTGTTAGATGACATGTTGAAAGTACAAGCAGAACATGGTGGATCTGTGGTGTTGTTAATGGAAGTAGATCCAAGTGAGATTCATCTTTATGGTTCAGCTCAAGTTGAAAAAACTAATAAAGAAAATGTTGTCAAAGTTACAGACTTAGTTGAAAAACCAAATGCCAAAGATGCGCCAAGCAATTACGCCGTTATTGGAAGATACTTATTTGATCCTGCAGTATTTGAAGTATTAGAAAAAACAAAACCAGGCAAAAACGGCGAAATCCAATTAACCGATGCTATGAAAACTTTGGCCAAAGATGTTAAAAAAGAAGTAGGTGGCGGATTACACGCCGTAATCTTTAAAGGCAGACGCTATGACACAGGAGATAAGTTGTCATATTTGCAATCAGTTGTGCAATTAGCAAGTGAAAGAGAAGATCTAGGACCAGCATTTAAAAAGTGGTTAAAAACTTTCGTAAATAATTTAGGAAATTAAATATGGCGCCTTTTTGGCCCGTAGTGTTAAAGCAGGACAATTTGTTTCTTCGCCCCCTTCGCTTTAGAGATAGAAGAGCTTGGTTAAAACTAAGAGAAAAAAATCAAAATTGGTTTACTGAATGGGAAGCAACAATTCCCAATGAATTTAATGAAGGTAAAGCAAGTTTTTATCAAATTGTAAGAAATTTAAGTAATGAAGCAAGAACACAAAGAGCACTACCTTTTGTGATGACAATTGATGGACAAATTGCAGGTCAAATCACTGTGGCAAACATTAATTACGGTTCAACAAGAAGTGCTTATATTGGTTATTGGATTGGTGAAGAATTTGCAGGAAAAGGTTACACACCATTAGCTGTTGCCATGGCAATTGATCATTGTTTTCAAGTTTTAAAACTTCATCGCATTGAAATTGCTATAAGACCAGAAAATACTAAGTCATTAAGAGTTGTTGAAAAGCTTGGTTTAAGACAAGAAGGTATGAGACCAAAATTTTTACACATTAATGGTGATTGGCGCGATCATTTGATATTTGCAATAAATGATGACGAATTAACTGAATCTTTAGTTTCAAAGTTGAAAAAATCTTAAAAATTTCAACTGGCTTACCGACACACCCCAGAAGTCAGAAAAAATAACTAGTACAACTTCTAACCTATTTACATGGGGTCAGGGTTACTTTTAGCTATCGTTTTGGGTCTTTGGGGAATTGTGCTTTACCCGACCCTGGCAAAGAAACGTATTAATACAAATGAAACAAAATCAATAGATCGCTTCAATAAAGCAATGAGATCAATTAGTGATTTAGTTCCCACTAGAAACAGTGAAGTAATTGATAATCAAAGAAGTGCAGCGCTAAGAAGAAGAAATGTTACTTACACAATATTTGTCTTAAATGTTGCAGTTATTGTTACAGCATTCTTAGGCTACATTCCCGAATACGTTTCCTTGTTTCCAGTTGGAATTTTAATGATGTGGTTAATTGCTGCATTTGTTGCAGCACAAAAAATTCAAACTGATTCTAAAGTTAATTCAAGAACATCTGTTATTAGAAAAAATTATGCTATTTACAAAAAGCCTGTTGAGTCAAAAACATTAATTAAGCCAGATCCTGAGCGAGATTTAATTATGGATGAAAGACCATTAGAAAGAATTGAAGAACCTAAAGTTGTGCCACAACCTGTAGTGGAAGAACAAAGACGCGCTCAAGGCGCTTAAATCCAGTTCCTAAACCACATGCGTAACAACCAATCATCTTTTGGCAGTTGAATAGCAGTCCAAACTGGATAAAAGAATACAGAAATTCCAACAGCAACCACGAGCAGAATTCCACCAATTACAAAGAATACTTTTCTACTTGATTCTCGCGCACTAATTCCGACATAGATCAAATTAGCAATATAAGCAATTGCCATAACTAAAAATGGTAAGTAAACAATTGAGTAGAAATAAAACATGGTTCGCTCTGGAAACATCAACCATGGAGCCCAACCAGCTAAGAACAACAACACAAGGGTTCCTGCTCGCCAATTTCTAGAGCGTAGGAAATTAATAAGTAATAACAAAATTGCTATTACTCCACTCCACCAAATCAGAGGATTACCAATTGCAAGAACTTCACTGGCACAATTACTACTTGCACAATTTGCTAAATTTTCTTTGTAGTAAAAAGAAGTGGGTCTTAGCAATATTGGCCAACCCAATGCATAAGCCTCATAGCTGTGATCGGTGGCTAGATTTATATGAAAATTCCACATTTGTTCGTGATAACTCAATAACGATTTAAGAGTATTAACAAATCCAAGACTGTCAGGATTTCTACCCCAACCATCTTCAGAACGAATCCAACCTGTCCAAGATGCAAGATAAACCAAAAATGCTGGAACTAATAATTGAATCTTGGCCCACCAAGAATCAACTAACAATGATCCCCAAATTGGATTCTTGGCACGACGAGTTTTTCTAAATGAATATTCCCAAATAACTGTTAGTAAACCAATTACAGCTAGATACCAAAGGGCAGACCATTTGGTAGCAATTGCTAATCCAAGAAAAATTCCTGCAGGAATTCTCCACGGATGCCAAGTAAATCTGCCCCCAAATCTCGATTCAGGTTTTAGATTTCTAGAAATTCTGTTTCTTGCATAATCTCGATCAAGTAACAAACAAGCAATACCCATCATGACAAAAGTGGTCATAATTCCATCCAGTAATGCAGTTCTACTCATCACAATTGCTAAACCATCAATTGCTAATAAAAAGCCAGCTAATACACCAAACCAAATTGATCTAAGTAAACGAATTGCAACTCGGGTGGTAACTAAAACTAAAAGAGTTCCCATGAAAGCAACACCTGTACGCCAACCAAAA
>BJFU01000044.1 GCA_014190035.1 Actinomycetes bacterium | reverse complement strand
CTGTTGCTCTACCGACTGAGCTAAAGGCCCGCTGGACTAATGCTAGTCAGATTACAAATCCTGACTAGAAACGGCTTAACGTTCTAGTTTGCCTGAGATAAATAGTTCGGTGTTATCTCTTGCTTCAGAATCGTCAAATTGCACTGGAGGAGATTTCATCAGATAACTTGATGGTGAAATTAGTGCTCCACCAATTTTTCTATCCTTGGCAATCTTGGCGCAACGAAGAGCATCAATAATGACTCCTGCTGAGTTTGGTGAATCCCACACTTCTAATTTATATTCCAAGTTCAATGGCACATCACCAAATGCACGACCTTCAAGGCGAACATAAGCCCATTTGCGATCATCTAGCCATGAAACATAATCACTTGGTCCAATGTGAACGTTGCCTTTGCCCATGTCGTGATCAACTTGAGAAGTAACAGCTTGGGTTTTAGAAATCTTTTTTGATTCCAAACGATCTCTTTCCAACATGTTCATAAAGTCCATGTTGCCACCAACGTTTAATTGCATGGTTCTATCTAGTTGCACACCACGATCACCAAATAGTTTTGCTAACACGCGATGAGTAATTGTTGCTCCAACTTGAGATTTAATGTCATCACCAATGATTGGCACTCCTGCATCTTTAAATTTCTTTTCCCAAACAGGATCAGATGCAATAAATACAGGCAATGCATTAACGAATGCAACTTGTGCATCGATTGCGCATTGGGCATAAAACTTAGCTGCTTGTTCTGAACCAACTGGTAAATAACAAATCAAAACATCTGCGTTGGTATCTTTCAAAACCTTAACCACATCAACTGGACTATCAGTTGATTCTTGGATCATTTCTTTGTAATAGCGACCAAGACCATCAAGTGTGTGACCCCTAGAAACCTTTATTCCTAAGGGTTTTACATCAGCAAATTTAATTGTGTTATTTTCACTTGCCCACATGGCATCTGCTAAATCTAGTCCAACTTTTTTACCGTCAACATCAAATGCGGCAACAAATTCAATATCTTTTATGTGATAGTCACCAAGTTGCACATGCATTAAACCTGGAACTTCGGCATTAATATCGGCGTTCTTGTAATACTCAACACCTTGGATTAATGAATTAGCACAGTTTCCTAAACCAACTATTGCTACCTTTATTTTACTCATGCTTGCTTCCTCTCGTTAGATATTAATTCGTCAATCCATTTCAATTCACTTTCAACAGAATCCAAATTGTGGTTCTGAAGTTTTATGGTGTATTGATCCATTTGCTTTTCTGTTTTTTCAATTTGTGATTCAAGAAGTGCTACGCGCTCTTGTAAGCGAGCACGTCGACCTTGCAAGATTTGTAATCTCACAGCTGAAGCGGTTTTGGCAAAGAAAGCAAAATAAGTTAAGAAGTTCTCATCATCCCAAGACTCAGGACCTGCTTCTTTTAAGAGTGTGGCAAATTTATCTTTTCCAGTTTTGGTTATTTTGTAAGCAATACGAGCTCTTCTGGTTAAACCGATTTCTGATTCTTGAGTGTCTTCATCAATAAAGCCAAGTGATTGCAGTCTTCTTAATTCTGGATATAAAGATCCATATGAGATAGCAGAAAGTGGTCCTAGGGTCAGAGATACTCTTTTACGCAATTCATAACCATGCATTGGTCCCTGCGACAGAAGTCCCAAAACCACTACTTCCAGAGAAGTATTTTTCTTGGCCATTTAAGTGCTTTCCCCTTGCCGATATATCGAATAGATATATCAAGATAGCACTTAGCCAGACCTGGTTACTAGATGCACTTGTGATTGGTGGGGATGGGTTTGCGTACACTTAAGTGCTCACCTAAAAATATTTTTAAGTGAAAAAGCGGCCTAACTAGATCAGGCCCCTGTCGTCCAGTGGCCTAGGACGCCGCCCTTTCACGGCGGTAACGCGGGTTCGAATCCCGTCGGGGGTACGTAATAAAAAAGCACTAAAGAAATAGCAAGGCCCAGTAGCGCAGTTGGTTAGCGCGCCGCCCTGTCACGGCGGAGGTCGCGGGTTCAAGTCCCGTCTGGGTCGCTTAAATTCGGCAAATTAGTTTTTTAAATTTGTTTGCCGCATTTACGGCCAGGTAGCTCAGTCGGTACGAGCGACCGCCTGAAAAGCGGTAGGTCACCGGTTCGATCCCGGTCCTGGCCACGTTATTTATTTAGTTAGACAACTTCCAAAACATTATCGCCATCAATTTTTACATTTATCTTCTTCAAATTTCTTTGTGTTGGACCACTAATTACATTTCCATCAGGTGCTTCATAAGTTGCACCATGGCATGGACAAATTAATTTATTTTGCACTAAATCAAAATTAACTGAACATCCTTCATGAGTACAAATTCTTGAAAGTGCATAAACTTTTTCATCTTTTGTTTTAAACAAAATTGCATCAGTTCCATCATTTGCAGTGAAGTTAAAACCTTCACCAGCAACTAGTGCTGAAACTTGGGCAATTACTACTTCGCCACCTTGTGACGGAGTTTGTGTATCTTCAACAGCAGGTTCACTAGTTGGTTCACTAGAACCACTTACAGCTTTTGTACAAGCAGTTATAACAAAAGATACTGCACTTACTACACCAATTTTTAGAAGATTTCTTCTACTTGCCATAATTTATTTCTATCACACTTTGGCATTTTGTGGAACACCACTTAATAAACGATCAACAACTTCCTTAGCTGACCAACCTTGCGGATGAGTTTTTAACATATTTTCAACATCAGTTGTAGTGGACCCTAAAGTTAACAATGGAGCTTCTTTGTAGCCATCTGGTCTTTCTTGACCTAACCCAACTGCTGCAAGCAATCCATTACATAAACACATTCGGCCTGCTAATTCTTTTTCTTCACCACGTTTTTTCAAAAACGCAGCTTCTGGTTCAGCAGCACAGGTATAAGTTGCTTTGCCAACTTCATCTAATTTTGAAGTTCTTAAATAACCAAGATCACATAGTCTTGGTCGTGCTTTATAAGTGGAATCTTCACCAACAGTTCCAGGTAACTCCACAACTTTAAATGGAAAACCAGTAGGAGATGCTCTGTGATCTGTTCTTACCTTTAATGTTCCTTTGCGTGCTGCATCTAGCATTTGTTCTCTGTATTTTGGTAATAATCCTGAATCGTTACTTAAAGCAAATAGTGTTCCAACTTGTACACCTTCTGCACCTAATGCAAAAGCTTCTTTCACAGAATCTGGAGTTGATCTTCCACCTGCTAACCAGAATGGCAAACCAACTGCTTTCATCTTTTCAAAATTAACTTCGTCTAATGGACCAAATCCAGATTCAGTTTCAACTTTTCTTCTTGGTGGTGCATTGTGTCCACCAGCTTTCCAATGTTCCACGATGAAACCATCAGGTCTTGTGACATCATTTCTTGCTAAATAAGAAGCTAAAACTTCTGCAGTAATAATTGCTAAAAACATTGGGCGTTTTAATTTTGGTGCGGCACCAAAAGATTCAAGTGGATCAAAAGTTAAAGTAGGAGCAGCCATGCCACTTGGTCTTTCACTGTCAACACTTAATGTTCCAGCTTTACCATCAGCAAAGTCTCTGATTATTTTGGGAATTTCTCTAGGAATTCCAGCACCCATTAATACCGCATCTACCCCTGCGAGCATTGCACCGTAAAGAGCAGCTGGAGTTGCAGTTTGTAATTTTTCTAAAAAGTTAATTCCAACTTTGCCATTGTTTGCTTGTTTAGCTAACCAAACTTCCACAAAGTTTGCTGCCACTACTAATTGATCATGTTCAGTATGAGCATTCAAACTAATACGTCTCATCGGTCTATAGGGTTGACCATTTCTTCCTTCAGGTAAAAACCATTTTTCTAAAATGTGTTCAGTAACTGCAGGGTAAGGAAAATGTTTTAAAGCTTCTCGCATGTGTCCGCCAACGTCGCCATCTTGCAAACGTCTGGCCACAACTGATTCCAAAGCAGTGCCAGAAACAACGCCAAGTTGTCCGCACTTTGCTACTTCTTTAGCTAAACCCCATGATGAAACCGCAGCACCCATTCCACCTTGAATGATGGAGGGAAGACCCAGAGCTGCCATGATTTTTCCTTATGAATTGAAGGAGACTAACCTTCGGTTTGGTAACTTACCGAAGCGTAGGTTAGGTGGTTTAAGAGTACGCCAAGTCCCTCAAAAGGGCATCAGGGCATTAGGTAGAAGATTTACTTTTCTTGAATTTTGCGAAGCAGCTCGTGGACCTCATGAGCGTGATAACGCCTATGTCCACCCAAGGTTTTAACTGGAGAAAGCTTGCCTGCTTTGGCCCAACGGGTCACAGTCTTTGGATCTACTCGGAAAAGCTCTGCAACTTCCCCAGGAGACAGCAAATTCGGAGTCTCATTTGCCTCATTCGGCATTAAGAACCTCTCCTAAATTCGCCCTCGCGAACACCACAAAAATAAATTCTCCAAGAATTCCTCAGGGGTGACTAATCAACGGCGATTCTGGACATATCGGACTTAAGTTACTTTTCCCTCGCAATTGGTTTTAGGGAAAAGTTGTAGGCTGGGTTCACCAAGATTTTTAATTGGCTACTAGTCAATTAAAAGCTCTGACAAATTTTACAAGGAAGCGATAAAACCAAGGTGCAGGGTCATCCTGCTTGATCACGTTATTTAGGTTATGAAAGGTGTTGATAAATCAACATGGGTAGAGGACGCGCTAAAGCAAAACAAACAAAAGTTGCTCGCGATTTAAAATATGGCAACGGTGAAACTGATTTAAAGGCACTTGCTCAAGAATTAAAAACTAATAGAACTAAAGAAGAAGAGATGGAAGCTGCCTGGGCTCAACTAGAAGAAGAGAAATAATTAGTTTTATTTAATCTTTGATTGCGTCTAGGTATTCTTGTAGTAAATAAGAGTCCTCGCGACCTCTTAGCCCTAACTTTTCATAAATGGCAATAGTTTCTTGTTTGATTGTTGACACACTATAGATTAATTGATCTGCAATTTCTTTGTTAGTTTTCTTTGCAATTAGCATTTCAAAAATCTTTTTCTGCCTTGGAGTTAATGTCTTCAAATTTCCATTATAAATGGCGCTTTCCCTAGATTTTAAGTCTATAATTTTTGTTTTTGGCTTTGATCCAATCTCCATTCTTAAAGCTGCCATGTGACATAAACCTTTGATGAGCAATTCAATTTCGGTATCTAGTTCAATTTTTTCAGAACTTAAAATGGAAATTGCGCCTAATAAATGTGAAGAGCCTCTTAAAGGAAATACCACTAATGTCTTGAGATTCTCATCTGTTGGTAGAGAATTGAGTAATTCATAATCTTGCGAATAATTAGGCAAAGTATTAATCCAGACGATTCTATTTTCTCTTAAGCAATCGTTCACAGGAGTTTTAATTTCAAAATCCATGTCCTGCCAGGCTTCTACATCCTTTGGGTCAGCTCCAAAATGAGAAGTTACCCGAACTTGACCATTCTTTTGAACTTCAGCAAATACTGCGCAATAAAATCCGTAATCTTTTAGACTAACTGTTACTAAATATTGACAAATATCTTGAATTGTTAAACCTTTAGTTTGTAAAAATATTGTGAAATCAGAAATGATTTCTAATTCTTTCATTTTTACCCCCCCATTTGTGGGATTTTCTTTGACTCGGGGTTCCTCAGTGCAGGGTAAAAACAGACTTTATTGACCAGGTATATACCTGGTCAATAAAAAAAATATGCGAAAAATCGCCCTTTTCGGGTGGAGGATAGGTCGAAGGCGTAAAGGAGAACTCGTGGAAATACCTACCCACACAATTTTGCTCACCCCAAGTGAGGTGGCTGGACTATTTAGCGTTGATCCAAAAACTGTCACCCGTTGGAGCCAAAAGGGGAAACTTCATTGCATCAAAACCGTGGGTGGACACCGTCGTTACCTTTTGGATGAAGTGCAAGCCCTACTTGAAGTTTTAAAGCACAAACACTAGCTAAGTTTTTGCTTAACCTTATTTGCTAATAAAGTGCCATCAACTCGACCAACTGTTTGAGGCTGAATTATTTTCATAACAATTCCCATAGCTTTCATTCCAGTTGCACCTTGATTGGTTGCTTCGGTGATTGCTTTAGCAATTATGTCTTCTAATTCCTGCTCAGATAAAGCTGCCGGTAAATACTTTTCTAGAACTGATAATTCAGCAGATTCTTTGTCAGCTAAATCTTTTCTATTTGCTTGCATGTAAGCATCTACTGATTCACGACGCTTTTTTGCTTCTTTGGTTAAAACTGATAAAACTTCAGTGTCTGACAATTCTCTGGATTCTTTGCCTGCAACTTCTTCATTTGTAATAGCAGTTAGCGCCATGCGCAGAGTGCCAGAAATAACTTGGTTGTGTGATTTTATTGCATCGGTTAAGTCTTTTTTTAGTTGATCTTTTAATTGGGCCATACCTATATTCTCTCATATCTGAACAAAAAATGTAACTTGACTTACAGTTTTATCAATTAATGTTCTATTTTAAGAATTTCGAAAATTTGTCCAAGTTAAGAACCAATCCTCATAACCCACACATTGAATCTCAGTTCGTCCATCTAAACATTTGGTCTGAGGGTATTCCCAATAGTAAATATCGGACCAGAATTTTTCTTCTTGTGCATTAAAAAGAGCACAATGTCTTTTATCAGCTGTTAGTGCGCAAGCTTCTCTATTAGATGGTGCTTCACCAAACCATTCAGCAGTTAAAGCATTTGTTTGGGGACTTATCATCCAATCAATCCACTTGTAAGAACAATTAATACTTTTAGTGGCACTTGCAATCATCCAGTTATTAACCCAGCCAGTGGTGCCCTCGATTGGCTTAATTCCTCTAACTAAAGTCTCAGTTGAATTAATGGCATTAATAGTTGATTGCCAACTCAAGCCAATATCAACTTTATTATTTTTAATGGCATTTATATCTGAATTGTAATCGGCCCAATAATTTCCTACAATTGATTTTTGAGTCGTTATTTGTTCCATAACTGCATCAAATTGGTTTTTATCAAGTGCGTAGGGATTAGTTATTTGTAAATCAGGGTTTGCTTTCATTAAATAAAGTGCAGCTATGGCAATTGTCATTGGCGAATCATGCACAGATATCTTGCCAGCGAATTTACTTTCTGGGTTAAATGTTAATTCCCAATTAATTGCCTGCTGATTGAATCTACTAACGTTGTAGGTAAGTAAATTTGCTCCTCTGCCTTGAGCAACTCCATAAATGTTTTCTTCAACTTTATTCCAAGATCTTTCTTTCAAATCATCAAAAATACTAGAGTAATTTTCTAATAGATAAGTATTAATTGGTTGAACAGTAGTGTTTTCAATAAGGTTATAAGTTATTTCACTTGGTGCAGAAATTATGTCGTAACCGCCTGCTTGCATTAAATTAATTGCTTCTTGTGGAGTATTAAAAGTTCTGACAGATACTTCGCAACCTGTATTTTTCTCAAATGGTTTAACCCAATCAATAACAGGATCGGTATTGCCATCTTCTGCATAACCTGGCCAAACTAAAACATTTAAATTATTTTCACTATCCCCAACAGGTCCTGCATACATTCCTTGATTTGGGTCTATTGGATCACTTTGCATGCTTGAGTTATTTTCACTTGATCCACAAGCAGCCACTAATAAAGCAGTAGATAAAAGTATTGGGAATAACAGAATTCTCTTCACTGAAAAAACCTTACTGGGATTGTTTAATTCGCTAAATCCTGAGCACTAATTAGGGGTAAAAGTGTGCTCAAATCTGCTCTTTCCCCAGATGCCGAAATAACACCACTGTTTTTAGTAGTAGTCCAATTAATGTTGCCAACTGCCAAATCAATCCAGATTCGACCGCTCATTTCAATGACTGCTGGTGGAGTTCCTCTTTTGTGGGAAATTCCTGGAATTACTTGCACAGCAGCATAAGGAGGAATTCTTACTTCAACGCTATTTCCTGGAGCTTTTTCGTGCAGTAATTGCAGACAGTATTTAACTGCGGTTTGTTCAGTTAACTTATTTACTTCTTGATTGTTTTCATAACTATTTAGTAGATCTTTTAATGCCTGAAGGCCTTCTTTATTACTAGGAGGATTTCTTACCCCTTGTTTGGGAGACATAATTTATAAATTATAAGACTAAATTTATATAATTGGCGAAGGCGTATAACTTGCTGCCTGAGGATATTTCTTAACAATTACTGCAACTTTTTCAGCAATACCACTTACTTGTTGTTGGGCTAAGCCCACAAAACTTAAAGGTTCAGTTAACAAACTGTTTAATTCTGCTTCTGTTAAATTCAATACTTTTTCACTAGCTAGGCGTGAAATGAAATCTTGAGGTTTACCTTCACGCATACTTAAAGCTGAGGCAATTGCATGTTTCTTTATTGCTTCGTGTGCTACTTCTCTACCCACACCTTTTTTAACAGCAGCCATCAATATTTTTGTGGTGGCAAGAAATGGTAAGTATTTTTCAAATTCAGCTTTTATTGCACCTTTAAAAACTCCAAATTCTTGTAATACTGTCAAAATTGTTTCAAGTAATCCATCAAGAGCAAAGAAACTTCCAGGTAACGCAACTCTTCTTACAACGGAGCAGGAAACATCTCCTTCGTTCCATTGAGTGCCAGATAATTCACTAGTCATATTCATGTAGCCACGTAACACAACATTTAAACCATTTACTCTTTCGCAAGATCTAGTGTTCATTTTGTGTGGCATGGCAGAAGATCCAACTTGTCCTTCTTTAAAACCTTCAGTTACTAAATCATGTCCGGCCATAAGTCGAATACTTGTCGCTAAAGATGAAGGGCCTGCAGAAATTAAAAACAAAGTTGAAATGACATCAAAATCAATTGATCTAGGATAAATCTGACCAACACTAGTTAATACATTTTCAAAAACTAAGTGTTT
>BJFU01000043.1 GCA_014190035.1 Actinomycetes bacterium | reverse complement strand
TGGTCCCGGAGGTTTCGGTGGACCAAGACCAGGTGGACCTAATCGTGGACCTGGAGGTCCCGGAGGTTTTGGTGGCAACAGACCAAGTGGACCAGGTGGCATTCCAACCATGCCTGGTGTTCAACCATCAGGTCGTCCTGGACAACGAGGTGGAGCTGGAGGCCGCGGTAACGCAGCTGGAGCTTTTGGTCGCCAAGGAGGGGCTAATAAAAAACGTTCAAAATCAAAACGTGAAAAACGTCAAGAGTTTGAAGATTTCATGGAAGCACCACAACTTGGTGGTGTGCAATTACCAAAAGGTGATGGCAGAACAATTCGTTTAAGTCGTGGTTCATCATTGATGGATCTGGGCGAAAAGATTGGCGCAAATCCTGCCAGTTTAGTAACAGCACTATTTCATTTAGGTGAAATGGCAACAGCTACTCAATCATTGCCTGATGAAACATTACATGTTTTAGGTGTGGAATTAAATTTTGATATTCAAGTTGTTTCTCCAGAAGATGAAGATCGTGAATTACTTGATTCATTTGATGTTTCATTTGGGGAAGACGAAGGCGAATTAGTAATAAGACCACCTGTAGTAACAATTATGGGTCACGTTGATCATGGTAAAACTTTGTTACTTGACACAATTCGTTCTGCCAATGTTGCAGGAGGAGAAGCCGGTGGAATTACTCAACACATTGGTGCTTATCAAATTACTGCCAATGTTGCTGGTGAAGATAGAAAAATTACTTTCATTGATACACCAGGTCACGAAGCATTTACTGCAATGCGTGCTCGCGGTGCAAAGGTTACAGATATCGCAGTTCTAGTAATTGCTGCTGATGATGGCGTAAAACCACAAACTATTGAAGCACTAAATCATGCTCAAGCTGCAGAAGTGCCAATTGTGGTTGCAGTAAACAAAGTTGATAAAGAAGGTGCTGATCCAAATAAAGTTCGTGGTCAACTTTCTGAATACGGATTGTTACCAGAAGAATATGGCGGTACATCAATGTTTGTTGATGTTTCAGCAAAATCTGGTTTGGGAATTGAAAAATTATTAGAATCAATCATTTTAACTGCTGATGCTGCATTGGATTTGCGTTCAAGTGAATCTCAACAGGCACAAGGTGTTGCAATTGAAGCTCATCTTGACAAAGGCCGTGGACCTGTTGCCACAGTATTAGTACAACGTGGAACTTTAAAAGCCGGAGACTCAATTGTTGTCGGTGATGCTTTTGGTCGCGTTCGTGCAATGTTGAATGACAAAGGTGAAACCGTTGAAAGTGCCGGACCTGCGTTTCCTGTGCAAGTACTTGGTTTAACAAGTGTGCCAGGAGCTGGCGATACTTTCTTAGTTGTTGATGAAGATCGTGTGGCAAGACAAATTGCGCAAGCAAGATCTGCTCGAGATCGAAATGCCCAACTTGCTAGAGGCAAAAAGCGTCATACTTTGGAAGATGTGCTTGACACCTTAAAGAAGGGTGAGACTCAAGAGTTGCGCTTAATTATTAAGGGTGACGTTTCTGGTTCTGTTGAAGCTTTGGAAGATTCATTAATGAAACTTGAAGTTGGCGAAGATGTTGAATTACGCGTAATTCATCGCGGAGTCGGCGCAATCGTTAATAGTGATGTTGATTTAGCTATTGCATCAGAGGCAATCATTATTGGTTTCAACGTTCGTGCTGAATCTGGTGCTCGTGAAATGGCTGATAGAGAAGGTGTGGAACTTCGTTACTACTCCATTATTTATCAAGCAATTGAAGATATTGAAAAAGCACTTAAAGGCAAACTCAAACCAATTTATGAAGAAGTGCGCTTAGGTTCTGCTGAAATTAGAGAAGTATTTAAGTCAAGCAAAGTCGGAGCCATTGCTGGAGTAATTATTCGCGACGGTTTAATCACCAGAAAATCAAAAGCTCGCATTTTGCGTGATGGAAGAATGATCACTGAAAACTTAAGCATTGCTTCATTAAGAAGATTTAAAGATGATGTTTCAGAACTAAAAGATGGCTTTGAAGGTGGTATTTCATTTGATGGTTTCAACGACTTAAAAGTTGAAGACATTATTGAAACCTACGAATTACGCGAAAAGCCTCGCGCTTAAACGATCATGAGTCAAGCACGCGTTCGAAGAGTCGCTGATCGAATCAAAGAAACAGTTGCTCTTTTATTAGACACCAGAGTTAAAGATCCCCGTTTAGGTTTTGTAACTATTACTGAAGTTCGCATCACTGGTGATTTAAGAGAAGCCACAGTTTTCTACACAGTTTTGGGTGATGACGATAAAAGAGATAGCACCAAAGCAGCACTTGAGTCTGCTAAAGGAATGCTTCGAAGCGAAGTTGGTAAAGCTCTAGGAATTAGACACACTCCTTCTTTACAATTCTTACTTGATGGAATTCCAGAAAATGCAATTCATATCTCAGAAGTTTTAAGAACAGCGCAAGAACGAGATCAAGAATTACAAAATATTGCTAAAGCTGGAAAATATGCAGCAGGAGAAGATCCTTACCGACATAAAGAACGCGATGAATCAAATCAAGCAAGTAGCTAACGAAATTCATGGTTTTGTCATTGTGGACAAACCAACAGGTATGACCTCACATGATGTTGTGCATCAAATTAGAAAATTAGCGAACACTAAAAAAGTAGGACACGCAGGAACTCTTGATCCTGATGCAACAGGAGTTTTAGTTGTTGGTTTAGGAAAAGCAACTAGGTTGTTAACTTTTATTGTGGCAGATAATAAAACCTACCAAGCAACAATTCGGTTAGGTCAATCTAGAACAACAGATGATGCGCAAGGTGAAATTATTGAAACAAAGAACTGTGAAAAAATCACTGAAGAAGCAATAAAGAAAGAATTAGATAAATTTGTAGGAGATATTCAACAAATTCCATCATCGGTAAGTGCCATAAAAGTCGATGGCAAAAGAGCTTACGATTTGGTTCGACAAGGTGAAAAAGTTGAATTAGCACCAAGAGCAGTTCATATAAGTGCTATTGATGTTCATGAAATAAAAAAAGTAGAAGACTTTATTGATGTAGCAATTACGGTGCATTGTTCAAGTGGAACTTATATAAGAGCACTTGCTAGAGATTTGGGAAACAACCTTGAAGTGGGTGGACATTTAACTAGTTTGCGCAGAACGCAATCAGGTCAATGGTCAATTACTAATTCACAAAAACTTGCTGATTTAAAACCTGGAAATTTACCAATAATTTCTATGGCCCAAGTTGCAACTTCCATCTTTCCAAGTGTGACCATCGGTGAGGTTGAAGCACAAGATTTTGTTCATGGCAGAAGTGTTCGAATTGCTCATACCCCAGCCGATATTTTAGCTGTCATTGATAAAACTCCAATTCTGATTGCATTAGCTCATGGTGATGGTGTCATACTTAAGCCAAATGTTGTTTTTGCTAATGGCGCTTTAGGAGTTTAGAAATTAAAATGCGTCGCTGGTTTAACCTAAATGAAGTTGACTCCAATTTAACTCCATCTGTCGTTGCCATTGGAGTATTTGATGGAGTTCATCGTGGACATCAAGATTTAATTTCTAGAGCAAAAGATGTTGCAACTTCAAAAGGAATTTCTTTAATAGCTGTAACTTTTGATCCACATCCGAGAGGAGTAGTGGGAAGCAATCCACCTTTAGCACTAGCCTCCCTTGATTTTCGTTTAACACTTTTAGAGCGCTGCGGAGTGGATGCAACATTAGTTTTGTCTTTTACTAAAGAATTGGCTTCTCTTTCTCCTGATGAATTTTTGAAAAAAGTATTAGTTGATCACTTACATGCCAAACATGTTGTGGTGGGGGATAATTTTAAATTCGGATTTAAAGCCGCAGGAGATACTAATTATCTTGCAGAATTTGGTAAAGAAAACGGTTTTACCACTGCCGTATTTGAAAGATTTAGTGATGGTAAAGAACCTTGGTCATCAACTCGTGCCAGAAATTACATTGAATCTGGGGAAGTTGATAAGGCAGCACTTGTATTAGGAAGATTTCCACGCCTTGAAGGAATAGTTGTGCACGGAGATCACAGAGGCCGTGAACTTGGTTATCCAACCGCAAATTTAGAAACACCACATCAAATGTCAGTTCCTGAAGATGGAATTTATGCAGGTTATTTAGTTAGATCAAAAACTAATGAAGTTTTACCTGCAGCAATTTCAATTGGTACAAATCCCACATTTGACGGTAAAGAAAAAAGAGTTGAAGCCTACGCACTAGATCGAACGGATCTTGATTTATACGGAGAACAGGTTTCTTTTGATTTTGTGAAGCAGCTGCGTAAAACAGTTAAATATGACTCTGTTGACGAACTTGTCTCACAAATGGCTCGAGATGTCGAAGAAACTAGACGTCTCACCAGTCACACCTACAACGGCTGATAGCCTTAGAAGTGACGATTTACTGAGCGGGTGCTCGGTTTATCGCGACTAAAATCCTTACAAATGAAAATCATTTGTTTAGCACCCGAATAACTACAAGGAAAGAAGAATTAAATGAGTGAGAAGAAATTCGATAAGTCAGCTGTAATCACAAGTTACGCAACTAATTCAGGTGACACTGGTTCACCAGAAGTTCAAGTCGCTTTGTTAACCGAACGCGTTAATCATTTGACAGAACATTTGAAGACTCATAAACACGATCACCATTCACGTCGTGGTTTGTTGTTGTTAGTAGGCCGTCGTCGTCGTTTACTCGACTACTTGGGCAAAACTGATATCAACAGATACCGTGCTTTGATCGAACGTTTAGGAATTCGTCGCTAACTCATTTAATTTATTATTCGAAAAACAAACCAATCGGGTAATTAGTTAGAAGAAATAACCGAAGATGACCTTCGGTCCTCGGTAGTGATGTCCGGAAAAATTTTTCCGTGCATCTCGATCGATGACCGGGTCAGACAAAATTATTAACTTATTTCTTTTAATAAAATTACCCCTGTAATGAAAACAGAGGAAAGCCCATGACGGGTTCAGCAATACATAAATCAACGGCTGTTATAGATAACGGACCGTTTGGAAAAGTAAATATCCGCTTTGAAACAGGACGTCTAGCGCAACAAGCTGGCGGTGCTGTTCAAGCATTCTTAGATGACGAAACCATGGTTTTGTCTGCAACAACTGCAGGTAAAGAACCAAAAGACTCATTTGATTTTTTCCCATTAACAATTGATGTGGAAGAAAAAATGTATGCACTAGGAAAAATTCCTGGTTCATTTTTTAGACGTGAAGGTCGTCCCAGTGAAGCTGCAATTCTTACTTGCAGATTAATCGATCGCCCACTTCGTCCAGCATTCGTTAAAGGATTAAGAAACGAAGTTCAAGTTGTAGTAACTGTTATGTCATTAGATCCACACGTTCTATATGACGTCCTAGCAATTAACGCAGCTTCAGCTTCTACACAATTAGCAGGATTACCATTCTCAGGTCCAATTGGTGGCGTACGCGTTGCACTAATTGATGGACATTGGGTGGCATTTCCTAAGTGGCCAGATTTGCAAGATGCAGTGTTTGACATGGTGGTAGCAGGAAGAGTGTTACCAGATGGCGATGTTGCAATCATGATGGTTGAAGCAGAAGCAACTGAACACACAATTGAATTAGTTAAAGGTGGAGCAACTGCACCAACTGAAGAAATTGTGGCGCAAGGACTTGAAGCTGCTAAACCATTCATTAAAGAATTGTGTCGCGCACAAGTAGAACTTGCCAAAGTTGCTGCTAAGGAAACTAAAGAATTTCCAATATTCAAAGATTATCAAGATGATGTCTATGAAGCAGTAGCAGCATTTTCAACAGAAGCTGTTTCTAAAGCCATGCAAATCGGTGGCAAAGTTGAAAGACAAACTGCCCTTGATGAAGCAAAAGCTGAAGTTTTGGCTGCGACAACAGATAAATTCCCAGAACGCGAGAAAGAAATTAAAGCTGCGTTTAGTTCTGTTTCTAAAAAAGTAATGCGCGAAAGAGTATTACGCGACAAGATCCGTATTGATGGAAGAACCCCAGTGCAATTGCGTGATTTGTCAGCAGAAATTAGCATTCTGCCTAGAACTCATGGTTCTGCATTGTTTAATCGTGGTGAAACCCAAGTATTGGGTGTAACAACATTGAACATGTTGGATTTGGAACAAAAGCTAGATACTTTGTCTCCAGAAACCACCAAGCGTTACATGCACAACTACAACATGCCTCCTTATTCAACTGGTGAAACCGGAAGAGTGGGAACTCCAAAGCGTAGAGAAATTGGTCACGGTGCATTAGCAGAAAGAGCACTTGTTCCAGTATTGCCAGGAAGAGCAGAATTTCCTTACGCAATCAGACAAGTTTCAGAAGCGATCTCATCAAATGGATCAACTTCTATGGCTTCAGTTTGTGCTTCCACCATGGCAATGCTTAATGCCGGTGTTCCACTAAAAGCAATGGTCGGTGGAATTGCAATGGGATTAATTTCTGGTGAAGTTGATGGCAAACAAGAATATGTTGCCTTAACAGACATCCTTGGTGCTGAAGATGCATTAGGCGATATGGATTTCAAGGTGGCAGGTACATCTGATTTCATTACCGCTTTGCAACTTGATACCAAACTTGATGGAATTCCAGCAAACGTATTAGCTGCAGCATTAAAGCAAGCTAAAGATGCTCGAACCACAATCTTGGATGTAATGCAAAAAGCAATTGATGCTCCAGGTCAAATGAGTCAATATGCTCCACGCATTATTTCTGTGAAAGTTCCAGTTGACATGATTGGCGCAATCATCGGGCCTAAAGGCAAGATGATTAACGAAATTCAAGAAAAAACTGGTGCAAAAATTTCAATTGATGATGATGGCACAGTGTTTATTGGTGCAACTGATGGTGTTGCAGCAGAAAAAGCAAAAGCCATGATTGATGGAATTGCAAATCCTCATGTTCCAACAGTTGGTGAAAAGTATGAAGGCAAAGTTGTTAAGACTGCAGCCTTTGGAGCTTTCGTAAATCTTTACCCAGGTAAAGACGGATTGCTTCACATTTCTCAACTTAAGAAAATGGCTGGCGGCAAACGTGTTGAAAAAGTTGAAGATGTAATCAACGTTGGCGACACTGTTCATGTTGAAATTAACGAAATTGATCCCAAGGGAAAACTTTCATTAATTCCAGTTGTTGAAGGCGAAGATTCAGCTAAGACCGAATAATTAGTCGACACTGATGGATCGCTTTCCAACCCAAACATTAGAAGACACTGGTAGAGGCGGAATAGTTCAACAAACTATTCTGCCCTCCGGTTTAAAAATAATTACTGAAACTGTTCCCACTGTTAGAAGTGCTGCAGTTGGTTATTGGGTTGCTACAGGTTCAAGGGATGAAGAAAAACCAGAAGCTGGTGCTGCTCACTTTTTAGAACATTTACTTTTTAAAGGAACTCCTACCAGAACTGCAATGGAGATTTCATCTTCATTAGAAGCAGTTGGTGGAGATATGAATGCTTTTACAACTCAGGAATACACCTGTTTTCATGCCAAAGTTTTAGATCGTGATGTGAAATTAGTAATTGACACTCTCTCTGACATGCTCACTTCCTCAAATGTGACTCAAGAAGATGTTGATCAAGAAAGAAATGTTGTCTTAGAGGAAATTTCCATGCATGAAGATGAGCCAAATGAATTGGTTTATGACAACTGGTCACAAACTCTTTTGGGTGACCAACCAATTGGGCGTCCAATTATTGGAACTAGAAAATCAATTACCGATATGTCTAGAGAGCAAGTTTATGGATTTTACAAAAAGTATTACTCACCTGAAAGAACAATTATTTCTATAGCTGGAAATGTTGATCATGATCAAGCAGTTGAAATGATTATTGAATCAATGAAAAATACTGACTGGGATAAATCCGGGGTAAAACCACTGGACCCAAGAACTTCTGAAAAATTATCGACAGTTGGCACTGGTTTAAAAGTAGTTAAAAAAGATACTGAACAAGCTCATTTAGTGTGGGGTGTTCCAGGTCTTGATCGACACGATGAAAAACGTTACGTAATTGCAGTTTTAAGTGCTGCCCTTGGTGGGGGAATGTCGTCAAGATTGTTCCAAGAAATTAGAGAAAAACGTGGACTTGTTTATACGGTTTATTCATTTGCACATCACTACACCGGTACTGGAATATTTGGAGTTTATGCCGGAACTACCAAAGAAAAAGTAAATGAAGTTGTTGAAATGATTAAAACAGAATTAGCAGATGTAGCTCTTAATGGAATAACAGAAGACGAATTAAAGCGCGGTACAGGCGCATTGCGCAGTGGTTTAGTTCTAGGACTAGAAGAAACCAATGCCCGTATGACCAGAATTGCTAAGGGTGAATTGTTGTATGGAGAATATTTGTCTCTTGATGAAACACTTAATAAAATAGATGAAGTCACCTTAGAAGATATTAAGGCTCTGGCCGCACAACTTTTCGCACAAAAAGGTTTACTTTGTGTAGTAGGTAGCTTTAATGACAAGGATCAATTTAAGGACCTTGTAGTCTAGTTTCATGACAATTAAAGTTGCAGTCCTTGGCTCTAAGGGCCGTATGGGTGCTGAAGTTGTTAAAGCTATATCGAATGCTTCTGACTTAGAACTTGTAGCAAGCATTGATCAAAATGATGATTTTAATGTTGTAAAAAATTCTGGCGCACAAGTCGCTGTAGATTTCACAACACCAGATTCAGTCATGAAAAATCTTGAATTATTAATTGAAGCAGGAATTTCACCTGTTGTTGGAACCACTGGATTTAATGAAGAAAAAATTGCAAAAGTGCGAAAAATGCTTCAAGCTAAAAGTGGAATATCTCTTCGTTTAGTACCTAATTTTTCAATTGGTGCAATTTTGATGATGCGATTTGCAAAAGCCGCTACCAAGTTTTATGACTCCGCAGAAATTATTGAATATCATCACCCAAATAAAATTGATGCTCCAAGTGGA
>BJFU01000042.1 GCA_014190035.1 Actinomycetes bacterium | reverse complement strand
TTGGCTAGCAATTTTTTGGTACGCAGCATCAAGGCTTGGTTTTAATTCTGAGAACGGCACTTCCACCTGAACTTTAATTCGAGTTGGTGTCAGGTTTTCTATTGTGCTTTTCAATTTATTAATTCACTCCTTGATTTATTTTTTCTTTTTTGTCGGGGCGGGGAGATTCGAACTCCCGGTCTCCTGCTCCCAAAGCAGGCGCGCTAGCCACTACGCTACGCCCCGCGAGCGCTGTTCAATCGTAGTTGTTTACGCTAATGACTCTGCTGTGAGGTTCAGAAATAGTGAAATCCTAAGATGAACATGCATTCTTTTGCGGGTGTAGCTCAATGGCTAGAGTTCCAGCCTTCCAAGCTGGCTATGCGGGTTCGATTCCCGTCACCCGCTCCAAAATAAAAGAAAATCTAATTCGGTAGCGGTGGCATTTTGCCACTTGATTCATAATCACTTAATTGATTAATTCTTCGAATATGTCTTTCGTCATTTGAAAAATCTGTACCTATAAAGGCATCAACAATGGCTAATGATTCAGATTCAGAATGCATACGACCACCAAGTCCTATGACATTGGCGTTGTTGTGCTCGCGAGCAAGTTTTGCAGTTTCTGTGCTCCAAGCAAGAGCTGCTCTAACTCCTTTTATTTTGTTAGCAGCAATTTGTTCACCATTTCCCGATCCACCTATCACAATTGCCAGTGAACTTGAATCTTTGGCTGCAGCTCGGGCTGCGAGAAAACAAAAAACTGGGTAATCATCTAGAGCGTCATAAGTTTTTGCACCATGATCAATTACTTCATGACCTTTATTTTTTAAATGCTGTGCTATTTTTTCTTTTAATTCAAATCCAGCATGGTCGCAACCTAAATGAATTTTCATACTTTTTCCTTAATTTAAAATTGTGGTCGAGCAGTTCTGGTGCGTTTTAATTCAAAGAATCCTGGCACACTTGCTGCTGCCACAACGCCATCCCAAAGCTTTAGTGCATCTGCACCTTTGGGAGCTGGAGTAATTACTGGACCAAAAAATGCCACACCCTCAACAGAAATTACTGGAGTTCCCACATCACTTCCCACTAAATCAAGTGCTGCTTTGGTGGAATCTCTTAAATCTTGATCAAAATCTTTTGAGTCATAAGCATCAATTAAAGATGCATCTAGATTTGCTATTTTCAATGCTTCGATGTTTGTTTCTTTTTCAATTGGTTTTGCTCCAGGATGAAATAGGTTTCCAATCGTTGTATAAAGCGGAAGAACTACTTCATAACCATTTTTTCTTTTTGCTGCAGCGATAACTCTTACCGATCCCCAAGTTTTATCGATACGGGCACGATATTCAGGAGTTAACTCTCGTCCTTCGTTCAAAACTGCCAAACTAAAAATATTCCATTCAACTTCAATATCTCTTTGAGATTGCACTTCTAAAATCCAACGAGAAGTCATCCACGCCCATGGGCAAGCTGGATCAAACCAAAATTTAGCTTTTGTCGTCATTTGTTGAACTTGTTCCTTTTCATTGAAGTTGTTTCCCCCAGCCTAGAGCCCGGTTAAGGGTAACGTGTCAAGATTGGTTACTACTGTATTAAATAGAGGAAAACTTGAGTAAAAATTTAAACATCACCAGGGCTGAGGCTCAATCTCGTGCTGGAGTTGTAAAAAATCCTTCTTACACAGTGGCATTAACTATTGATGGTCTTGGTGACACATTTTCCTGTGTAGCCTCAATTAATTTTGAGGCTCAAAACGGAACTGAAACTTGGCTTGATTTAATTTCTCCCCAAGTTGATTCTGTATGGCTAAACGGTTCAGAATTAAAAGTTTCTGAAGTATTTGATGGCACTCGAATAAAACTAACAAACTTAAAAGACAAAAATACTGTTCAAGTTAAAGCCAATTGTTCTTATATGAATACCGGTGAAGGTCTACACAGACACATAGATCCAGTTGATAACGAAGTTTATATTTATACCCAGTTTGAAGTTGCAGATTCTCGAAGAGTTTTTCCAGTTTTTGAACAACCTGATATTAAAGGAACTTTGGCTCTTACTGTTACTGCTCCTTCTAAGTGGACACTAATTAGTAATTCACCAACTCCGGCAAGTGTGAAAGTAAATGAAGAAATGTCTACTTGGAGTTTTGCAGTTACTCCAACGATGTCTTCATATCTTTATGCATTATGTGCAGGCCCTTATTTTAAGAAAACTGATATTTATAAAGGTAAATTCGGCACTTATCCATTAGCAGTATTTGTCAGACCTTCACTATCAGAATTTCTTGACCATGAAGAAATATTTGAAATAACCAAACAAGGCTTTGCCTGGTTTGAAGATAAATTTCAAGTTGGCTACCCATTTCCAAAATATGATCAAGTATTTGTTCCAGAATTTAATGCTGGTGCCATGGAAAATGTGGGTTGTGTAACTTTTAGAGACGAATACATTTTTAGATCAAGAACTACCAGAACTGCTTATGAATCAAGAGCTAACACAATATTGCACGAAATGGCTCATATGTGGTTTGGTGATTTAGTCACCATGAAATGGTGGAACGATCTTTGGCTTAATGAATCATTTGCTGAATGGGCGGCACATTGGGCAAGTACTGGGGCTACAAAATATAACGAAGCATGGACTTTATTTCATGTGCAAAGAAAAGCTTGGGCTTATCGCCAAGATCAACTTCCTTCAACTCATCCAATTGCCGCAAATATGCCTGATCTTGATTCAGTTTATGAAAACTTTGATGGCATCACTTATGCCAAAGGTGCTTCAGCGTTAAGACAACTTGTGGCTTGGGTTGGGGAAGAAAATTTCCTGAAAGGACTAAAAGCTTATTTTGATAAGCATGCTTGGAAAAATACAGAACTTTCAGACTTATTAAAAGAGTTATCAATTTCTTCAGGTAGAGATCTAGATTCCTGGACTGAACTCTGGTTGAAATCATCTGGGGCAACATTGTTAAGACCTGTTATTAAAACTGATGACAAAAATGTAATTACCAGTGCAATAATTAATCAAGAACCACCAAGTTCTCCACCAGATTTACCTCCAGTACTTCGTCCACATCGCTTAGCCGTTGGAACGTATGAAAAACAAGGAAATAAATTAGTTCGCACTAATAGATTTGAAATTGATGTTGAAGGAGCAGTAACTGAAGTTAAAGAACTAATTGGACTTAAAAGACCGGCGTTAATTCTTGTCAATGATGATGATTTAACTTACGCAAAAATTCGCTTGGATGAAGTATCGCTTGATACTGCCACTAAAGAAATTGCCTCAATTGATTCTTCTCTTTCTAGAGCACTAATTTGGGGTGCGGTCTGGGACATGGTTCGAGATGGTGAAGTTGGAACAGGAAAATATCTAGATTTAGTTTTGTCAGGCCTTGCTGCAGAAACAGATATTGGACTTGTCCAACAAGTATTAATGCAATGTCGAAGTGCCATTGATGTTTATGCTGATCGAAAAAACAGAATTACCTACAACACAAAATTTGCTGATGGAATACAAAATCTGCTAGCTCAAGCAGAAAATGGATCTGATCGACAACTTGCTCTAGTTAGAACATTTAGCGCTGTTGCCACCACTGAAACTCAAATAAATAGAGTCGCAGAAATTCTTGACGGTAAAGAGAAAATTACTGGACTAAATATTGATACTGATCTTCGCTGGACACTGCTTCGTAGATTGGTTGTGACTGGAAAACGTGGTTTATCAGCAATTGAAGAAGAATTAAAACGTGATGACACAGCCATGGGTAGAGAACATGCAGCAGGAGCTCGTGCTGCAATTCCAACACTTGAAGCAAAAGAAATTGCCTGGACTCTTGTCACCACCAATGACTCTTTGCCAAACTCTGAAATTCACGCAGCACTTGGTGGATTGTCTTACATAGATCATGCTGAAATTATGAAGAACTTCATTGATAAGTATTTTGCTTCAGTTGAGAAATTATGGAATTCTCGAACCCATGAAATTGGTCAATCACTTGTAACAGGACTATTTCCTAGTTCAAATATTACCCAAGAAGTAATTGATAAGTCAGATAAATTCTTGAATGAAAATAAAGATCTTGCAGTTGGTGCCAGAAGAATTATTATTGAACAAAGAGATTCTTTAGCTCGTGCTTTAAGAGCACAAGCGGTCGATAAATAGTTTTAAACGTCGGTCATTGATTTTGGTCGATAGGCATGTGCGCCTAGGACTGAAAAAGCTTGGTTGAATCCTCCAACAAAATCATTAATTGCAAAAGCATTGGCCATAGAAACTGCAGCTAATCGACAAGCTTGATTATCTACTGTAGAAGATGCATAACTTCCAGTTACGATCTCAATTGCATGATTTTGTAAATCAACACAAACCAAAACAGTTGCAGAACTGTTTTCTAGTCTTTTGTGTAGTTTGATCGCATCTTTACGACCTTCTTCTAATTCGCCCACGTATAAACTGAAATTTAAATCACTGCTTGCTTCTGCAGCAGCAATTGACTTTGCTATTTGGTTTTGTTCATCTGTTGTGAAGAAATCACCACTTGGCACTTACGCCACCTGCCTTCAAAATTAGTGCACCTAAATCTTCGTCACTTGCTTCAAGTTCAACATGTTTTGCTTCATCCCCTGGGCCATTGAGCCACCAGGTTTCTGTGTGAGAAACAAATCCTGATTCTCGTCTTGCTTTTCTCGACCATTGTGGAGCAAGAATTGCCAAAGAAATTAAACCTATGATCAATAATGGAAATCCAATGAAGAGTGCCACAGTTGCAGCTCCTGAAATTGCAACACCTGGTTCATCGCCATCATCTCTAATCGCCGCAAATACTGGCTGAGAATTGATTAATAAAAAAGTACTTAACGAAGCGATAGAAATGGTAATTCTTGACTTCTTCAGCATAAATACAACTTTACTCATCTGTCATAACCACAAAATTGGGGTATCTATAGGTAACCTTGTGCATATGTTCCAAAATGCTAAATCGTTAACAGATACCCTCAGTGGCTATCTGGGAAGCATGCCCATTCAAGTAATTTTAATTTTTGGTATTGCAATATTTCTAAATACAGTAGTTCGAATAGCGATTTCTAGATTTGTAAAGACTGCGATAAATAGAGCAAACGAAAAAGCGCCTCAATACAAAAGACTTGCTGATAACACCGCTGAGTTATCAGCCATGGTTATGCAACAGCGAACAGTTCAAAGAGTAAAAGCTGTTGGCCAACTATTTAGAAGCGCTTCAGCATTAGTTATCTGGACTGTGGCAATTATGTCGGCGTTAAGTGTTGTTGGTTTTAATGTTGCTCCATTATTGGCAAGTGCTGGGGTGGCAGGAGTTGCTTTAGGTTTTGGTGCGCAAACATTAATTAAAGATTTCCTTGCTGGAATCTTTATCATTTTAGAAGATCAATACGGCGTAGGCGATGTTGTTGATTTAGGTCCAGCCATTGGCACAGTTGAAGAAGTCGATTTAAGAGTCACTCGATTAAGAGATATGGGTGGCGTGGTTTGGTATGTAAGAAACGGGGAAATTTTAAGAGTTGCAAACAGAAGTCAAGGTTGGACTGTGGCAACAGTAGATGTACCAGTTGCTTACGACGAAGACTTAGAAAAAGTAAGAGTTGTAATTGATCGAATTGGTAAAGAAATGTTAGATGATCCAGCTTTTTCAGGAATGTTACTTGGCGCACCGCAATATGCCGGTGTGGAACAGGTTGCAGGAGATGCAATATTTGTAAGAATTGTTGCCAAAACCGCACCAGATCAACCAATGCAAACAGCTCGAGAAATAAGAGAAAAACTTAAAGGTGCATTTGATAAAGCAGGAATTAGGGTTCCAATTCTGGCCAGACCATTCCCAACCAGTTCAGGAATGCCTCCAAACAATCCCAACCAGCGTTAATTCAAACCTTAAGTCGCTTTAATCTCAGTTAACAGGCAAACTATTACCTATGAGCATCGAACATTCACAAAAAATCAGAACCAATTCAAATGGTCAACCTGCTACTTGTTTAGTAACCGGAGCAACCGGATACATCGGTGGTCGTTTAGTACGTGAGTTATTAATTGCCGGTTACAAAGTAAAAGTTTTAGCAAGATTTCCAGATCGTCTACGAGATATGGCCTGGTTTGATCAAGTTGAAGTAATTTCTGGAGATGCATTAGATATTTCAGACGTTAACCGCGCAATGCAAAATGTGGATGTCGCTTATTACCTATTACATGCCTTAAACCAAGGCCCAGAATTTGTTGATATTGAAACCAAAATGGCGCAGCTTTTTGCTGAATCTGCAAAAAATAACAATATTCAAAAAATAATTTACTTGGGTGGATTAATTCCAAAACAAGTACTTTCTCAACATTTAGAGTCTAGGAAAGTAACAGGTGAGATTTTAAGAAATTCAGGAGTTCCCACAATTGAATTAAGGGCCGGTGTTGTTATCGGATCTGGTTCTGCCTCTTTTGAGATGCTTCGCTATTTAACAGAGCGCCTACCAATAATGATTACCCCTAAGTGGGTTAAAACCAAAATTCAACCAATTGCGGTACGCGATGTTTTGTATTACCTAGTTGGAGCAGCTTCAATTAGTAATGATGTAAATAGAGCTTTTGATATCGGTGGAAATGATATTTTCACTTACAAAGAAATGATGGAACACTATGCCAGAGTTGCTGATTTAAGAAAAAGAATAATTATTCCAGTTCCACTATTGACTCCTAGACTTTCTAGTTTGTGGGTGGGACTTGTAACACCAGTTCCCGGTTCAATTGCTAAACCCTTAGTTCGAAGTTTGATTAACGAAGTAATTTGTCAAGAAAGTGACATTAAGAAATATTTACCAGATCCAAGTGAGGGTTTAACGACTTTTGATAAAGCAGTAGATCTTGCATTGATTCGAGTAAGAGATGCTCAAGTTTCTACTCGTTGGTCCAGTGCATCAATTCCAGGTGTGCCATCAGAACCAATGCCAAGTGATCCTGAATGGTCTGGCGGATCTTTATATCAAGATGTTAGAACGGCTGAAGTTGATGCAAGCAATCATGAAGTTTGGAAAGTTGTTGAAGCAATTGGAGGTGAACATGGATATTTCTCACTTGATTGGGCTTGGGAAATAAGAGGCTTGATGGATAGAGCAGTTGGCGGTGTTGGTTTAAGAAGGGGCAGAAGAGATCCAAACACTTTGCATGTTGGAGAAACTCTAGATTTTTGGAGAGTGGAAGAAAGAATTCCAGATAATTTATTAAGACTTCGTGCTGAAATGAAAATGCCAGGAAAAGCTTGGTTGGAATTCAAAATTGAAAAGATAAATGAAAACAAATGCAAATTAACTCAAAGAGCAATTTTTTATCCTAAAGGTTTAGCAGGTCATGCATATTGGTGGTCAATTATTCCATTCCACGGATTAGTTTTTCCAGGAATGTGTCGAAATATTGCTAAAGTAGCTATGAAAAATAAGCATGGCAACTGATTACGATAATTTTGGTGGCAAGGACTTCTTTACAAGTTTAGTTAAAGATTTTTACCATGAAATAATTAATGATCCAATCCTTAAACCGATGTATCCGGAAGATGATTTAGACGGAGCAATTGAGCGTTTAACTTTGTTTTTAATGCAATATTGGGGTGGGCCTGGAACTTATTCTGAACTTCGCGGTCATCCCCGTTTAAGAATGCGCCATGCTGCATTTCCTATTGATTTTGCAGCCAGAGATTCATGGCTGAAAAATATGACTATTGCTCTAGATAAACAGCAAATTACGGATGAAAACAGAACTAAATTATGGAACTATTTACAAATGGCTGCAGATTCAATGGTTAACACTAGAACTGATGGAATTATTTAACTACTGAAAGTAAAGTTCTTACCGCTTTTTGAGGTCTAACAAATACTTGACCACTTGGCGTTACAAATCTTTTCCAGCCTTGACAAGTTGCAGCATTTATTCGAGCACCGGGAAAAGCTAACATTCCTATTGCTGCTGCCACATTTAATGCACCAAAAGGAATTCCACCCCATAAGTTTTCATTCCAGGCAGCTTCAGTGACAGCATCTTTTGTAGTTTCACTTGCCAACATTTCTAATGGTTCAACTTGGGCCTTTAATTTTTCTAATCTTTCTTTTACAACAGGTAAAAGATCTCCTGCCATTCCCTTCTCCCCTGGCATCCAAGGTCCACTTGGTGGCAGTAATGCAAGTTCAGGTGCTGGTTTATTGGAATCAATCAGATCTATTTCGGTAACACTTTCTTCCTTTAGTTGCTTAACAAGTTCTGCGGCATTCATTACTAAATCGATCTCGTCATAATTTTTGCTCAAAGGAAGAGCTAAGAATGCTAAGCAATTAAATGGAGTTGATCCAAAAATTCCTAAATTATTATTTTTGATTTGCAATCTAACTATTGCTCGATAATCCCAAAAACTTAATTTTTCAACTAGAACTTTAAGTGATCTAACTTCATCTGGGCCAAGTGCTACTTTTGTGGTCAAAGTATTAGTTTCGGGTCAATTTTCTATAAGTTGCACGATGAGGACGAGCTGCTTCGGCACCTAAGCGTTCAACTTTATTCTTTTCATAAGAATCAAAGTTTCCTTCAAACCAGAACCACTGAGAGTCACCTTCATAGGCCAACATGTGTGTTGCAATCTTGTCTAGAAACATTCGATCGTGGGAAATAACCACCACACAGCCTGGAAAATCAAGGAGTGCGTTTTCTAAGCTTCCCAAAGTTTCAACATCAAGATCATTTGTAGGTTCATCAAGTAGTAAAAGATTTCCACCTTGCTTAAGAGTCAAAGCAAGATTTAATCTATTTCTTTCTCCTCCTGATAAAACACCTGCAGCTTTTTGTTGATCATGGCCTTTGAAACCAAATGTTGAAACATATGCACGAGAAGGAATTTCAACATTTCCTACTTTAATAAAATCAAGTCCATCACTTACGACTTCCCAAACACTTTTTTT
>BJFU01000041.1 GCA_014190035.1 Actinomycetes bacterium | reverse complement strand
AAAACAGCATAGTTTTGTAAACACTTTTGTACAGCTTTAGTTGCTGGGGTGATGAAGTTATTCAATTTATTTATTCTCCTTGTTTTGCTTCTATTTTAGGACATAGAACTGGTTTGTTTGCTTAAGGGAGAGGTAAATTGGCAGAAAAAATAATATCTAAAGCGCGAAACCGGGTCTACCCACTCTACAACGTTAGGCGCCCGGTTCACTTCTAAACAACAGGATGTTTAGCTATTTATAAATATACATCCTTAAAGTGATAAATCAAAATAGTTTTAAATCAAAAGGATTACAAATCAGTAAAAAAGTTGACAAAAATTACTATTAATATAAATTAGAGACATGAAAAGAATCAAGAATTCACTAAAGAATAAAGAAACATTAAAGATGGATTGTTATGAAGATGAGATAGTTGACCAGAACCAGATTTTAAGAAGCCTAGTTTTATCTAGATCAGGTGGAGTAAATCCAGATTTACTAAGACAATGGGTTAAGTCTGGGCGAGATTGATTTACGTTTTAGATGCCTCCTTTGCTTACGAATTCAAATTAATAAAATTGTTAAAAACACAAACCCATGAGTTTTCCATCCAGAAATGGAATGCACCTGCTTTTAATCTGCTAATATCGCCCTTGTGCCTATAGGAAATCCGAGTAATACTGACTCATTATTCAGAGATGTTTTTGCTGATGTTTTAAACAGCAACAAATCTTTTGTAGAAAACTTTGAACATGAAGAACTAACAGGAACTGCTAAAGAAGGTTTAGCAATTATTACTTGCATGGATTCAAGAATTTCACCTTTAGCCGTGGTGGGGATGAAACCAGGGGATGCCAAGATTTTAAGAAATGCAGGAGCAAGAGTTACTGATGACGTTTTAAGAACCCTAGTTCTTGCCAGCTACTTATTGGGTGTGAAAAGAATTTTAGTTATGCCCCACACAGATTGTCGAATGGCTAATGGAGATGAAGCAGATATTCATAATGAGATTAATGCCCAATACGGGATTGATACTTCTTCAATTGAGTTTAAAACTGTGAAAGATCAGAAGAAAGCATTATTAGAAGATTTGCATAAAATTCGAAATTTTCCTCTGCTAAATGAAGAAGTGGTTGTTGGTGGGGCTATTTATAACGTGGGAAATGGAAAACTAGAACCTCTTGAAGGCTAAGAACAATCAAGATAAATAGATCTGTGATTAAATATTAAGTAACTTATGGATCTCTCAATTGCAATAAACAACCTCACCTCGGTGGCAGTTCTAGTTTTCATTCTGGGTTTTATTGGAGCTCGATTTAAGAGTGATTTAAGAATTCCTGAATCTATTTATCAACTGATCTCTATTTATTTACTCCTTGGTATTGGACTTAAAGGAGGCCATGCTTTAAAAGAAGTTTCCTTACCAGAAATAATCAAACCAAGCCTAGCTACACTTTTAGTTGGATCCCTCATACCATTTCTGGCTTTTTACATCTTGAAAACTATTAAGTATCTATCTGTTAGCCAACGAGGAGCATTAGCTGCTCATTATGGATCAACATCACTGGTTACTTTTTCTGCGGCAGTTTTGTATTTAGAAAACAACAGTATTTTCTTTGAGGGCTACTCCACAGCTTTGTTAACAATTATGGAAGTACCAGGCCTTGTTGTGGGAATTTATTTAGCAAGTCAAAATTACAAAACAAATATTTCTTGGGGTAAAACCTTCCAAGAAATATTGCTTGGTAAAACTGTGTTATTGCTAGTAGGTGGATTATTTGTAGG
This sequence comes from Actinomycetes bacterium, assembly GCA_014190035.1. Taxonomy (GTDB): domain Bacteria; phylum Actinomycetota; class Actinomycetes; order S36-B12; family UBA5976; genus ATZT02. Next base: position 7,299 of record BJFU01000041.1, on the reverse strand, counting down.
ATTTCTTGCTACAGATAATGGATACCAAAAAGTATCGCCATTCTTTGTTGATCTTTTAAATGGATTCCTAGTTTTGTTCCTCCTACAACTTGGATATTTAGCAGGAAATCAATTAAATGAAGTTTTCAAAGCAGGATTTGGTTTAGTACTTTTTGCAATAATTTTTCCAATCTTTGCAGGTTTAATTGGTGCAATTGCAGGTTCTCTTGCTGGAATGAGTTATGGCGGAACAGCATTGTTAGCTGTACTTTCAGCAAGTGCTTCCTATATCGCTGCCCCTGCAGCTGTTTCAATTGCTTTGCCAAAAGAAAAATTAGGACTAGCTCTTACTTGCAGTATAGGAATTACTTTTCCGTTTAACTTAGTTTTTGGTATTCCAATTTATCTAGCAATGGCAAATTTCTTAATTAACTAAATAGTATTTGATTTTTCTTTCAGTAGTTGATCTAAATCTTTTAATCTCTTTAAACCATTAACTCCTTGGCTCATGCGAGGGTTTTTGGCGAATTTATCTTTGTGGGTATTTAAGAATTTCCAATAACCTGCAGTGAATGGACAGGCATCTTTGCCAACTCTGACATCTGGTTTATAAACACAACCTCCACAAAAATTACTCATTTTGTTTATGTAGCTGCCACCACTTGTGTAGGGCTTGGTGGACATTTTTCCACCATCTGCATATTGACTCATTCCTATAACATTTGCTGCCATTACCCAAGGATGACCATCAATAAATAAACGATCAAACCAATCAACTAACTCTTGCGGATTTATTCCTTGTTGCATGCACCAATTTCCCAACATCATCAGTCTTTGAATGTGGTGCACCCAAGCTCGTTGTTCTAAATCTGAAACTACTGTTTTTAAACAATTCGCTTTAACATTTTTAGTATCAAGGTTTTCTAACCATTCAGGCAATTTATTATTTGCTTTTAGATAGTTATTGTCTTTGGTGTAATTTTCACCAAATAACCAATACAGATGCCACACATAATCTCGCCAGCCCATGATTTGTCTGATGAATCCTTCAACTGATGCAATAGGCGCACCATTTTTGTGTTCTTTCTCTACGGCTCTAATTAGTTTCATTGGATCAAGTAATCCAATATTTAATGGAGCAGACATTAAGGAATGGGCCATATGCCAATCATTTGTTAGCGATGCATCTTCCATCGGACCAAAGGCATGAAGTCTTGTTTCAATAAAGTTTTTAAACACTTTGTTAGCTTCAGATTCGGTGGCAGCAAATTCGCGTAGTTCATCTTTGCCAATAAAAACATAACCTTGTTTTTCTAGGTCATTGATTTTCTTTCGAGCAATTTTGTCTATTTCATCTTCTGAAGGGTAATAAGCTTTTTTTAGATCCAATTTGGTTTGATTCTTGGGTGGAGATTGTCGGTTATCGGCATCAAAATTCCAAGCACCACCTATTGGTTCATCATGGGCATCAACTAACACTGAATGCAAAACTCGAGCGTGACGATAGAAATCCTCTAGGCGAAGTCTTTTATCTTTTCTAGGTTCAAACCATTTGGCAAAGTCTTTTTCACTTGTCACAAAACCTCGGGAGGGGAGTTTTTCAAAGTTATCTTTATTCATAAAAGCTTTGCGATTAGCAAAACTGGTAGGAGCAATTACTGAGGCTTTTTCTTTAAAGTTTTTAGCAAAATCAAGAACAGATTCACATTCAATAATTTGGCAACGAGAGCCTAGTTCTTCTTTTTTATGCAAAATGGCACTTAACCACCATTGAGCTTTTGCTCTATGCATTTTTCTGTTCCATAAGTCTTGAGATGGAACCAGAATGATGATTTTTCCATCATGATCATCATGGAAATGAGAACCCAGTTGGTCAGGAAGAAGAATTCTTATATTTGCCATCTTGAATCAAATCTTAAAGCCAAATTAACAAACTTGCATTAACAAAAGTAATCCTTTTGGATATTAATAAAGTTATCCACAATTGTTAGTTTTCCCCAGGAAAAGTGAGTAAATGAACGCCTTACTTTAAATCTTGCGTTAATGGGTAGACACCTCAAGAAAAAAGGTCTACCTTCAAAGAACCGAAATAAATGGAAGAAGGATCAAATGGGTTGGCTTGGATCTGCGTGGTTTGGAGTTAGAAATCGTTGGAGTAATTTTATCTACAAAAATTTTAATAATTCACGCTATGCCGACCAGATATCGAAATACCTAAAAGTTAACGAAATCATTTTTGGTAAAGATATTGATCTTGATAAAGAGATAATTCTAGATTCAAGAGGCAACAGAATTACCAATGAATATTGCGAAAAAATTGTTGCAGAGATTAATGCTTCAAGTGTTGCATTGCCCAGGCATACATAGCAATAGCACCAGCTGCTGAGGCATTCATTGATCTAGTTGATCCATATTGTCTAATCGCATAAGTTACTTCACACATTGCAATTGCAGCATCAGATAATCCTGGTCCTTCTTGACCAAAAAGTAATGCACAAGGATTTGGTAATTTGGCAGTTTCTAATTCTTTAGAACCCTCAACGTTATCAATGCCAATGATGGGCACATTATTTTCTTTAGCCCAGTTAGCAAAATCTTGTGGGGTGGGATGGTGATGTAAATGAAGATATTTATCAGTCACCATTGCGCCTCTTTTATTCCAATCACGTTTACCAATGATGTGCACACCTTGAGCATTAAAGGCATTAGCAGTTCTGACAATGGAGCCGATATTTAAATCATGTTGCCAATTCTCAATTGCAATGTGTAAAGGATGACGTCTTTTATCTAATTCTTTAACAATTGCTGCCACTGACCAATAGCGATATTGATCTAAAATATTTCGTTTATCGCCATTTTCTAAATATTCAGGATCGTATTGTTCCCCAGTTGGCCAAGGCAAAGGATGAGGACCAACTCCAACAACTGGATAAAATTCACCAGCTTGAACTTCGGTTCGATCCCCAAGATCTGGTCTATTAACTAAGTATTCTTCGCTATCCATTAATGACTATTTAACTGCTTCACTAATTGCTTTGGTGTGAAGTGGTGTGGAACCACAACAAGAACCAATAACATTGACGCCAAAAGATTTCATTTCTTGAGCGTACTTAGCCATTTCTTCAGGAGTTCCATCATAAATAAATTCATCTCCCACAAGTTTTGGTAAACCTGCATTTGATTGAGTCATGATGAATGTGCCAGGTTGTCTAGCTGAAGTTAATTCTTGCGCAATGATTTTCATTTCATCAGTGCCACGTCCACAGTTTGCACCAATAAGTCTTACTCCTAATGCAGAAATAGTTTTCACAGCCATTTCAGGCTTTACACCCATCATGGTTCTTAAATTGGTGTCAAAAGAAAAAGTAACAGCAATTGGTAAACCAGGCGCTACTTCTTGAGCTGCTTTTACCGCAGCTTCTACTTCACTTAAATCACTCATGGTTTCAATTAAAATTCCATCAACACCACCTGCCACTAAACCCTTAATTTGTTCAGCAAATATTTCTTTGGCAGAGTCAATTGTTAATGTGCCCATTGGTTCCATTAGTTCACCACTTGGACCAATATCACCCATTACAAAACAATTTGGATATTTACTAGCAACTTTTTTAGCTAACTCTGCTGCTGCTTTGTTTAGTTCAAAAACTCGTTCTTCTAATTGATGCATTTGTAATCTTGGTTTAGTGCCACCGAAAGTATTAGTGGTTAAAAGATTGGCACCATTCTTGGCATATTGATCAAGAATGTCAGCTACTTTGTCAGGATGTTCTACGTTCCATAATTCAGGTGCACCACCATCGGTTAAACCTGCATCTTGCAACATGGTGCCCATGGCACCATCGCTTATTAATGTTTGACCTTGATCCAATAATTCATAAATATTTGACATGTTTTTTCTCCGCGTAACTAGATAATTAGTTTTGTTTTGGTCCTAATTCATCAAGCACTGCAGCGAGGCGAGCCTCGGAGAAATCATTCTCTATTCCAGCAACAACTTGTTCCACAATTGTAGCCGGATCTCCTTCTATAGAAATCCATTCAGATCGTGTCCAACCATCCATATATGAATCAGCATCTGATTCACCCAGTCTCATTGCTGCTTCATCAATTGCTTCTTGAAATCTCATCGGCAATTGTGATTTAACAGTTTTGTCACCTTCGCGGGCTACCACCATAGAAGGAATTACTCGCCAACTAGTTATTTGATATTCAGTCATTTTTATACTCTCCACCTATTTGATAAAAGTATACAAACAACTCTTGAGTAGAGTTGAACCATGAACTTTAAGACCAGAAGATTAGTCACATTACTTGTGTTATTTGGTCTAGTTATCGCCGTTTTAATTCAAGCTCTCTAGAAAGATTCCCGTGTGCCATGGGAAGTAATAATTCATAAGCATCCATTTTCAAAGCATCAGCTATTGCCCACAAAATATCCATTGAGGGGGAGAGATGACCATTTTCAATTCTAGAAACAGATTTACGATCGATTTCTGCTATTTGGGCTAACTTTTCTTGACTTAAATTTGCTTTTAATCTTAAAGACTTAATACATGAACCAAAAGCTAATCTTCGATGCTTAATTTCTGTATCTAATAAAGTCATGTGGCAAATTTTACTCGTAGTAATCAATTTGTTGACTAAAAATTTGGACTCTTTACAGTCAATAAGTAGTAAAAATAGACTAGAGGTGTTCCACTATCCAATCAACACAATTTGTTAAAGCTTGAATATCACTTAATTCCACTGAAGGAAAAGCCCCAATTCTTATTTGATTTTTGCCAATTTTCTTATATGAATCCGTGTCAACAATTCCATTTGCTCTTAAAATTGCTGAAATGTCATTGGCATCAATTGAATCAATAAAATTAATAGCAGCTACCACAGTTGATCTAAGTTCTTTCTTCTCTACAAAGGGATAAGCAAAATCTCTTTTTTCTGCCCAGTCATATAAATAATCAGTGGATTGCTTTGACTTATTACTAGACCAAGTAAGACCACCTTGTTGGTTAAACCAGGAAACTTGATTTTCAAACATATGAATAGTTGCTAAAGATGGGGTGTTGTAAGTCTGTTGCAGACGAGAATTTTCTAAAGCAATTGATAAATCTAAAAACGGTGGAATCCATCTTTTAGTTGCTTTAATTTCACTAATTCTTTCAATTGCGGCAGGACTCATTAATGCGGTAAAAAATCCTCCATCAGAGCCAAAAGATTTTTGGGGAGCAAAATAGTAAACATCAAATTCTTTTGCATCAACCATTGATCCACCAGCAGCGGAAGTGGCATCAACTAAATGTAAACCTTGTGCTTTTGGTCTTTTAACTTCTTTCATCACACCAGTACTGGTTTCATTATGAGCTGTGGCATAAACATCAAATGAATCATTTGGTTGAAAATCTGGAGCGTCCCCCGGTTCAGATTTAATGATTTCAATATTTTTTAGAAACGGTGCATTTTGTGCAGCAAGAGCAAACTTATTAGAAAATTCACCAAAGGATAAGAATTGGGCATTTTCTTTTATGAAACCAAAAATGGCTGCATCCCAAAAGGCGGTAGCGCCACCATTTCCAATTACTACTTCATAATCATTGGGTAAATTAAATAATTGAGTTAAGCCTTCTCTTAAAGATTGAACAACATCTCTAACAGTTTTTTGTCTGTGAGATGTTCCTAAATAATCAGGATTTGATGCAACTAATGCAGCTAATTGGGTTGCTCTTATTTTGGATGGACCAGAACCAAAGCGTGCATCGTGGGGTTTTAGATTTTCAGGTATTACTAAATGAGGAATTTCTTTGCCCATATTTAATAAGAAGGAGTTATTTTATCTGAAAAACCTGCAACAGTATCTGCTGCACGTGGACCTTTACCAATGTAATTGGCTGAAGGCCTAACAAGTTTGCCAGTGTTTTTTTGTTCCAAAATGTGTGCTGACCATCCAGCTAAACGTGCACAAGTAAACATGGAAGTAAACATATTTGCTGGAACTTCTGCATAATCCAAAACAATGGCTGCCCAGAATTCAACGTTAGTTTCTAATACTCGTTCTGGATGTCTTTCATGCAATTCTTTCAAAGCTGCTTTTTCTAATGCTTCAGCAATTTCATAACGAGGAGCATTTAATTCTTTAGCGGTTCTTCTTAATACCTTGGCTCTTGGATCTTGTGCTCTATAAACTCGATGACCAAAGCCCATCAATCTTTCTTTAGAATCTAATAATTTCTTTATGTAAGTAGTTGGGTCTATTCCTTTTTCAATTTCTTCAATCATGTGCAGCACTCGACTTGGTGCTCCACCATGAAGTGGACCACTCATGGCACCAATTGCACCTGAAATTGCTGCTGCTACATCTGCTCCAGTTGAAGCAATTACGCGTGCTGTGAAAGTTGAAGCATTCATGCCATGTTCTGCTGCTGAAACAAAATAAGCATCAACTGCCTTAATGTGTTTTGGATCTGGCTCACCGCGCCATCTCTTCATAAATCTTTCAACGGCAGTTTTTGAATTTGTGATGTGTTCTTCGCTAACGGGTGTTTGTTCACCACGAGCAGATTGTGCAACATACATTAAAGTTGCTGCTGTTGTTCTTGCTAAATCTTCTCTAATTTGAACATGATCAATATCTAACATTGGTTTTAGTTTCCAACGAGCAGCAAGTTGTGCCACAGCACTTTGAACATCTACTCGAGTATCACCAGTTCTAAAAGGAATTTGGTGCACATCAGGAATTGGTAATCCTGGAGAAAAATTGTCATCAACTAATAATCCCCACACCGGACCAAATGAAACTCGACCAACTAAATCTTCAATATCTACACCGCGATATCTAAGTGCGCCACCTTCACGATCTGGTTCAGCAATAGTTGTTTCAAACGCAACAATTCCTTCTAGACCGGGAACGAAATCTGGCATTTCACACCTTCTCTTTGAGGAGTTGCACTATCTCTATCTTTGCCTAAAGGATTCAACATGGTGGAATCGGGATATGTCTGATTCCACACAATGGTTTGAATCTTTAAGAGTCTCCTATGAACAAGGAGAACTAAACGAGGCTGACATAACCCACAACCCCTTAGCTCAGTTCAACAACTGGTTACAAGAAGCAATTAAAAACCAAGTACCTGAACCAAATGCCATGGTGCTTGCAACCGTTAATAAAGATGGCCAACCTGGTGCTCGCAATGTTTTATTAAAGTCAGCAGATGACAATGGTTTCATCTTTTTCACAAATAAGAATTCTGATAAAGCAACGGATTTAAAACATAACCCTAATTGCACATTGTTGTTTTCTTGGATTAGTCAACATCGTCAAGT